>NZ_JBFRDN010000020.1:0-111099 GCF_052113785.1 Phyllobacterium sp. TAF24 | reverse complement strand
CGCCCTCATATCAGGCGCATCCTCTACATGGCGTGCCTTTCCATCATAAGGGCCAAGAGCCAGCCACTGGCACGCTTCTACCAGAAACTCAGAGCCGCTGGAAAACCCTTCAAGGTTGCAATTGTGGCCATCATGCGAAAACTCATCGTCATCATCAACGCCATCATCAAAACCGACACACCATGGAGATTAGAACACCAAATCTGATCAACACCCAAACACAGTTGCTCACCATGAGGGACTTGGGTGATGCAACGATAATCGCAGAGATTGCAGCGCAAAGAGTGCAGCGCAAAGCTTGCAGAACTTGGCTCCCTGCAACCCACCTCTCTCCCTCATGGTGAGCCTGTCGAACCACGAACCACATCAACACAGCCATCCATTCTCAAAAAAATCACACCAACTTATCCAACACCATCCCACCTCGCTTATTCTGATGGTGTCCTTTCCGGCGGGAATGCTCCGGAAAACTTTCGAAGTCAGGAAAGGATCGGTGATTTCGTCTGCGGGGAGAACCCAACAGCAGAGGAAAGGTTTTATCTCACAAGGGTAAAACCAGTCATCGAGACGGGTGATCCGGTTATTTTCTTGGTTAAAACAGGAAAATCTCCGGGGAACGCACTAACTACACTACCAATGCCAAGACTTACGCGTTCCCCTTTGGATCGCCCGTCTTTCCCACCTTTCAATAGCCAGACGCAAAAGCGGGCGTGGCAATAGGGAAGCTTAATATGTTGATTGCAGAACCGTTGTCGCGCCCTTCGACAAGCTCAGGATGAGGGAGAGTGAGGATTGCAGGGTGTCAAGTTCCGCAGCCCTGTGATCTGCAATCTTTACGATTATCGTTGCATCCACCGCTCTCCCTCATGGTCAGCGTGTCGAACCACGCTGCATGTTCAAGCCTGTTGGCAAAGAACGGCTCTCAGACTACTGCGCCGATATCGCCGCATCGATCAGTTTGGCAGCATCATCGCTTTCCCATGGTGCAGGACCATTCATTGCGGCGATCTGGCAGCCGTCCTTGTCGACGATCATCGTCACCGGCAGGCCAAATGCCAGATTCTTGCGCTTCAACTCATTGAACACACCCATGGTGGGATCGCGATAAAGCGTCAGGGACTTCACGCCGATATCGCTCAAAAAGCCCTTCGGCTTCTGATCGTCGCCCGTATCGATATTGATCGTCACGACCTGAAAATTATCGCCGCCCTTTTTGGTTTGCAGCGCATCAAGCGCGGGCATTTCCTCACGGCAGGGCGCGCACCAGGTGGCCCAGAGATTGACGAGGATGGTCTTGCCCTTGAAATCCGCCAGCCGCATCGGCTTGCCATCGGGACCGGTGAAGGAAAGCGCCGACATGGATTGCGGCTTCTCGGCTCCGCGCATGGCGGCAACGGCGCCAGTGGCTGCCGCATCGATCTTCTTGGCTGCATCGGTCTTGGCTGTGCATTGATCGGTCGTGTTTGTTCCGGCAACAATGTTGCCAGAAGGCCGCTCCATCACGTATACCCCAACCGCACCGGCAACTATGCCTGCGAGCGCAGCAAGAAGAATGATTTTCCTGTTGCCGCCTGACGTGGTTTTCTGTGGTTCGTTGCCGTCGCTCATATTTTACACTTTCCGTCTATCCACCCCGGTTCACCAAAGGCTCACCCAAGGTTTACAATGTCCGACAAGAAAAACAGCAATGAAATGTGGKGAGGCCGTTTTGCCTCGGGTCCAGCTGCCATTATGGAAGAAATCAACGCTTCCATCGGTTTTGACCAGAAACTCTATGCCCAGGATATCGCCGGTTCTCTTGCTCATGCTGCCATGCTTGCGAAAACCGGCATAATCGCAGCTGATGATCACGACAAGATCGCAAAGGGCCTGAACACGATATTGTCAGAAATCGAGAGCGGAAAGTTCGTTTTCTCACGCAAACTTGAAGACATTCACATGAATGTCGAGTCGCGCCTTGCCGAACTCATCGGCGCACCGGCTGGCCGCCTGCATACAGCCCGTTCGCGCAATGATCAGGTTGCCGTCGATTTCCGCCTGTGGGTCAAGGAAGAATTGCAACGAACAGCGGCCGCGCTGAAAAAGCTCATCGAAGCCTTCCTGAAGCGCGCCGAAGAACATGCGGCAACACTGATGCCCGGCTTCACCCATCTGCAGACGGCACAGCCCGTCACCTTCGGCCATCACTGCATGGCCTATGTGGAAATGTTCGGCCGTGATTTGAGCCGGGTGAAGGACGCTATCGAACGTATGGACGAGTCCCCGCTCGGTGCTGCAGCGCTTGCCGGAACAGGTTTTCCCATCGACCGGCATATGACGGCGAAACAACTCGGCTTTCGTGAGCCGACCCGCAACTCGCTCGATAGCGTATCCGACCGCGACTACGCGCTGGAATTCCTGTCGCTGGCGGCGATTGCCGCAACCCATCTTTCGCGGCTCGCCGAAGAAATCGTCATCTGGTCGACACCGCAATTCGGCTTTGTGCGCCTGTCGGATTCCTTCTCCACCGGCTCGTCCATCATGCCGCAGAAGAAAAACCCCGATGCCGCCGAACTGGTGCGTGCCAAAACAGGCCGTATCACCGGCTCGCTGGTCGGGTTGCTGACTGTTATGAAAGGCCTGCCGCTGACCTATTCCAAGGACATGCAGGAAGACAAGGAAGCCGTTTTCGACGCCGCCGAAACGCTTGAACTGGCGCTGGCCGCCATGACCGGCATGGTCGGCGATATGACTATCAACACTGCGGCCATGAAGAAGGCTGCAGGCTCCGGTTATTCAACGGCGACCGATCTTGCCGACTGGCTGGTGCGCGAGCTTGGCCTGCCGTTCCGCGAGGCACATCATGTGACCGGCCGTGCCGTGGCGCTTGCCGAACAGAAGAAAGCCGAGCTTGGTAAATTGACGCTTGATGACTTGAAAGGCATCCACCCTGGGATCACCGATGCGGTGTTTGGCTATCTGACCGTGGACAAATCCGTGCGCAGCCGCAAATCCTATGGCGGCACGGCTCCAGAACAGGTTCGCAAACAGATCAAGTTCTGGCAAAAACGCATCACGAAATCGTAAGTCTGACGATGGGGGATGCAAATAGCGTTCCCATACGTTAGACAGGACAACATATTTCCGGACGACAGGATCAAAATCTATGAGAAGCCGTTCTTACCTCACGACAATTCTGATGGCGGTTGCAATCGTAAGCGCGGTATCGGCCTGTGGCCGCAAGGGCCCGCTTGAACTGCCGCCAGCATCGGTAACCGCACCGGCACCGGGCGAGGCCAAACCTGCCAAACCACCCGTTGAAGACAAGCGCTTTTTCCTCGACTCGATAATCTAGGCTGATTTTTCGTGAACCATTTCGATTATAAGGACGGCGTTCTCCATGCCGAGAACGTCAGCATTCCCGATATCGCCAAGGCGGTCGGCACCCCTTTCTATTGCTATTCGACGGCAACCATCGAGCGGCACTACAAGGTGTTCGCCGCAGCCTTTGCCGAAATGGATGCACTGGTCTGCTATGCGCTGAAAGCCAATTCCAATCAGGCCGTGCTGAAAACCCTTGCACGTCTCGGCTCCGGTGCCGATGTGGTGTCGGAAGGCGAAATGCGCCGTGCGCTCGCAGCGGGCATCCCAGCCAGCAAGATCGTCTTTTCGGGCGTTGGCAAGAAGCCGGGCGAAATGGACTTTGCGCTCAGTGCCGGGATTCACTGCTTCAATGTGGAATCCGAGCCGGAGCTGGAGCTTCTCTCCAGCCGGGCCGTTGCAG
Organism: Phyllobacterium sp. TAF24; assembly: GCF_052113785.1. Classification (NCBI taxonomy): domain Bacteria; kingdom Pseudomonadati; phylum Pseudomonadota; class Alphaproteobacteria; order Hyphomicrobiales; family Phyllobacteriaceae; genus Phyllobacterium; species Phyllobacterium sp. TAF24. The sequence continues at coordinate 107,336 of NZ_JBFRDN010000020.1, read as the reverse complement.
CGGGAAAGATCGCGCCGGTGTCGCTGCGTATCAATCCCGATGTGGACGCCAAGACGCACAAGAAGATTTCGACAGGTAAGTCCGAGAACAAGTTCGGCATTCCCTTGGCCAAGGCGCGTTCCGTCTATGCCCGTGCGGCAAAGCTGCCCGGTCTCAAGGTCCGGGGCGTTGATATGCATATCGGCAGCCAGATCACCGATCTGGAACCGTTTGACGATGCCTTTGCCCTGCTCGCACAGCTGGTCGGCAATCTCAAAGCCGACGGCCATGATATCAACCATGTCGATCTCGGCGGCGGCCTCGGCATTCCCTACCACTTCGACAACAACCCACCACCCCTGCCCGATGCCTATGCGGCCATCGTTACCAAGCATATCAAGCCGCTGGGGCTGAAGACGATTTTCGAGCCGGGACGCCTGATCGTCGGCAATGCGGGTATTCTGGTCAGTGAAGTCATTTTCGTCAAAGAGGGTGATGCGCGCAATTTCATCATTGTCGATGCGGCGATGAATGACCTTATCCGGCCAACACTCTATGACGCATTCCACACGATCCGTCCGGTCAAGGAAGCAACGCCAAGCCATCCACGCATTCGCGGCGATGTGGTCGGCCCGGTTTGCGAGACCGGCGATTATATCGGGCTTGACCGCGACCTTCCGCGTCCAGCGCCCGGCGATCTGATTGCCATTGGCACGGCTGGAGCCTATGGCGCGGTTCAGGCAGGCACCTACAATACCCGCCTGCTCGTTCCCGAAGTGCTTGTGAACGGCGACCAGTTCCACGTTGTGCGCCCGCGCACGAGCTACGAGGAACTGATAGGCCTCGATTCGATACCCGACTGGCTTTAGAGCACCGGCATACACACAACGGTGAACAGCTTTTTGCGCCAAGGCCTCGCCTTTGCCACGATGAGTGGTATTCTCAAGGTTAAGTCAACGCGTCATAAAGATTCATGCAGTTGACGAGATGGAGTGAGGATGACCGGTCAACACCCGGACCAACGGGACGCTGAAAGGGTCAGGTTCGATATTTTCAAGAATATCGATCGCCTTCGCTTGTCCGCGTGGTTGACCCTCGCCTTTGAACGGCTCTGGCCGCTGATCCTGCCGACACTGCTTGTCATCGCATTGTTCGTGATCTTTGCCTGGTTCGGCATTTTCCGCAGCCTGCCCGATCTGGCGCGGCTTGGATTGCTGGCGCTGTTCGTGCTCTCACTGCCGGCCTGCCTCTATATCCTGCTGAAATTCCGCCTGCCTGATCATGCGGAAGTCAGCCGTCATCTCGAAGACGTCAACACACTTGATCACCAGCCCATTGCCGTCCAGTCGGAAACGATAGCGACGAGCAAGGATGATCCGTTCGCGCAAGCCTTGTGGGACGAGCACCGCAGGCGCATGGCAGAGCGCATCAAGGGTCTGAGAAGCGGGCTGCCACGCACGAATATTCCGGAAATCGACCCTTGGGGCCTGCGGGCCGTTGTCGGATTGCTCCTCGTTATCGCCTTCGCTTTTTCCGGTGGTCCGCTCGGTGGACGCCTCAGCGATGCATTCAAAAGCCATAGCGCCAGCAATGCCTTGCCGCCTCGCATCGATGCCTGGGTTACGCCGCCGCGCTATACGGGCCGCCCCCCGGTTTTTCTCACCTCGGCTGCCAACAATCAGGAAAAGCAGTTCACTGTTCCGCAGAACAGCACGCTGGTTATTCGTATTATCGGCGGCACCGGCTCGGAGAAAGTCACGAAGACCCTGCCTGATGGCAAGCCTACTGAGGTCGCCGTCAAGGACGCGGCAAAGCCGGAAGAGGCCACAGCTGCCAAGGACCAGCCGCGCAATTTCGAAGTGGCGCTTGAGACCAACACCGCTATCAAGCTGACTGACAGCAACAATGTCGATTCCGAATGGGCATTTACAGTTCTGCCGGATCAGCCGCCAACGATCCGCTTTACCAAGGAACCGTCAAGCGCCGTCAATGGCACGATGGAGCTGACATACGAGATCAAGGACGATTACGGCGCTGCCAGTGCGCAGGCGAAGGTCGAACAGATCGCGCCACCCGCCAAGAATGCACGCCCGCTTTATGCCGCCCCTGAAATACCGCTGAGCCTTCCAAAACGCGGCGCGCAAGGCGGCGACACCAAGACGACCAAGGACCTCACCGAGCATGTCTGGGCCGGATCGGAAATCCGCATAACCCTTCTTGCAGTTGATGATGCCAAACAGGAAGCCAGAAGCGAAACCAGAACCTGGGTCATGCCGGAGCGGCCATTCTCCAATCCACTGGCCCGCGCTGTCGTGGAACAGCGGCGTATTCTTGCCCTCAATGCCAATACCAAGCCTGATGTGCTCAACATGCTGGATGCCATCACCCTCTGGCCTGAGGAAACCATCAAGAACCCGACCCATTATCTGGCCCTGCGCAGCATCCGCTCGCGTTTGAACATTGCCCGCAGCGATGATCAGTTGCGCGATGTCGTTGCCTATATGTGGCAGGTGGCACGCGGTATTGAAGATGGAGCACTCTCCGAAGCGGAACGCAGCCTGCGCGAGGCCCAGGAAGCATTGCGGCAGGCGATCGAGCAGAATGCCAGCCCCGAGGAAATCGAAAAACGCATGGCCGATCTGCGCAAAGCCATGAGCAAATATATGCGCGAGCTTGCCCAGCAGGCGCAGCGCAACCCGAAGATGGCGCAGGCCGATCCCAATGCGCGCGAGCTGCGGCAGGAGGATATTGACCGGATTCTCAAGCAGATCGAAGAACTGGCCAAGCAGGGCTCGAAGGAACAGGCCCAGCAATTGCTCTCGCAGCTCAATGACATGCTGAACAATCTGCAGATGCGTCAGGCTCAGGGCAAAGATGGCCAGGGCGATTCAATGAAGCAGCAGATGAACAAACTCGGCGACCTGATGCGGCGCCAGCAGCAAACAATGAATGAGACGCACCGGCTGGAACAGCAACGCCAGAACGGCATGATGCAGGACAATGGCCAGATGGGGCAGGATGGCCAGCAGGGCCAGATGTCCGAGGAAGAGATTGCCAAGGCACTCAAGGGCCTGCAGGAAGGTCAGGGCAAGCTTCAGTCGGACCTTCAGCAGCTGATGGATGATCTGAACGGTCAGGGCATTACCCCCAACAAGGATTTCGGCGACGCCGGTAAATCCATGGGTGAAGCCAAAAAATCACTCGGCGATGCGGACAGCGGACAGGCACTTGACCAGCAGAGCAATGCGCTTGATTCCCTGCGCAAGGGCGGTCAGGACATGATGAAGCAGATGCAGGCCATGGGGCAGACGGGCAAGGGCAAAGGCGAGCAAGGCGGCCTCGATCCCCTGGGACGCCCGCAAGGCAAGGACGGCACCAGTTCCTATTCCGATGTCGACAGGCCCATGCTCCCCGGCGAAGCCGATATCCAGCGCGCCAAACAAATTCTTGATGCAATCCGCCAAAGGCTCGGCAATGCGCTCAGCCCGCAGATGGAAAAGGACTATCTGGAACGTCTGCTGAAATTCGATTGACCGGGATCAGTCGCGCACGACACCCACATAGGGTAACTGCCGGAACGAATGCCCGACATCCATGCCATAACCGACAACGAAATAATCAGGGCATTCAAAGCCCTTGAAATCCGCTTCGATATCGGTTTTGCGCTTCACGCTCTTATCGAGCAGAACAGCAATGGAAACGCTGCGCGCGCCGCGTTCCAGCATCAGTTCGCGCGTGAATTTCAACGTCTTGCCTGATTCCAGAATATCGTCGATCAGAAGCACGTCACGGCCATGCACATCGCTGTCAATATCGCGCAAGAGCCGCACTTCCTTGCTCTCCGTGCCCTTGCCATAGCTGGAGACGGTGATGAACTCCACATCGGGCTCGGCACCCGCATCATGCATGGCGCGGATCAGATCGGCGGCGAAAATAAACGATCCCTTGAGGATCGAGATGACAAGCAGATTGTCGAAATGCTTTGCGACGATGTCCTCGGCAAGCTCAAGATTGCGCGCGGCAATCGTCTCGGCGCTGAACAGAACATCGATATTTTTCTCGCCAACCTTCGGCATGCAACTTTTCCTGATTTTCCGACAAGTGAGGCTCCCTATAGCCCGATATCAGCCAGAAAAGCAAAAGCTGAACGACTGTTGGAAAGGAAATCAATGCCCGGTGACGGAATAGCGTTGCTGCGACAGATCAAGCGCTGTTGACCCTGATACATGCGGCTTGACGCTATATGGCGGGCTGAACAATACATATCCGCCGCAAATCCAGAAGGTTGACGCGGCAACCAGCAGTACCAGCAGCCAGTAGGCAAAGCCGGGCATGCGCGCATCCGCCTGCTGCGACTTTTGTAGAATTGCCATACGATTGTTTGCAGGTGATCCTGCTAATGGCATGCCTTGTAAAATCTGGGGCGACAGTGACTCATACATTGCATCTTCCGCTCCGCCTTTGTCGAAGTGGAGGGAGGGTCCGATATGCGAGGCGCAATCGCCGCTGGTCGTTTTAAATCGTGCAATCATGCATTTTCCGGTCGCTCTGCCATGTTGCAGTCATGTTCCTCCGAATCATGGCCCAAATCTACCGCTCAATAATTAATGTTTCGACGAACCGATGCGGCGATTGATGGGTGGTCAAATCCGTCCGCGCTGAATAAAACACGCTTGGATGAAAAACTTGGAAAGTCTCGCTTGATTCGTTTTGAGAATGTCGGTTTACGATACGGGATGGGCCCGGAGGTTCTGCGTGATGTCAGCCTCCATATTTCACCCCGCTCGTTCCAGTTTCTGACCGGCCCTTCGGGCGCTGGAAAGACCTCGCTGTTGCGTCTGCTGTTCATGACCCTCAAGCCCACACGCGGCCTTATCACGGTTTTCGGCAAGGATATTGCCACCATTTCATCGAAAGAAATGCCGATGCTGCGCCGCCGGATCGGTGTGGTGTTTCAGGACTTCCGTCTGCTCGATCATATGACGACCTATCAGAATGTCGCCCTGCCACTGCGGGTGCGCGGCAAGGAAGAGGCGACCTATCGCGCCGAGGTCGAAGAGCTGCTGCACTGGGTCGGCCTGGGCGAGCGGATGCATGTTCTGCCGCCTGTTCTGTCGGGCGGCGAGAAGCAGCGCGCCGCCATCGCACGCGCGCTCATCGACCAGCCGGAAATCCTGCTGGCCGACGAGCCAACAGGCAATGTCGATCCGCCGCTGGCCCGCCGCCTGCTTCGCCTGTTCGGCGAGCTTAACCGTTCCGGGACGGCCGTTGTCATCGCCACTCATGATCTCACCCTTATGGATCAGGTCAATGCCCGGCGCATGATTCTGGATCAGGGGAGGCTCGATATTTATGATTGATGTCGCCCGCCTCCGGGTACTGGCCCTCGATCTCATGGACCGGGCAATAGAGTTTGTGCGTGGCAAGACGGGTCAAGCGCCAATTGTCCCGGCGGGTAACGTCGTCGGTCATGCGCTGATGATTGTCATCGCCATCATGACATTCCTCGCCTGCCTGACCATTGGAGCGGTCAGCCTTGTCCAATCGACAGCCGCCACATGGCAAAGCCAGATTTCCACTGAAGCCACCATCCAGATCCGCCCTGTCGAGGGACAGGACATGGAAAAGCTGCTGGTGCAGGCAAGCAAGCTGGCAGAAGGCTTTGCCGGGGTTAAATCAACCCGTGTGATTGACCGCGCGGCAACGGCACGGCTCTTGGAGCCATGGCTCGGCACCGGGCTTAACATTGATGATCTGCCGGTTCCCCGGCTCGTGGTTGTGAGCCTTGATGAAGCCTCCCCGCCGGATTTTGCCACACTGCGCAGCGAGCTTGTGAAAAACGTTCCCGGCGCCAGTTTCGATGATCACCGCAACTGGGTCGACCGGCTTGTCTCCATGGCCCGTTCCACGGTTCTGATCGGCATGGCAGTGCTTGGACTGGTGGTCGCAGCGACGGTTCTGACGGTTATTTTTGCCACGCGCGGCGCCATGGCCGGTAATGGTCACATCATCGAAGTGCTGCATTTTATCGGCGCGGAACAGAAATTCGTCGCGCGGCAATTCGAGCGGCATTTTTTCTGGACTGCCCTGAAAGGCGCTTTATGCGGCGGTGCGCTGGCCATTTTGATCTTCCTGATCATCGGCTGGTGGTCGTCGCGTAATCTGGCAACCCCGGAAGCCGATCAGGCCACAGCCCTGTTTGGCAACTTTTCCATCGGTTCGGGCGGCTATACCGGCGTCGTCCTGATCATACTTGCAGTCAGTGTTTTGACCATGATTACAACACGAATGACAGTCATAGCGCATTTGCGGCAGGTTGATGGAAGGGCTGGCGAAAGTCACGATAACTGAACCCCGCCGATTCGATTCAATTTGACGACAAAAATTTAGGGGAGGTTTGCCGGCAAGGCCTATAAGCTCCCGGTAACATGACCCACGAACAAGGCAATGCGTGACCCGAAAATGGAAGGCGCGAACGACAGCAGCAATCAACCACCCGCAGGCCCAGAAGGCCGCACAGGTGGGATCGCGTCTGCGCTGCGCAAGCGGATTGCCCGGCCATTCTTTTTGCTCGGGGTTCTGGCGCTCGGCCTTTTCCTCGGCGGCTTCATTGTTTTCAGCGATCATGTCAGCACCATGCAGACACCGGATCTGGTTGAACCGGCGGATGGTATTGTCGTCCTGACCGGTGGCTATTCGCGCATTGAAGGCGCTCTCGATCTCCTCAAGAACAAACGTGGCGAGCGGCTTTTCATCAGCGGCGTGCATCCTTCGACCAAACGCGGCGAATTGCAGCGTGTGACGCGCGGCGATGCCACCCTGTTTGAATGCTGCGTCGATATCGACCGATCCGCCATGGATACAATCGGCAATGCATCCGAAAGCATCAAATGGGCCAAGGCCAATCACTATAGCCGCGTCATCGTGGTCACCAATAATTACCACATGCCCCGCACGCTGGTTGAACTCAGACGCGCCTCGCAGGATATCGAATTCATCCCCTACCCCATCGTCAACAGCGATTTGCGCAACGGCGACTGGCTGGCCCGTGGTCAGGTGGTGCGCGTGCTTGTGGTCGAATATGTAAAATATCTTGGTGCTGTCATTCGGTCGGCTCTGCCGGATAATCTATCGGCTGTCACACAAACCCTCGTCCGTTGGGTCAAAGACGCCTGATAGTGGTTCACGGCGAGGTCAACTTGCTGTAACGAAGACCTATCCAACCGCCATGACCGGGACCCCCATGACGATCATCCGATCAATTGTTTTCAACATCGCCTTTTATATCAATCTGATTGTTCAGATGATTATATTCACCCCTTACTATTTCCTCAGCCCCCGCAAAAATGCGTGGAGCGTGCCGAAGAACTGGGCGAAGTCCAACCATTGGTTGCAGAAGGTACTGGCGGGCACTGATCATGTGGTCGAAGGCCTCGAGAATATCCCTGACGGTCCCTATATCTGCGCCCCAAAGCACCAGTCCTTCTGGGATGCCTACGCGTTCCTGCCGCAGATTGCCGATCCGGTTTACATCCTCAAACGCGAGTTGATGTGGATACCGCTGTTCGGTTGGTACATTCTCAAGATGAAGATGGTGCCGATTGACCGGGGCAAGCGCTCCGTTGCCATGAAGGCGGCTGTCCGGGGTGCGCGGGACGCGGTTTCGCAAGGACGCCAGCTGATGATCTATCCGGAAGGCACACGCACGGCCCCCGGCGCACCGCCCGCCTATAAATATGGCGTGGCGCATATCTACAGCGAACTTGGTGTGCCTGTTTTGCCGATTGCCCATGTCGCCGGTCTATACTGGCCGCGCCGCAAGTTCCGGCGCTTTCCCGGCACAATCCGCTGCCGCATCCTGCCCCCGATCCAACCGGGTCTGGATGCGGAGGCCTTCCTGCGAAAGCTGCAGGAGGTGACGGAAGCCGCCTGTGATGAATTGTTGATTGAAGCCGCACGGTCTGACAATCCACCGCCTATGCCGCCAACAGCAGTGCAGCGGCTGAAGGAACTTGGGGTGACGATCTGAGTGGGGGATGAACCCACCTTGCATGTGCAATTCTTGGTGGGGGGCGTGGTTCGTGGTTCGACAAGCTCACCATGAGGGAGAGTGAGGATGCAAGGCTAATCGCAGACATTGCAGAACTTGGCTCGCCTTCATCACCCCCCTCCCTCATGGTGAGCTTGTCGAACCACGCACCAAGAACCAAGCACCCTAAATTTGCACCTATCCCTGCTTGCTATCAACTGCAGCCACCAGCGTTTCAAACCAGTGGTCACGAATATTCATTTTGCGCATGTGCTCCAGCGTGCTGTGCACATAGTCCTCGTTGCGGCCTGACTGGCCAACCGAACCGCGCACGATGGCTGCAGCCTGCTCCACGGTTAACGCGCCGGCATATTGCACATGTTTGCGGTCGACCACATAGGTCAGCGCTTCGACCTTGCGCCCGTCTTTGAGACGCACCGCCAGCCGCTTTTCCAGATAAACATTCGTCACCAGTTCCCGCTCGCGCAGATAGGCGACCACCTCCTCTTCGAGATCGCCGGGAACCCGGAAGGCGAGGCCGAGACATGAACCGCCATGATCAAGCCCAAGCACCAGTCCGGGACGCTCTGGCGTTCCGCGATGCACATAGGAATGCACGCAAAGCGCCCGCCGGTAGCCATGAAGCCGCGCATGCATCGTTTCAACATGTGCAAAGCCGGGCTTCCACATGAGAGAACCATAGCCAAAGACCCAAAAATCGCCCATATCCGTCCTGATAGCTGTGCTTCGATGCGAAGCTTCTTTACTGACCGATAGCGAGACACGGACCATGACGTCAAGGACATCAGACAAAAGCTACAATGCCGGAAGGCGCATCCGTTTCCTTGCCGCAGGTATCGTCATCGTTGGCCTGCTCTATACGGGTGGATGGTATTATCTCGCCAATATGCTGGAAACGCGCGTTGCCACCAATATTGCCGGTCTGCAAGCCAAGGGCATCAATGCCGCCTGCGAAAATGCCGGGGCCAGTGGTTATCCTTTCCGCCTTGGCCTCAACTGCTCCAGCGTTTCATGGGTCGATCAGGCCAAGAATGTCTCAGTTCATACGGGTGCTTTTCGCTCGGCCGCGCAGATCTATGCGCCATTCCACATCGTCAGCGAGGTTGACAGCCCTGCCTCGGTCAGCGTGCCGGGTATGGCACCGCTTGATCTGAATTGGGACAATCTCAAATCGAGCGTTCGGCTTGATAAGCCGATCCCGCGCCGTCTCTCGGTTGAGGGGCGCAATGTCGTGATCAACCAGCACAATCCAGCTGGTGCAGCTACACCCTTGGCAACGCTGAAGGATGGCCAGCTGCATTTCCGCGCCATCGAGCCTGTTATGGACATCGCCCTGTCTTTCAGCAGCCTGAAAATTGCCGACAACACCGTTTACGACAAGCCTTTGCCGGAACTGACTGGCGCAGCCGATATCCAGCTGGCAAACGGTTTTGCCCTGATCGGCAAGCCGGAACGCGATCTGTCGGTCCTGCGCGGACAGTCCGGCATGCTGCGCCGTGTTGATCTCGCTTTGCCCGATGGTAGCGGCATTGCTATTTCAGGACCGTTTTCCGTTGCAGATGATGGCCGTATCAGCGGTGATTTCAAGATAACCATGCGCAATCCTGAAAGCGTTGCCAGTACGGTCAAGTCCGTGCTCCCCGGTCAGGAAAAGATCATTTCATCCGTGGTGCAGGCCATGGCCTTTGTGCCAAAGGACGCAAGCGGCGCCCCAACCCTTCCCGTCACGGTGAAAAACGGGAAGATGTCGGTGGGCTTCATCAGTATCGGGCGCTTGCCTTCATTGTGAGGGTAAAGAGGTTGGCTGCGATACTTCACCCCCCTCTGTCCTGTCGGACATCTCCCCCACAAGGGGGGAGATCAGCTGTATTGCCGCCTTTGCACAATCTGCAACGTTTCCTGTTGTGGGAAAGCGTTCATGTCAATGTGATCTCCCCCCTTGTGGGGGAGATGTCCGACAGGACAGAGGGGGGTGAACACCTCAAATCAACGCCGGAGCGCTGGTAAAGCACCGGCGAGCTTCCTGAGCTTGTGCACCAAGCACCACAGTCATGCAGCCAATGCCTACATCCTCACTACATCAAGAACCTGAAGCACTCGCCTTTTGCCGACCAAAATCAGGCGCATCCACTTCCTGACCCGCATCGATAATCCCACGTCTGACAGCGCGGGTGCGGGTGAAGAGATCGAACAGCGCGTCGCCATCACCCCAACGGATTGACCGCTGCAATGAAGCGAGATCTTCGGAAAACCGCGCCAGCATTTCAAGGATTGCGTCCTTGTTATGCAGGCACACATCGCGCCACATGGTCGGGTCTGAAGCCGCGAGGCGGGTGAAATCGCGAAAGCCGGAAGCGGAATATTTGATCACTTCCGAATTGGTCACTTCTTCCAGATCACTTGCCGTGCCGACAATGTTGTAGGCAATGATGTGCGGAAGGTGTGAAACGATAGCCAGCACCCGGTCATGGTGCGTGGGATCCATCGTATCCAAACGCGAACCACAGGCTTCCCAGAATTTGGTCAGCCGGTCGAGCGCCACAGGATCAGTCCCCTCTAGCGGGGTCAGGATGCACCAGCGATTGGAGAAGAGTTCGGCAAAGCCCGCATCCGGGCCTGAATATTCCGTACCCGCCAGTGGGTGGCCCGGAATGAAATGGACGTTTGCAGGCAGCTCCGGCTGCATCTGCGCGATAACCGAGCCCTTGGTCGAACCGACATCGGTGACGATTGCACCCGGTTTCAGCGATCCGGCAATATGTTTGGCAACGGCACCGGATGAACCGACGGGCACGGAAATGATGACGAGATCAGCATTCCCGACGGCCTGCGCACTGTCGAGGACGTAGCTGTCACCAAGGCCAAGCGCCTCTGCGCGTTTCAGCGTGCTTTCACTGCGGGTTGAGATGACGATGTGATCCGCCAGACCTTCGCGTTTGATGACGCGCGCCAGCGACGAACCGATCAAACCAATGCCGATCAGTGCAATTGTATCGAAATGAATTTTAGACATTTGCTACTTCATGAATTCGGAGAGTGCAGCGACTACGCCGCGATTGGCTTCCTCGGACCCAATGGTAAGGCGCAACGCGTTCGGGAATCCGTAGCCCGTAACGCGGCGCAAAATATAGCCTCGACTGGTGAGATAGGCATCGGCCTTTTCCGCTGACTTCGCCGCACCGTCAGGAAAATGGACGAGCAGGAAATTGCCAACCGACGGTGTTACCCGCAGGCCCAGTGCCGACAGTTCATCCGTTAGCCATGGCAACCACTTTTCGTTGAAAGCGACTGCCTTATCCACATGCGCGCGGTCGCGGATAGCCGCAGCACCGGCAGCGATAGCGGCGGAATTCAGGTTGAACGGACCACGGATGCGGTTAACAGCATCGATGACATGTGCTGGCGCGAACATCCAGCCGATACGCAGGGCTGCAAGGCCATGGATCTTCGAAAAGGTGCGGGTCATCACGACGTTTTCAAATGACGAAACGAGTTCGACACCGGCTTCGTAATCATTACGGCGCACATATTCCGCATAGGCCGCATCGACCACGAGCAGTACATTCTTTGGCAAGCCCGCATGCAGACGCCGCACTTCTCCAAACGGAATATAGGTGCCGGTCGGGTTATTCGGATTGGCGAGGAACACGATCTTGGTCTGCGGTGTCACCGCGGCAAGAATGGCGTCGACTTCCGCCTGCTCATTCTTTTCCTTGGCGATAACCGGCGTTGCACCAGCGGCCATGATGTAAATCTTGTACACCATGAAACCGTGCTCGGTATAAATGGCTTCATCACCCGGTGCGAGATAGGTCTGGCACAACAGGCCAAGCAGTTCGTCCGAGCCATTGCCACACAGAATATTATCGGCGTTCAGGCCATGAACATCGGCAATTGCCTTCTTGAGCAGCGCAGCCTGACCATCCGGATAGATTTCAAGGCGCTCAGAGGCAGCATGATAGGCCTCGGTCGCGTGCTTGCTCGCGCCCAGAGGAGTTTCATTGGAAGAGAGCTTATAGACCTTGGCAACGCCGGGGGCCGATTCCTTGCCGGGCGTATAGGCGGCAATATCAAGAATACCGGGCTTCGGAGTAGGACGCGTGTCTTTCAATGTGGTTGTCATGATTCTCAAGATCCGTAGCATCGTTGAAATCGATGGTCATCGCAGGCGCGCCTTTTCTGTCCAAACAGGAAAGGCTCAAGTCACGGGGCATAACCGCCAATAGGCCCGATGTCGAGCCCAACTTGCGACACGCGGCCTCGAAAATCAAAGAAACCATTGACTTTGCGGGTAGCGCGACCATAGCTAACCACCCATAAAGATATAACCATGTGAACATGACCAAGCCAAACAAAGCGCCCGCCGGTAACGACCAGAGAAGTCAGGAAGCGACAAATCCCCATAGTCCTGTGGTGGATTTTGGCGCCGACAAGCCGTTGCGTCTCGATAGCGGTGTTGTGCTTTCACCATTCCGCATCGCGTATCAGAGCTACGGTGAGCTCAATTCAGACAAGTCGAATGCCATCCTCATCTGCCATGCGCTAACAGGCGACCAGCATGTGGCAAACGTTCATCCTGTGACCGGCAAGAATGGCTGGTGGGAGACGCTTGTGGGACCCGGCAAGCCTGTGGATACGGACCGTTTCTTCGTTATCTGTTCCAATGTGCTTGGCGGCTGTCTTGGCTCCACAGGCCCAGCCTCTATCAATCCCGCCACGGGCGCGCCCTATGCGCTTGATCTGTCGATCATCACCATTGCCGATATGGTGCGGGCACAAGCGATGCTGGTCGACCATTTCGGCATAAAACAGTTGTTTGCTGTCGTCGGCGGGTCCATGGGCGGCATGCAGGTGCTCGAATGGGCATCCAGCCATTCCGACCGGGTTTTTTCTGCTGTTGCCATTGCCACCGGTGCCCGGCACTCCTCGCAGAACATTGCCTTCCATGAAGTAGGCCGTCAGGCAGTCATGGCGGACCCTGAGTGGAAGGAAGGCCGCTATCTGGAACAAGGCACCATCCCGCGCAAAGGCCTCTCCGTGGCCCGCATGGCGGCGCATATCACCTATCTGTCGGAAACGGCCCTGCACCGCAAATTCGGACGCAACCTGCAGGACCGGCAGAATGTGACCTTTGGTTTTGATGCAGATTTCCAGATCGAAAGCTATCTGCGCCATCAGGGCATGTCATTCGTCGATCGTTTCGATCCCAATTCCTACCTCTATATGACCCGCGCCATGGATTATTTCGATCTGGCGGCGGAGCATCAGGGGCGGCTGGCCGAGGCCTTTGCCGGGTCAAAGACACGGTTCTGCATTGTCTCCTTCACCAGCGACTGGCTGTTCCCGACAAGCGAAAGCCGCACCGTTGCCCATGCGCTGAATGCTGCCGGTGCATCCGTATCCTTCGTTGAAATCGAGACGGATCGCGGCCATGACGCTTTCCTGCTGGATGAGCCTGAGATGTTTTCGGCCATCAATGGTTTCATTCGCTCCGCAGCGCGCGCCAAGGGGCTTTTGCAACCATGAGCATCAACACCACCACCCGCGTCGACTTCGACGTCATCGCATCACTGGTCAACCCCGGCGCACGGGTGCTTGATGTTGGCTGCGATGATGGCCAATTGCTTGAGTTGTTGCAGAACACCAAGAATGTCGACGGGCGCGGCGTTGAACTGTCGCAGAAGGGTGTCAATGAATGCGTGGCGCGCGGTCTTTCGGTCATTCAGGGCGATGCGGACAGCGATCTGAAATATTATCCCGATGACGGCTTTGACTATGTAATCCTGTCGCAGACATTGCAGGCCACGCGCAATCCGAAGAATGTTTTAAGCGAACTTCTGCGTATCGGCGAAAAGGCTATCGTATCCTTCCCGAATTTCGGCCATTGGCGCATGCGCGCTTCGCTGCTGGTCAATGGCCGCATGCCGGTGACGGAAGAACTGCCCTATAGCTGGTACGACACGCCCAATATCCATTTCTGCACCATCAACGATTTTGTCGACATGACAAAGGAAGTCGGCGCGCAAGTGGAAACGGCTGTGGCCCTGAATGCATTGGGGCAGCGGCTTGGGTTTAATATGCCTTGGGGCTTCTGGAACCTCTTTGGGCAACAGGCGGTGTTTTTGCTGAGACGTTGAGCACTGCGGGTTGAGTGGTTCGTGGTTCGTGGTTCGACAAGCTCACCATGAGGGAGAGAGGTGATGAAAGGGAGTCAAGTTCTGCAACTTTTGTGAATTGCAATCTCTACAACCTTTGTGATCTGCGATCTTTGCGATTATCGTTCATCCCCCATCTCCCTCATGGTGAGCTTGTCGAACCACGAACCACGAACCACGCACAATGCTGACGCAAACTACTCAGTCTTCATGAGGCTTATGATGCATCGCTGTACCTTGCGGTGACAACACAGGCACGAAAACACGGCGTGATGAACGCTTGGCGACCGGCAGCCCCTGATAAATTCGCTTTTGTGCTTCCACGATAAGCACCCCCGAAAACACCGGCCAAAAACGCCGCCCGATCCGCTCGAACAATCCGGAAGGGCGCATTATCCAGCGCTTCGACGATGGCGGAAAAAACAAGGCTTCTGCCCATGGTCCCGGCGTAAAATTGGTTTCCCGCAAAATACGGATCAGCTGCCCGCGGCTATAGGGCCGCCCGCTGCCGAACGGCGTATGCTCGAAACGCGCCCAGAGCCCGCGCCGGTTTGGCACGACAATAACAAGCCTGCCATTAGGCGCGAGCGCTCGCCACATTTCTTTCAAAGTTTCGCGCGGGTCTTCCGCATGCTCAAGCGCATGCACCATCAAAATACGGTCCACGGCGGAGTCAGGCAGTGGCAGGTCTTCTTCAAAAACCAGCGCCGTGGATGAGGCTTCGGCCGGCGGCCAGCTGATCGCCCCCTGCCCGGCGGGCATGAAGGCAAAGGTCCGCTCCGTGTCGCCGCGAAACCGGTCGAGATAGGGCACGACATAGCCAAGACCGACGAGGCGCTCCCCCGGCAATTTCGGCCAGATCGGCATAAGAGCCATGGAAATCGCCCGCTCGGTCAGATGACCAAGAGTGGAAGCATAGAAGGCGCGAAGGTCGATAATGTCGAGATGCATGAGATCAGCCTAGAGCAACGGATATTCAAATGGAACCATTGGAATATCCGTTGTTCCAGACAGCAAATCATAACATCAAGAAAATGGCTTGAAGATGGGTTGCACCTTGGAGACAGCTGGCTATCCTGACGGCAAAGTTCAAACCGCACAGGCCCTCCCATGTCGAACCTCCAGATAGAACAATTCACCGCGCTCAGCGATAATTTCGGCGTGCTGATCCACGATCCCGACGCCAATCTCACCGCATCCATCGACGCGCCGGAAGAAAAGCCCGTATTGGAAGCCCTGAAACGCCGGGGCTGGAAACTCACGCATATTTTCTCGACCCATCACCACAATGATCATGTCGGTGCCAATCTGGCGCTGAAAAAGCGTTTCAAGCTGGAAATCCTCGGCCCTGATGCAGAGAAGGCCAATATACCGGGCATTGACCGCGCGCTGAAGCACGGCGACCATTTCCGCTTCGGCAATTTTGACGTCGAGGTTATTTCGACACCCGGCCATACGGCGGGCGAGATTTCCTACTATATTCCCGATGCCAAGGTCGTCTTCACCGGCGATACGCTGTTTTCGCTTGGCTGCGGGCGCCTGTTCGAGGGAACACCGGCCACCATGTTCAAATCCTTGAACCATCTGGTCAAGCTGCCGGTCGATACACAGATCTATTGCGGCCATGAATATACGGAGAGCAATGCGCGGTTCGCATTGACAATTGACCCCGATAATTCGGCGCTGAAAGAGCGAGCCAAAGAAATCTATGCCTTGCGTGAAGCGGGGCTGCCGACACTGCCCACCACCATCCTGCGGGAAATGGCCACCAATCCATTCCTGCGCTGGCACGATCCGGCAATCCGTCGAAACCTGAAACTGGAAAATGCCAGCGACGAGGCTGTTTTCACTGAAATCCGCAAGCGGAAGGATAATTTTTGATGACATTGACCGCAGATCAAATCCGCAAGGCACTGGGGCTGGAACGGCATCCGGAGGGCGGTGCTTATATCCAGACTTTCCGTGACAATCAGGGTGATTGGCCGGTCGGCGGGCGCGGACATTCCACGGCCATTTATTTTCTTCTGGAAAAGGGTGAAGTGTCCGCATGGCACCGGGTGAAGGATGCGGCCGAGGTCTGGCACTGGTATGGCGGGGCACCGTTGGCGCTCACCATTGCCGAAGAAGGCGGCCCGCACGAAACCCACACGCTCGGGCTTGATCTTCTCGCCGGTGAACGCCCGCAGGCCGTCGTTCCCGCCGGGCAGTGGCAGACGGCCAAATCTCTTGGCGACTGGACGCTTGTCGGCTGCACGGTTGCGCCGGGCTTTGAGTTTGCCCAGTTCGAACTGGCCGAACTGGGCTGGCAGCCCTAAGGCTTCGGTTTGCGCAAGATCATCTCCTTGGCGGCAAGCACCGCGCCAAGGGTGATGAGCAGACAGGCCACGAGAACACGAACAGTTGGTTCTGCGGCGCCGGCGATGATCAGCACCAGCGTCGACAAAAGCGGCGATGCATAGCTCAACGCGCCCAGAACCTGAATATTGCCGCGCTTGACGCCAAAGTCCCAGCAATAGAACGCCGCACCGACAGGCAGAAGCCCAAGCCCAAGCACCGCCAGCCATTGCGTTGGCGATTCGGGCCATACGGTCTGTTCAAGCCGCAAATGCGCAATCAGCGACAAAACAGACGTTGCCAGGCAGAAGCCTGTCACCGCATCGGTGGGCACACTGGCAAAGCGCCGCGACAGCAGCGAATAGGCAGCCCATGTGATCGCACAGAGCCCGGCCATCGCGTAACCAAAGGCATATCTGGCTTCAAAGCCGACATTACCGCCCTTGGTGATGATCAGCACCGTACCGGCAAGGCCGAGCAATGTTCCCGCCACATGAAACCAGCGCAGGCGCTCGCCCGGCATCAGCGCCGAGCCGACCACGATGAACAGCGGCCAGAGATAGGCAATGAGGCTCGCATCAACTGTGGGCGCATTGCGCAGGGCGGTAAAATACAGGAAATGATAGCCGAACAGGCCGCCAACGCCGAGCAGCCAGACCTTTGCCGGTTGGCGCAGATGCTTTGCTGCACCCGGCCGCCAGAGCCATGAAATCAGTCCAAGGCTGGCGCCAATGGCAAATGTCATGGCTGTCAGCTGAAACGGCGGCACCTTGCCCGACATATCGGTGAAAAGCGCGAGCATCGCCCACATGATAACCGCAAGAAAACCGACAACCGTAGCCACGCGCCGCCCCACTAGGAAAGAGCGGCGCCCCTGCCGCTTCTATTGCATCTTTTCAAAACGGGTCGCGTAAACGGTAACCGTCCCAATCTGCGTGCTGATCTTTGCCTGCACGGGCGAATAGATACCGGACTTGCCCAGCGATGCAAAGGTGAGACTGATCTTGCTCTTGTTTTTCAGATATTCGATCGCATCGCGGCCCTGCCGGTAGCCGCCAATGGGAATGAATTTGACCGAGCAGGTGACCGCATCGCCCTTGAAACCTTTGGTAGAGAACGGTTGTGGAGCGCCCACGGGAGAAAGTTTAAGGTCCACCCGCGTCTGCCCGTCATAAAGATGCAAAGTCTGGGTGCAGACCTGACCGATGCTATCGGCTGCGACCATGACGCCGGAAATCGGGTCTGCGGCGCCCAGCAGGGACTCAGGCGCAAGCTCCACCCATTTGTCTTTCTTTTGAACGGGCGGAACATTGGTGGTCTCGGTCACATTGCCCTTGGCGAAGGCAATCGAAGTGCTCTTGTCCTTCTTGCCATGCCGGTATTTGACCACATAGGAATTGGGCACTGCTCCGGTTTTGGCAAACTGACCTTTGACGTCAATCGTACCTTTGGTGTCGTCAAACACAGTAACCAGTCCTGAACTGCGCAAACTGCCCGAGACTTCATAGGCACCGTCAGCAACGCGGGTCGTGAAGTACGACTTGGCGATTGTCAGGCCAAGCAGGGAAACCCGGTAGTCGGATTTATAGATTTCCTCTGCGCTGGCGGGCACTGCACAGAGAATCGCCAATAATGACGCCGCAGCCAACACTGTATTCCTGTAGCCGGGCCGCTGAATGGGACCAGTCATGTCCTGCTCCTAAGTCGTATATGTAAGAATTGCCTGTGGTGAGACCGTACAAAGCAGGCAAAGTTGTGTTAAACATTACGCGAGGTCGGTTAAATACACAAAACCAGAGCACAAGCACACTTGACGCGCGCGGCTCATATCACTATAGAAACGCGACTTCCCAATAGGCCGCCTGTCCGATAAGCGCGCCGCTGCACGGCGACGTGTGATGGTAAAAAGAACATTCGGGCTATAGGTAATGAATTTTGAAGGTGAGACCCAAATGTCCCGCACATGTGAATTGACCGCTAAATCGGTACAGTACGGCAACAATGTGAGCCACGCGAACAACAGAACGCGCCGCCGCTTCCTGCCAAACCTGTGCCACGTTACGCTGATCTCCGAAGCTCTCGGTCAGAGCTTCCGTCTGCGTGTTTCGGCCCATGCCCTGCGCACCGTTGAACATCGCGGTGGTCTGGATGCATTCTTGAACAAGGCTGACGAGAAGGAGCTGTCACAGCGTGCCCGCCTCCTGAAGCGCCAGATTGCCAAGAAGTCGGCTGAAGCGCCTGTTGCTGCCTGATCGGGCAACACGGTTCTAAAATCATAATCGCTTGAGGCCAGCGCATGCTGGCCTTATTGTTGCTGGTTCCATTACCCAGGATAAAAAAATGCCGCTTTCGCGCGCCTATACCCTGTCAGATTTCATTCTCCCCGTCCTCGCCATGTGTGCAGTGGTGGCAGCATCAAACATATTGGTGCAGTATCCATTCCAGCATTTCGGATTGGGCGAAATCCTGACCTACGGGGCTTTCACCTATCCCATCGCCTTCCTGGTCAATGATCTGTCGAACCGCCGTTTTGGGCCGGAATTCGCTCGCAAGGTCGTCTATGCCGGTTTCTTCATTGCGGTGATCCTGTCGATCTGGCTGGCAACGCCGCGCATCGCCATCGCATCGGGCACGGCATTTCTTTGCGCGCAACTGCTCGACATCACGGTGTTCAGCAAGCTCCGTCAACTGACGTGGTGGAAAGCGCCATTTGCATCGGCGGTCTTCGGCTCATTGCTTGATACGCTCTTGTTCTTCTCCATCGCCTTTGCCGCGCAATTTGCATGGATCGATGCGGCCACGGGACAGGCCGACTCGTCACTGGCCATGCCTGTGCCGTTCCTTGGCCAGATGATACCCCTGTGGGCTTCACTCGGTTTCGGTGACCTGATGGTAAAGATTGTCATGGCGGTGGTGATGCTGGTGCCCTATGGCGCGATCCTTGCCATTTTCGCCCCCGCAATCTATTCGGCCAACCGGAATTCCAAATAGAGATTTCTCTGCAGGATCGACGTATTGTCATCGGACATCATTGAGATGCGGGTCGAGCCATCCCCGGCCCGCCAGACAGCCAGCCCTTCCATATTGTCGATCTGATCGCGCATATCGGCCTCAAGGATGAACGGACCATCCACAGTCGCACCCGGCTTGATATCGGCAGCGGCAATCCGGCGGATGCGCAACATGACGCCGCTGGCAAGATTGAACCGGCGCTCCAGCAGCAGCAGGTCGCCATTAGGCAGAAAATCCCCGTCGCTGATATCGAAACTATCCAGCCGCTTGACGAAGAAGATACCCCTGCCGGGTCCTTCCAGCACAGCGGCATAGATATCGCCTGCCTTGTTGATGCTCTTCTCGGTAACCGCGACCCGCGCGCCCTTCAACTGGCTCGCCGCAGGTGCGTAGGCGACCGTTTCAAAACCGCGATTGTTGCGCAGTTCGGCTTTCGGAACAGGCAGCGGCAAATCTTTCGGTCGTGAGGCGAAATCCTTCAGATCAAGATCGAATTCGGCAATGCGGTGGATACGCTCGAACGAGACCGTAACCGTTTTGCCTGATACGGCCATGCCTTCCGCATCCGCATTGCGTTTGCCTTCAACGGCATTGCCTCCGGCATCCTGAATCGGGGCCAGACGAAAATCGCTGACGGAGATTGGAACACCCTTTGCATCCCGCTGCATGTCGCCCGCATACCAGAATCCTGTGTCGGTGATGCCGAGAAAGGATTTGCCCTGATCGAGATAGCGGAACGCCGACATGCCGCCAAAATTGCCATTGTTTGACCGCAGTTCCAGACCGCCAACAAATTCGAGGTCGCCAAAGCGGGTTTCGGTCGAACCGATGCGGAAATAGGAGACAGGCCGGGCTGTGACCACTGCCGTTGCAACGGCATTTGTTTGCGCAAGGGATGGCAACGCACCCAGAATGGCAAGGACGGGTAAGAACCGTATGCGCCGCAAGATCAGCGCAATACGGTTCATGCTAACGTTTCCGCGCAGATGATCTACCGGCACCGCGGCGCTGTTCCTGCTCTTCAAACAGCGAAGCCAACTGTTCGGTCATGGCACCCGCCAATTCTTCCGCATCGACGATGGTCACGGCACGGCGATAATACCGCGTCACATCATGGCCAATACCGATAGCGATCAGCTCGACCGGCGAGCGTGTTTCGATCTCTTCAATGACCGCGCGCAGATGCCGCTCAAGATAATTGCCTGGGTTAACCGACAGGGTGGAATCATCAACAGGCGCACCGTCAGAAATCATCATCAGGATCTTGCGCTGTTCAGGCCGTCCCAGCAAACGCTGGTGCGCCCAGATCAGGGCTTCGCCATCGATGTTTTCCTTCAAGAGCCCTTCACGCATCATCAGGCCGAGATTGCGCCGTGAGCGGCGCCATGGGGCGTCAGCACGCTTGTAGACAATGTGGCGCAGATCGTTGAGGCGTCCGGGATTGGCGGGTTTGCCGCGCTCCAGCCATGCCTCACGCGCCTGACCGCCCTTCCATGCCTTGGTGGTGAAGCCGAGAATCTCGACCTTCACACCACAACGTTCGAGCGTGCGCGCCAGAATATCAGCACAGGTCGCCGCAACCGTGATAGGGCGGCCACGCATGGAGCCGGAATTATCAATCAGCAGCGTGACGATCGTATCGCGGAAATCCGTATCGCGTTCCTGCTTGTAGGAAAGCGGCTGGGTCGGATCGATGACAACGCGCACAAGGCGCGCCGGATCGAGATAGCCCTCTTCCAGATCGAAATCCCACGAGCGGTTCTGCTGCGCCATCAGGCGGCGCTGCAAACGGTTTGCCAGACGCCCGACGACACCGGAAAGATTGGCGAGCTGCTTATCAAGGAATGCGCGCAGGCGCTCCAGTTCCGCATCGTCGCAGAGTTCTTCCGCATCGGTGGTTTCGTCGAATTCCTGCGTGAAGACCTTATAGCCGCTCTCACTGCCAAGATTGGAGAAAGGCTGATTCGGACGGCGCGCCTCACCGGGCATTTCCGCATCCGTATCCGCGTCATCATCTATATCGTCCGACGAAGCATCCGCCGCTTCGGTTTCACCCGACTGGCTGTCATCGCTGGCGCTTTCCGAATCATCATCCTCGGAGGCATCGCTGCCCTGATCTTCGTCGGAGCCGCCCTCATTGTTCTCTTCGGGCTCAGGCGCGTCGTCGTTGTTTTCCTGCTCGTCGTCCTGCTCGCTTTCCTGTGACAGCTCTTCAGCCATCTCCATGGAAGCCAGCATTTCACGCACAACCCGGGCAAAGGCATTCTGATCGTTGATTTTGGCACCGAGATGTTCAAGGTCAGCCGCAGCTTTTTCCTCAATCCAGTCACGCCAGAGGTTTACGACATTCCCAGCCGACTCGGGCGCTTTGCGGCCCGTCAGCTTCTCGCGCACCATGAGCGCAATTGCTTCTTCCAGCGGCGCTTCGGCCTTGTCGGTAATAGCAGGGAAATTGGCGCGAGAGTATTTGTCTGAGAGCATGGAGGTCAGATTCTCAGCCATGCCATCCATGCGCAGCGCGCCGATAGCCTCGACGCGCGCCTGTTCGACCGCATCGAAAATCGCCCGCGCCTGCTTGCCCTCAGGCGCCAGCGTCGCATGGACACGGTCATTGTGGCAGGCCTTGCGCAGGGCCATGGAATCGCCGATGCCGCGGGTCACCGCAATATCGTTCGCCGTGGGGCGTTTTGGCAGATCGGGCAAGCGCGCCCGGTGCCCTGTCAGCGCCGGACGATCATTGCCAAATCCGACTTCCATCTCATGGTCGCCGGCAATGGCCCGCATGCAGGCCGTAACCGCGCGCTTGAAAGGCTCGGAATCAACCGGACCTTTCGGATTTGTGCGTGAATTGTCTCCGGGTCCCGCCATGCTCTGATGACGCTCAGCCTATGACCACGTTGGCCGTTGACTCAGGCAGTTCCTTGCCGAACGCGCGCTGATAGAACTCGGCAACGATAGGACGCTCCAGTTCATCGCACTTGTTGAGGAAGGTCAGGCGGAACGCAAAGCCGACATCCTTGAAGATATCGGCATTTTCGGCCCAGGTGATAACCGTACGCGGGCTCATCACCGTCGACAGATCACCATTGATAAAGGCCGCACGGGTCATGTCGGCAACGCGAACCATCTTCGAGACGATCTCCTTGCCTTCCTTGTTCTGGTAGTGCTTGGCCTTTGCCAGAACGATTGCAGCCTCATTGTCATGCGGCAGATAGTTGAGGGTCGTCACGATGGACCAACGATCCATCTGCGCCTGATTAATCTGCTGCGTGCCGTGATAAAGACCCGTTGTATCGCCGAGACCAACGGTGTTTGCCGTTGAGAACAGGCGGAAAGCCGGGTGCGGACGGATAACGCGGCTCTGATCGAGCAGGGTCAGGCGGCCGGAGGATTCCAGAACACGCTGGATCACGAACATAACGTCGGGGCGACCCGCATCATATTCGTCGAACACCAGCGCAACATTGTGCTGATAGGCCCATGGCAGGATGCCATCACGGAATTCCGTGATCTGCATGCCTTCCTTGACGACGATCGCATCCTTGCCAACAAGATCAATACGGCTGACGTGGCTGTCAAGATTGACGCGCACGCATGGCCAGTTGAGGCGGGCGGCGACCTGTTCGATATGGGTTGATTTACCTGTGCCGTGATAACCGGACACCATGACGCGTCGGTTGAAGGCAAACCCGGCCAGAATGGCGAGCGTGGTCTGCTTGTCGAACAGATAATCCGGATCGGTTTCCGGTACATATGCATCACCTGCCTTATAGGCAGGAACCATCATGTCGGTATCAAATCCGAAAAGCTTTGCGGCAGAAACCGTTGTATCCGGCAAATTCGCAATATCGCGATCAACCTTATTCATCATGCCTCCAGCGCGACTGCACGCGCAGACGCAATAAAATAGTCACACCCATGAAGCCTCAAATGGGAGGCTTCGAATTCAGCCAAACACGGTCCTAGCAAAAACCAGCCTGTTTGAGCAATTGATAAGCCTGGATAACGTCGCGGAAACGATCCTCGGAAGCCCGATCACCGCCGTTTGCATCGGGATGATGGCGCTTCACCAACTCCTTATAGCGCGACTTGATGTCTTCGCCAGTGGCTTTTACATCAAGACCCAGCGTATCCAGCGCTTTTGCCTCCAAAGGCTTGGCTTTGCGCAGGCGCGCAGCCGGCCTTGCATCGCCGAACACGCTGTTCGGGTCACGGAAGCGATTCTGATAGGCGGCCCGGCCTGAACGCAGTTTGGAAAAATCAGGCGATGTCTTGGCACCGCCTGTAGCGGCGGCTGCCGCGCTGGCACCGGCACCGCTTCCCGGCAGACCTGCAACGGTCCAGGTGGGGCGGTCGCCTGTCAGCGCTTCCTTCTGGTAGCGCGCAACTTCCACGTCGGAAAGGCCGGAAAAATAATTATAGCCTTTATTATATTCGCGAACATGATCGATGCAGAAATGGAAGAACTCGCCTTCCTTCATGCGACCAACAGGCGCACGGTGCGGACCGGGCTTTTCACAGCCATCCCACTGGCACACGGGAMCGCGCGATTTCTCCTCTTCCGCCTTTTTCGGGCGGATACGGATACTGTCAAAATATTTCGAATTTGAGGTCATTGCGTACGATTATCAACGGATTGGTTTACAAGACAAGAATTGACAATTGCCCATGGATCAACCTAACGCCTGAAATGGCGGTAAATTTGTGATCATGTACGGATTTGCCAAATGAAATTACCATATGGGCGCAGGAGAACGAAATGTCCACTCAGTCAGCTATCGAAAACAAACTGACGCAGGCTTTTCATCCTGTTTCACTGACCGTCATCAACGAAAGTCATCTTCATGCCGGCCACCACCATGAAGACAGCGAGCATCATGGCACATTTGACGGTTCGGGTGAAACGCATTTTCGCGTGCGCATTGTCGCGGATGCCTTTTCCGGCCTCTCACGGGTTGCACGCCACCGGGCAATCAATGACGTGTTGAAGGACGAACTGGCAGGCAGCGTCCATGCTCTGGCGCTGGAACCAACAGCACCGGGTGAAGCGACACGCCGCTAAACCTGCACCAATTGGCGCTTGAGACGCGAAATCATTCCCGTTTGCAATTCGCTCGCTTCGCCATAGGCAGAAGCTGTTTGCCGCAACATGTCAATCAGCTGGAAGCGCTCGTCCATTGTCAGGCGGTCGCGCAGCATCGGCACCATTTCATCGGCAATAGGCGAAAAGAAACCCCGTTGCTTGGTGTATTGCCAGGCTCTCTTGAACATTGCATCGGGGTCGTCAATCTGGAGCGGGCCGCTGATCAGTTCTATGATTTTGAGCTTTTCGTCGGTGGTGAGTGGTGTGCCGGTGCGCACCAGCTGGATCATCAGAACCGTTGCCGCCAGCCGCGGATCATGGATTCGCCGGTAACGAGAGCCGATCAAACCTTCAAACCTGTATTTGGCCTTGCTCCTCAGACCCTTTGTATCCCGATCCAGCTCACGCACCGCGCGGGCGGCTGATTGCGCTCTCAGTATCCAGTAAAAAATCAACGCGGCTGCACCTAGAACCGCAATAATAATATGCATGCAACCCTCGATACATTTGCTGGGAATACGGTCTGTGAGAGCCTCGATCAGAGATCGAGATTAATTCGATTTGGCTTTCTCGTCATCCTCCAAAGGTCGAATACGAAGCCGCGTGATGCGGTTTTTCTCCCGCTTCAGCACGGTGAATCGCTTGCCATGGAAGGTGAAGGCCTGCTTTTCGGTCGGAATGCTCTGGGTCTCGTGAATGACAAGACCAGCGATGGTTGTGGCCTCCGCATCCGGCAAATGCCAATCCAGTGCACGATTAAGATCGCGGATCGGCACGGAACCATCGACCAGCACCGACCCATCGGGCTGCGGACGAACGCCTTGCACATCGATATCGTGCTCGTCGGCGATATCACCGACAATCTCCTCAAGAATATCCTCGAGCGTGATCAGACCCTGCACATCGCCATATTCATCAACGACGATGGCAATATGGGCCTTGCGGCGCAGGAAGGCATTGAGCTGGTCCTGCAGCGTGGTTGTATCAGGCACAAACCACGGCTTGGTTGCCACCTTCATGATGTTGATCTTGGAAAAATCGCGGTTGGCGTCGCGAATAGCGCGCACCAGATCCTTGGCGTGCACAACACCGACAATATTGTCATTGTCACCGCGCCAGACGGGAATGCGGGTGTGATGGCTGGCAAGGATCTGGTTGACGATATCCTCGATCGGATCGTCGGCATTGATTGAATCCATGTCCGTCCGGTGGATCATCACGTCATAGACTTCAAGCTCACGCAGATCGAGCAGACCGCCGATCTGGTCGCGGTCGCGTTTCACCACCGAGCCGTCCCGATGCAGAAGATCGACGGCGCCGCGCAGTTCCTCCTGCGCCGAAAGCATTGATTTGACCGAACCGAGATCAATACCAAACAGGCGGAGGATAAGCCGCACGATCCAGTTGATGAGATCGGATAACGGGCCAAAAATGAACACCGCGAGTTGCGCGAACCGCACCAGCGCCAGCGCATTGCGATCAGGGCTGGAGATTGCCCAGGATTTCGGCAGGACTTCGGCAAAAATCACCAGAAGTACGGTCATGATCGCAGTCGCATAGGCAACACCCGCCTGCCCGAACAGGTTGAGCAACATGCTCGTTGTCAGGGACGATGCGAGAATATTGATCAGATTGTTGCCGATCAGCATGACGCCGATCAGCCGGTCGCGCTTCTCGATAAGACCTTCTACCACTGTCGCCCGGTCGTCACCGCGCTTGGAAAGCCGGTGCATCCGGGCGCGCGACACGGCGGTCAGCGCTGTTTCAGATCCTGAAAAAAGACCAGACATCAGGATCAGAAGGAAGATGATTCCGCAAAAGATCCAGAGTTCAAGGTTCATTTTGGGTGCTTCTCCTGCAAAAAGCTGAGCACTGCTGATGGCGGCACGTCCTTGGCGATAAAGGACTGTCCAATGCCGCGCGTCAGGATAAAGGTCAGCGCACCGCGCGCTACTTTTTTATCCTGCGCAATATAATCCATGAGCTTTTCCGCCGTGGGCAGTTCGCCCGGAATGTCGCTGATGGAGACAGGCAGGCCCACATGACGCAAATGCGCCTCAACCCGCTTGGCATCGTCGGCGCTCGCTAGGTTCATCTTGACCGAAAACTGATGCGCAAGGACCATGCCGACGGAAACACCTTCGCCGTGCACGAGGCGGGTGGAATCATAATGCGTCGCGGTTTCCAGTGCATGACCAAAAGTATGGCCGAGATTGAGCAGCGCCCGATCGCCAGTTTCACGCTCATCGCGCGCCACAACATCGGCTTTTGACTGGCACGACACGGCAATAGCGTGGGTTCGCTGCGGACCGCCGTCAAAAATACCCTGCCAGTTCTTCTCAAGCCATTCAAAGAAATCCGGTCGGTCAATCAGGCCATATTTGGCAACTTCCGCATAACCCGCACGAAACTCGCGTGGGCTCAGCGTATCCAGCACATCCGTATCAGCAAGCACTAGTTGCGGCTGGTAGAAAGCGCCGACCAGGTTCTTGCCATGCGCCGTGTTGATGCCTGTTTTGCCGCCAACGGACGAATCCACCTGCGCCAGAAGCGATGTAGGTATCTGCACAAAGCCCATGCCGCGCCGTGCAATGCTTGCGGCAAAACCGGCAAGATCACCGATCACACCGCCACCAAAGGCAATCACGATATCACCGCGCTCCAGCCGTGCGGAGAGGATCGCATTGGTAACGGTTTCCAGCGTGGCAAAGCCTTTCGACTTTTCGCCCGGCGTTACAAGGATCGGCGTTGAATCAATCCCGCCCGCTTTGAGGCTTTCGGTCAGGCGCTGCAGATGCAGGGCTGCAACATTGTCGTCGCTGACAATGGCAACACGGTTCGCGCCGGTGCGCGCGGCGATTTCCTGCCCTGCACGTTCGATCAGGCCCGAGCCGATGAGAATATCGTAGGAGCGGTCTCCCAGTTTTACGGGAACTGTCGTCTGCTCGCTCATATCAGCGATTCCTTGTCGTCCAGATGCTGTGCAACGGCCTGCATTGCCTCAAAGGCAATGATTTCCTTCTTTTCCTCACGCGAATGAATAGTGAGATCCGCCTGCGCATATACGGGGTAGCGCTCGCTCATCAGCCGTTCCATGACCGCGCGCGGATTGTCATTTTTGAGAAGCGGCCGGTTCTGCTTGCGCACCACACGGTTCATCAGCACGTCGAGTTCCGCATTGAGCCAGATCGATATGCCTTCCGCAGCGATTGTACCGCGGGTCTGCTCGTTCATATAGGCGCCGCCGCCCGTCGCCAGAACAATCGGCCCATCCTCGAGCATACGCGCAATAACCCGGCGCTCCAGATCACGGAACTCTGCTTCGCCATAGGCCTCGAACAGCTCAGGAATGGTCATGGTCGAGACTTTTTCAATCTCGTTATCCGCGTCGAAAAATGGCAATTCGACCAGCGAAGCCAGTTTTTTACCCACGGTGGATTTGCCTGCACCCATCAATCCGACGAGCACAATAGACCGATGGCCCAGCCGTTCACGGATGGATCGTGCCAACTCCGGAACCTCTGCTGTGCCAGGAATATCGTCAATGCTGTTCATAAATGCGTTTCGACAGGAAAACCGGGCTTTCGTCAAGCAAACTATGGCAAAGTGCGGGTTTCTCAGTCTGCCGGACCTTCATCAATTCATAAGAGTTTCCATTGCAAGATTATGGAACACCTGAAGCAAGCCTGCAAAGACGATTTGATGCCGACACTGACCCGATTGATCCTAACCCTCGCGGTTCTCGCCGGGCTCGTTTATGCCGGTATGCTGGCGCTTGTCACCTTTGTCCATCCGACGCAAACCGAACTGACCATTCGCATTCCCACCGAAAAGCTCAATCCTAAACCTAGCAATCCAAAGTAAACCCATGCGTGCAGCAGCAGCCATAGAGACGTTTCTTGAGATGATGAGCGCCGAACGCGGCGCGGCGCAAAACACGCTCGATTCCTATCGCCGCGATCTGGATGATGCCGCTGCCTTTGCCAGCGCGACGGGCATACAGCTGACCTTGGCGGAGCCTGGAACAATCCGCGCCTATCTCGATGATATTGCCGGGCGTGGCTATGCAGCTACCTCGCAGGCCCGGCGTCTCTCCGCCCTGCGTCAGTTCTTCCGCTTTCTCTATACGGAGAATATCCGCACCGATGATCCGACGGGCACACTTGATGCGCCCAAGAAAGATCGCTCCCTGCCCAAAATCCTGAGCGAGATGGACGTGGAGAAACTGCTGGCGCGCGCTGAACTAGAAACGCTTGATGCAGCTGCACCGGCAAGTGATCATTTGCGGGCTCTGCGTCTGCACGCGCTGTTGGAAATTCTCTATGCGACAGGTTTGCGTGTTTCAGAACTGGTTGGGCTGCCTGTGACAGTGGCGCGTTCCGACCATCGCTTTCTGATGGTGCGCGGCAAAGGCTCGAAAGATCGTATGGTGCCACTTTCAGGCAAAGCGCGCCAGGCGATGAGCAAATATCTTGCCGTGCGCGATGCCCTGCCTAACCTTGACGATAATCCCTGGCTGTTCCCGGCAATTTCCGAAAGCGGCTTCCTCGCGCGGCAGGTTTTCGCCCGTGAATTGAAGGGGTTGGCCGCTCGTGCCGGACTTGTTACTTCGGCAATTTCACCCCACGTGTTACGGCATGCTTTCGCCAGCCATCTCCTGCAGAATGGCGCGGACCTGCGTGCGGTACAACAATTGCTGGGTCATTCGGATATCTCAACGACCCAGATTTATACCCATGTCATGGAGGAGCGGCTGCACCGCCTTGTCACGGAGCACCACCCTCTGGCAGACTAACCCATCTACCCGCGAAACAGGCGGGACCATAGACTTTGGCGGGAAACTCTATGTGGCGGCTGTTGAAAAAGCTGTTTTCGGGACCGGAACCATCGACTGTCACGGCTGACAGCGAAGTAATCCGCTTTGACCAGACGGGGTTCACGCGGTCCAGCCAGTTGATCCGCGACATGGGCTGGCGGGAGCATTGGAACTGGGACGAGATCGACGGTTTCGGCTTTTCCTTCAAACAGGCCATGTTTCCCGACCCGTGGTTTGGCGATTACATGGAAAGCGAATGGTTCATCATCGTTGAAAACGAAAATGGCCCCGAACACATCTATTTTGACGCGGACTGGCTGAATATCGACAATCTTCCGCCTGCCCTTTTGCAGAATATGCCCGATCTTGATCGCGACGAACTGCGCAAGGGCCTCCACAATGCAGCAGGCGGCTTTCACTATTATGCCGGCGAGGGCCAGTGGCTCGGCTGGCGGCGTCCCAAACCTGCAAAGCGCGCCAACGCGGCAAAGAAGCCAGCCGCAAAACCCAAGACAGCGCCGGTCAAACGTCCAAGATCACCGAAAAAGCCGGGCGCATAGCGCCGCACAAGGGCCTGATCGCCACCCTTATCCACGGGATTCAATCATACCTTCGCCCGAATTATCTCTATAACTGGCCCCGCGAACACGCCTTGTAAGCCTTGCTTCCTTGACATGCGCGTCCGCAACAGCCAGTTAGGTCGTGAAAAATCCACCGTTTTGCAGGCAGACACCTCGTCCATGTACAACTATCTCGATTTCGAAAAGCCGGTTGCTGATCTCGATGGCAAGATCATCGAACTGAAGAAGCTCGCTGAAGAAGGCGGTGCCCTCGACACCAATGACGAGATCACCCGTCTGGAAAAGCGCTCGGCAGAAGCTTTGCGCGATCTGTATCGCAAGCTGACGCCATGGCAGAAGGCACAGATTGCCCGCCATCCGGACCGCCCGCACTGCGTCGACTATATTGCCCGGCTCTTCACCGACTTCACACCGCTGGCCGGTGACCGCAACTTTGCCGAGGACGAAGCCATTCAGGCAGGTCTTGCCCGTTTCAATGGTCAGGCCGTCGCAGTGATCGGTCAGGAAAAGGGCAACGACACAAAATCCCGCCTGAAGCACAATTTCGGCATGGCCATGCCCGAAGGTTATCGCAAGGCCGTGCGTATCATGGATCTGGCTGACCGCTTCAACCTTCCTGTCATCACGCTTGTCGACACGGCGGGCGCATTTCCGGGTATCGCTGCAGAAGAGCGCGGACAGGCGGAAGCCATTGCGCGCTCCACGGCTGCATCGCTTAACCTGAAAGTGCCGATGGTTTCGGTTATCATCGGTGAAGGCGGCTCCGGCGGCGCCATCGCGATTGCCACGGCGAATCGCGTCTACATGCTCGAGCATGCGATTTACTCTGTCATTTCGCCTGAAGGTGCCGCATCGATTCTCTGGCACGATTCCACCCGCGCCAAGGATGCTGCCACAAACATGCGCATCACGGCTCAGGATTTGTATGAGCTGAAGATTATTGACGGCATCATCCCCGAACCCACGGGTGGCGCCCATCGCGGCAAGGATGCTGTGATCGAGGCCACCGGCAACATCATTAATGTTGCGCTCAAATCCATGGCATCCATGGACCGCGAAGCGCTCAGAAAAGACCGACGCGACAAATTTCTCGCCATTGGACGCAGCCTTTAATATCGAAACAAAGGCCCGGACATTCTCCGGGCCTTTTCTTTTCTCTACGAATTGCTTGGCTAAGCTGCCGGAAAACCCGCTTTTGCTGAGTTAAGCCGCCGAATAATTCGGGGCGCGACAGTCTGGCAAAAAATTGTTGCGGTTTTTTGCCAAAGCTGCTTGCAATTCACAGCCCAACCGATTACGAACCGGCCTGCGCAGACGAACGCGCATTTGTGGCACGCGCCCGTAGCTCAGCTGGATAGAGCACCAGACTACGAATCTGGGGGTCAGAGGTTCGAATCCTTTCGGGCGCGCCATTCTTTCCCTGTATAAGAAAGAGGCTCGCAATTTGGCGAACCTCATTTTTTAAGAAATCAGGCAGCTTGTTGTGACAAACGCGCAGCCAGATGACGGGCGACCTTCTCTACAAACAGACGGCGAACGGTAGCGGGGAAAATCTGATCGCGCCCGTCAGTTATCTCTCCCCAAGCGTCTGGAAACGAGAAGTCGTCCATTGCACGTAGAAGAGTTTCACCCGCATCACGCCAGATACTGGCGCTCAGCACCTCGCACAGCGCTTCAATGATGGTAGCGCGAACAAATCCTGCATTGCCATCTGCAGTTTCGGTAATGCACTGAAGTGCCGTAATCAGCGTTTCGCGGCCATACTGCCGAAGACAACGATTGAGAGCACCGACAGCCTGTGTCTGACCGACATGCATTTTTGCCAAAATGAGATTTCTCCTGGAAATCTCGACCCCTGCGGCAGCACAAACATCTGCGAGAGCCTCGGCATCCGCATCACCCGCTGCAAGTTTTGCATAGAAAAGTTGCTGAGCCGTCGTCTTTGTAACGTTTCCGTTCACAGCAGCATATGCTGCTGCCTGTTGGGCTCGATCAGCTTGAACCACTTGACACGGAACCTGTTCAATACCGCGCAAGATGGCCGCCGTTGTACGATGTTGACCATCGACAATTGCAAACATGCCACCTTCAACAGGAGCTACAATAACAGGAGCAAATTTTGACCAGTCAAAATGTTCCGCAATATGTTGAACATTCTGACGCCCGCGGCGACTAACTTCCCGCTGATATGTATGATCAACGACGAATTTCTCCGTTGAGATCCAATTCAATATTGGTGCGGGACCGGGCGAATATTGGGTTTGAGGCGCGGGAATTTGAGCTGGGTCTAATTTCTGAAACATAAAATACTTCCTATTAAAAAATGCGCGAAAAAGGCACGCATCCCCATTCTGAGGACATATCTTAACGATCAGACAACATGCTCAAAAAAGCGATTCATTATCAGCCAATTTGGTTAAGGCAGCGCTATCAACCAATAGAATGGCAGACTTCACAAATCAGTACGGCAATACCAACGACAACACCGAATGCCAGCAAATGGACCCAGACGGGTGTCGTGTAATGGAAATATTGCTTGTCTTCATATTCTTCGTGCAAGGCACCGTATCCTCGTGGACTTCAGGAGCTCTATCCTGACGGGGACAACCATAAACAGACAGCAAGTCCATGCTCATTCCACGGCCAATGGGAATTCCGATTTGCCGAGTCGGCGTCGCAAGTGAAAAGTCTGTCCTCACCGCGAGGCTTCATAAGTTTGAAATTTGGGCAATTACAAACTGTAATATACGCGACCCACCCAATTATAAACAAATGCGACTAATTAAGAATTCGAACCAAGTGGCACAAACGCCTACCGGTTGCATTCTCACGGACCGTGACAACTTTGTAACTTTTATCACACCTCTTATGCGTGTATTCGGTAGAAAAAATAAGTTGGGGCAACAATGTCAAATCATCTCCTTATAGCGGGTACCGGTCGCGCAGGAACAAGTCTTCTGGTCAAATACTTCACGGCGTTGGGATTGGACACACACGTTACGAAAGCAAATGGTCAAGTACACCTGCTGGAGGATGCAAATGCCGGACTGGAGGATTTAATACTCCACGGCGGAGAGAATCTACCTTACGTCGTCAAATCTCCTTGGCTATATCAATTTGTAGATGAAGTACTTGCGCGCGAGGATATCACTATTGATGGTGTCATCATTCCCGTTCGCAATCTGATTGAAGCAGCGAGCAGCAGAACTATCGTAGAACTGCAAAATATCCATCAAACGTATGAGTGGATGGCAGAAGAAAATAAGACATGGGACCTGCGGTCGGGCGCTCCTGGTGGTATTCTCTATTCACTCAACCCTTTGGATCAAGCCCGCTTGCTGGCTATAGGATTTCACCACCTCATAGAGCGGCTTAGTCACGCTGGAATACCGATTTATCTTTTAGCCTTTCCACGTTTTACCGAGGACCCGGAGTATCTCTTTTCAGTCCTTCGAAACTGTCTTCCTCCATCGACAACGCTTGAGGCGGTTACAGCGATACATGAAAGCATTGTTGAGCCTGACAAAGTTAGAGTTGGAGCTGAAATAGCGCTTCAAGTACCGAACAATACTCCCATGGCATCTGCTGACGACTACCCATCATTAGAGCAGCTTGATAATATTGCTTTACGACGCGAGATCAGAAAGCTCAGGCACCTCCACATTGCAGCCATGCAAGATCTGACCGACGCACGCTCCGTACACAGCGCTCTACAAAGCCAAGTCGAAAGCTTTCAGCGTGATATTCTTGAAAAAGATCAGCGTGCCCTGGAAACGCAGGAAGAAATCAACGCTCAGAATGGAATGATTACGAGTCTAAAATCGACGATAGACCGGATCAACGCAAATCTAAGTGCACTTCTTCAAAAATCAAAGGAACAGGACCAGCATATTTTCAGGCTTCAGGAAGAAATTAACACAATTTATTCAAGCACGTCATGGATGATCACACAACCGATACGAAAGGTTGTAAAGATGGTCAGAAATCAGGGTCACTGATCTCCCACATTCGGCTTTCTTGACCGTCCGCCAAATTTGACGGCTGAGATATCTTGGTCGGAAATAAACAAGGGCACGGGAGTTGTGTGCAGGCGCGGGTTCATTATCCTGCACCGATATGAGACTGACACTATCGGGAGCCTGACATGCTGCTTGGAGCCATTGCCGACGATTTCACCGGCGCGAGCGATCTGGCCAACACTCTTGCCAAGGGCGGCATGTCGACGGTGCAGTTTGTCGGGACAGGCCATACCGCCGTGCCCGATTGCGAAGCGGGTGTCGTTGCCCTGAAGACGAGGTCAGTGCCTGCCGATGTGGCGGTACACCAGTCGGTCGAAGCCGCGCGGTGGCTGCTCGATCAGGGCTGTGAACAGATCATCTTCAAATATTGCTCGACGTTTGACTCAACACCCCACGGCAATATAGGGCCGGTGGCCGAAGCATTGCTTGATCTGCTTGGCGCTGACATCGCAATCGTATGCCCGGCCTTTCCGGCAACGGGGCGACGTCTTTTCATGGGGCACCTGTTTGTAGGGGACCGGCTGCTGAGCGAATCCGGCATGCAAAATCACCCGCTCACACCAATGACCGATCCGGATATTCGCCGCTGGCTGCGCCGCCAGACCGATGGCGAGGTGGGCAGTATCCTGCTCGATACGGTCCGCAAGAGCACCTCCGCCTTGACCGAAGCCTTCGCAGCAGAAACCGAGGCCGGACGGCGGCTTGTCGTGACAGATGCCATAACCGATGATGATTTGCGCATAATCGGCACGGCGGCTGCGGATCATAAGCT
Organism: Phyllobacterium sp. TAF24; assembly: GCF_052113785.1. NCBI lineage: Bacteria > Pseudomonadati > Pseudomonadota > Alphaproteobacteria > Hyphomicrobiales > Phyllobacteriaceae > Phyllobacterium > Phyllobacterium sp. TAF24. Next base: position 72,535 of record NZ_JBFRDN010000020.1, on the reverse strand, counting down.
CATTACCGGCGGCTCAGGCATAGCGCTTGGGTTGCCGCAGAATTTTCGCGACCGGGGCAGGCTTTCGGACAATCCCCACTCCTTGCCCCTCGCCAGCGGTCCCGGCATCGCGCTTTGCGGCTCCTGTTCAACCGCGTCACAGGCACAGGTTGCAAATTATCTGCAAGCGCATCCCGGCCTTGCCATTGATCCGGCCGCACTGATGGCCGGTAAAATGACCGTGGAAAGCACTCTCAATTGGGTTGGCCAGCAAAACGGCAGCACGCCCATTGTCTATTCGACTGCCAATCCGGAGGCTGTCTCCGGCGCCCAAAAAGAATTCGGCCGTGAAGCGGTTGCGGTAAAAATAGAAAGGTTTTTTGGCGAACTGGCGCAACGTCTGGTCAGTCAGGGTACGCGGCGCATTGTTGTGGGCGGCGGTGAAACATCTGGCGCGGTGGTCGAGGCGCTTAATCTGCACAGCCTGCATATCGGCAAGGAAATTGATCCGGGCGTTCCAGCATTGGTGGCTGATGGCAAACAACCCATCGGCCTTGCGTTGAAGAGCGGCAATTTCGGCGCCGAAGACTTTTTTGCCAAAGCGCTTCTCCAGGTGGGAACGGTATAATACATTGAAAACACATATTGAATTGACGTGAACCATGCCAAAATTCTCCGCAAATCTCGGCTTTCTCTGGCCCGACCTCCCGTTGCTCGACCGCATATCAGCCGCCGCACGCGCCGGTTTCAAAGCCGTGGAACTGCACTGGCCCTATGACATTCCGGCAATTGAAGTGCGCAATATCTGCGCCGCTCATGGCCTCACTTTGCTCGGCCTGAACACCCCAACGGGCGATGCGGCGAAAGGTGAGTTCGGCCTTGGCGTATTGCAGGGCAGAGAGGCAGATTTCGAGGCATCGCTCGATCAGGCAATCGATTATGCCCGTATCGCAGGCGCTTCGTCGATCCACGTCATGGCTGGTGTTGTTGCGCCGGAGCAAAAACCGCAGGCAAGAGCTGTCTTTGCCAAAAATCTCGCCCTCGCGGCACACAAGGCAGCGGATTTCACCCTGTTGCTCGAACCCATCAACCAGCGCGACAAACCGGGCTACTTCTATTCGACGATTGAGGAAGCCGTTTCGCTGATTGAGGAAATCGGTGCGCCCAATTTGACTGTTATGTTCGACGTCTACCACGTCGGCGTCAGTCAGGGTGACATCTTCAAACGGCTGGAAAAGTACCTGCCGCTGATTGGCCATGTCCAGATTGCCGCTGTCCCGAGCCGGGCAGAACCCGATGAGGGCGAAATTGCCTACACAGCCGTTCTGGCGGAACTGGACCGGCTTGGGTATAGCGGCTGGGTCGGCTGCGAGTACAGACCGCGCGCTGCAACCGATGACGGGCTAAGTTGGGTTCATACTCTGGGCGTTTCTCTGTAACGCCGTTTCTGGAACGAATAGGCGAGCCAGCAGTTCTCTTCTCTACGTGAGAGGAGTGGCACGATGCGAAAACTGTTTACCCAAGTCGCCAATAGGGTTGCCTTATATGCCGGCAAGCCGCTGACCTTTATCCTGTGCTGTCTGGTTGTGATCGTCTGGGCGGTGAGCGGTCCCCTGTTCGGCTTTTCCGATACGTGGCAGCTTGTGATCAACACCGGCACCACAATCATCACCTTTCTGATGGTCTTTCTCATCCAGAACACGCAGAACCGCGACGGTGTCGCCATTCAGGCCAAACTCGATGAACTGCTCCGGGTTTCGAAAGGCGAAAACGTCTTTATCGGCATCGAGCATCTGACCGAGGAAGAAGTCGAAGAATTCCGCAACCGGTGTGAAGCTGCAGCGCGCAAAGCTGACAAGGAACTCGCCGCCCGCAACAAGAAATGAACAGCTGTTCAAAGCTGTCACAATTGACGTGATTCCGCCCGCCGCAATTTAGCCATCCACTCCTCACTTCCTGCAAAGCAGCTATGCATTCTTGTCACTGCAAGTTTTGCAGGGCATCGACTATATGCAGCTCACGATCAAGAAATGATCCAACAAACAATAAGTTACCAAGGTGAGTGAAATGAACCTGATCCGCTCTTACAATAACTGGCGCCGTTACCGTGACACTGTCACAGAACTGAACCGCCTGTCCGCACGTGAACTGAACGACCTCGGCATCTCCCGTGGCGATATCGCCTTCGTTGCCAAGAAGGCCGCAGCAGCGCGCTAATAGAATATTACTGTTAGCGTTCGGGATTAACCTCCTCCCAGGTCCCGAACGTTCAAAGGCCGGCACTCCTCCTCCCAGTCGGCCTTTACAAATAGCACCCACCGCACCTCCTCCCGCGGTGGGTGTTGTTTTTTCAGGCACTGCCTGATCGCAACACAGTTTTCCCCAATATTGCACCCCGCCTCCTTTCCCCGTATCAGTCGAACCGACTCACCGGCGGAGGAATTTCATGACAAGCGGCATTCATCACATCACCCTGATCACCCGTAACGTTCAGGCGAATGTGGATTTCTATGTCGGCTTTCTTGGTCTTCGTCTTGTCAAACGCACCGGCGGTTATGAAGACGCAACCCAGCTCCACCTCTTCTACGGCGACACGTCGGCAACGCCGGGTTCTCTGATTACCTTTCTTGTCTGGGAAGATGGATCGCTCGGACGTGTCGGCTATGGCCAGCCCAGCGAAATCGCGCTTGCCATTGCCCCCGATGCCATTGGCTTCTGGCTGACCCGCGCCCTCCAGCACAATATTGCAACGACAGGCCCCTCGCAGGAATTCGGCGAAACAGTGCTGCGTCTCAAAGACCCTGATGGTGTTATCGTCAAGCTTGTCGGCACATCCAAGGTAAAGGGGTCTGATAACTGGACCGGTAATGGCATATCCGAAGCGGACGCCATATTGCGGATTCGCGGCGCTACCGTTTTGACCGAGCAGCCGCTTGCCACCTGCACATTTCTCGAAACCTATTTCGGCTTCACCGCCGGTGAGCAAATCGACACCATCACGCGGATGGTCTCGGCATCGGGTGATTGTGTCGACGTAAGGGACGCAACCGGGTTCTGGAGCGCGGCACCCGGCACAGGAACAATCGATCACATCGCCTTTCGTGCGCCCGACATTGCCCATGTCCAGACCATCTATGACAGGCTGATCGAGGACGGTTCGGACGCAACGGCCATGCACGACCGCAAATATTTCCATTCAATCTATGTGCGGGAACCGGGCGGCACCCTGTTTGAAATGGCAACCGACGGCCCCGGCATGCTTCTGGATGAGACACTGGAAACACTGGGCAGCAAATTGTTCATTCCGCCGCATTTTGCCCAAGAAACCGAAAACCTCAAAGTGATGCTGCCGCAGTTTGGTCTGCCCGGCGAAGAACGGTTCATCTATCGCGAGCTGCCTTTCGTGCATCGTGTCTATACGCCCGATCATCCGAACGGCGTGACCCTTGTGCTTTTGCATGGCTCTGACGGCAATGAGACCACATTATTACCGCTTGGTGCCAATGCTGCACCACAGGCAACGCTCATTGGCTTGCGCGGACGCAGCAATGAGGAAGGTATTGGTCGCTGGTTCCGGCGGTTTGGTCCTTTGAGCTTTGACCAGAACGATATCCGTTCGGAAGCCGAAGCGCTCGCTGGTTTCATCGAGGGCGCGGTGGAAGCTTATCGCCTTGATCTGCAACGGACCATATTCCTCGGCTATTCCAACGGCGCCAATATGCTGGTTGCAACCATGTTGCTGCATCCCGGTCTTGTCAGAAATGCAGTTCTCCTGCGGGCAATGAATGTTCTGGAGGAAACGCCACAGGTTGATTTGAGCAATACGCATATTCTGATGGTTAATGGTGAGCACGACCTGTTCGGTGCCAAGACCCCGGACCTTGAAGCACTGTTGCGCGAGGCCGGAGCAGACCTCACGGTGAAACGCGTTTTTGCCGGGCACGAAACCGGCCAGCATGACATTGACGCCGTACATCAGTGGATTGAAGCCACCTTCTAAATAGAAAAGGCCCGGCACTTTCATGCCGGGCCTGTTTATTCCGATCAGACCAGAGGCTTCAGGTTCGCCTCGATGGAAGCCCGCTTTCCCTCAAGGAAGGGCGGCAGCGACAATCCTTCGCCCAGTGTTTCCAAAGGCTCATCGACCGTAAAGCCCGGACCATCCGTGGCAATCTCGAACAGAATGCCATTGGGTTCGCGGAAATAGAGCGAGCGGAAGTAGTAACGCTCGACCTCGCCGCTGGACGGCATGCGGAAACTCTTCAGCCTTTCGGTCCATTCATGCAATTGCTGCACATCAGGCGCACGGAATGCCACGTGATGCACAGCGCCCGCACCCTGCCGCGCGACGGGAAGATCCGGCTGCACCGCCACATGCAGTTCGGCAGCAGGACCGCCCTCACCCATGGAAAACACATGCACATGCCCGGCACCATCAGGTGACGGATAGCTACTGGTCTGGCGCATGTTCATCACATGCAGAAGGATGGCTTCCGTATTGGTGATATCGGGCACGCTGATGGTGATTGGACCAAGGCCGCGAATCTGATGTTCAGCCGGAACCGGGCTCTTGTCCCAAGGATGTGAGGGGGCTGCGCCGCCATCATTGATCAGGCGGAACCGCTGGCCTTCGCCATCTTCGAAATCCAGCGAGTCATAGCCACCGATTTCGGTAACCTCACCTGATTTGACGCCAAGCTCGATGAAACGTGCCTTCCACCAGTCGAGGCTGGCTTTGCTACCGACGCGCAAACCGGTGCGCGAGATACTATGCGTGCCGCGCTGTTCCGGGCCAACAGGCCAGTCGAAAAAGGTCAAATCGGTGCCGGGCGTTGCTTCGCCATCCGCATAGAACAGATGGTAGGCACTTGTATCATCCTGATTGACTGTCTTTTTGACAAGCCGCAGGCCGAGGGTCTTCGTGTAGAAACGCAGGTTCTCCGGCGCATTCGCCGTAATGGCAGTCAGATGATGGATACCGGTCAATTGTAAGGACATGAAAGCCTCCTGAATTGGTTTGCTTGGCGCTCATTCGCCGTTGGGGTGAATATCTGCGCTGTCGGCAGGCATATAAAGAGCGCTTCCATGCAACCCATGTTCGATAAAACAGAACAATATCACGCATACAGGCTTTAAAATTCGCCATTAGTCCGTTATGAAAGAACCATGAAATGGCGCTTCGACGATTTACTGACTTTTCTTGATGTCATGGAGACCGGCAGCATTACTTTGAGTGCTGCACGGCTTAACCTGTCAAAATCGGTTGTCAGCAAGCGCATCACCGATCTTGAGGCGGCACTCGGCACAGAATTGTTCCAGCGTTCGCCGCGCAAACTGCTCGCCACTGATAACGCCCACGCCTTTGTCGAACGAGTCCGTCCGCTGGTGCGCGACATCATGGAGGCAGCTGATACGGCAGGTGAACGCTACAGCGCTATTCGCGGCACTTTGCGCATTACCGCGCCCATGACCTTCGGTACTTTCTATCTCAGCCGCATGATCGCCGATTTTGCCCGGCAATATCCTGATCTTGAAATCGCCGTCGAGCTTGATGACCGCATGGTCGATCTTGTGCGTGGCGGTTTTGACGTTGGCGTTCGCATCGGCATTCTCAAGGATTCAAGTCTGATTGCCCGCAAGCTTTGCACAGACGCGCGCGTCATTTGTTGCAGCCCGGCTTTTGCGGCGGCAAACGGCCTGCCCAATAATCTTGACGAACTTGGCTCCTTCGCCTGCATCGACTATTCCAACGTCAACACCAGCCAGCTCTGGCAATTTGAAAATCCCGCATCGTCAAGCGAACCGGTTTCCGTCGCCATGCATGGGCGCATCGTGGCCAATAATGGCGAGGCCATGCGTGACATGGCGATTGCCGGGCTGGGACTGGTGCTGCTGCCGATGTTCATCGCGGCCGATGCCCTGCGCAATGGAACGCTCATATCAGTCCTGCCGCAAGTCAAGCCGCTGCCCTACCGCATCCATGCGGTCTATCCACCGACCCGGCATGTGTCGGCCAAGGTCAGAGCCTTTATCGATCACCTAGCGCGCCATATTGGCGAGCCGCCAATATGGCAAATGCCCGACGCTCTGCGGACGGGTCAGCCCTGAATGAACAGAATCAGAGAGCGAATCACCTGGGTCAATTTGCAGGCCCGATCCGGCCCTCATCCGAAAATTCATAGCCGGATTTGCAAAAAACCCTGTAAACACTGGGTATAAACCCCGAAAATGCGCTCTATTCCTGATGACAGAGGCGGCAACGCGTGCCATACAGACGCCTTCGATCAACGAATATACTGAGGAAACCGCCAACATGAATACGTCCGATCTTATCGAGAAGCTCGTCGCTGATCAGGGTCTTACAAAGGTTCAGTCCAAGGCGATTGTAGATAGCGTTCTTAAGGGCATCACCGATGCCGTCGTCGCAGGCGACGAAGTTTCGCTGCCAGGCTTCGGCAAGTTCAAGGTACAGTCGCGCGCCGCTCGCGAAGGCCGTAACCCTGCAACTGGCGCAACGATCAAGATCGCAGCCTCCAAGAAGGTTGCCTTCCAGCCTGCAAAGGCTCTGAAGGATGCCCTCAACGGCTAATCCCCGTTGGTGCTGATTTCTTAAAAGGCGGTGCTCAGGCGCCGCCTTTTTCATTTGTGGTAGGCTCAATCCCGTTCGAACCTGAGAACGATGATGTGGTCGCCGCCTTCATCAAACTCATCAATGCGCCGGAACCCGGCAGTTTCCGCTGCTCCAATCGCATCAAGATTCTCCGCCTCATAGGAGACGTAAGCAAAGCGCTCATCGGCGAAATGCGAGAATGCGATCAGTGCGAGATACTGCTTCAACATCAGCTGTTCGAAACCCTTTCCCACATAGGCAGGTTCGCCGATGAAAAGATCGAGGCTGATACCGGCATCTGCTCCCGTTGACTCAACCCACTCCTCGTAATCGGCATTGCTGTAGCATTGCAGATAACCGAATGGCTGCTCGCCATAATAGGCGATATGGCAAATATCGGGGGTCTCGCCCGTGAACATCGGGCCATATTCCTCCGCCACTTCCCGCGGCGTGATAGGATCGGGTTGATAGAACGCGCGCACATGCGGCGTCATCAGCCATCTTGCCATCAAAGGCAGATAGGACAGCGAGGCCGGGCGGAAGCTGATTGCAGGGTTCTCAGTCATGTTCGGCTACCCCCGGTTGCGAGAGCAACCGCCTGTTGTTCGACAAACTTTTCAAGACTGTCGAGTGCCCCGCTCCAGCCCTCATGATGACGATCACGTGCCGCTTCATCGAAAAACCGCTCATGGATCAAAGTGAACAACGTGCCGCCGTCCACTGGCTCAAGCACCAGCGTTACCAGCGATTCCCGATCGGGCAGAGTGATCCAGACCCAGGTGAAAGCCAGACGTTTTTCGATCAGCACTTCGCAATAGACACCGCTGACATTGTGCTCTTCCCCGTCAGGCGTAAGAAAAATCACGCGAAACGCGCCGCCCACACGCGGATCAGCCTCGGCTTTCAGGGTTTTGGCACCGGTTGGACCCCACCAATGCACAATCATGGCAGGATCGGTCCAAGCAGCCCAGACCAGTCGCGGCGGTGCTTTCAGATGGCGTTTGAGCGTCAATGAAGGTGCAATTGCCATTCTTTTCCTCCCCGAAAGGGTCGTGTAGCATACATTTGATGTGAGAGACCGCGGGTCAGTAAACAACAATTGATGAGCGCGAATGCTTCCTGTCAATGGCGCGTTCTCGAAGAGATACTGGCAACAAAATGCAGATCATACCGGGAAAACAGTGCATTTCGCCATAAAACCGCCCTGTCTTTATTGCAGGTGACGATTGTGTGATTGAGCAATTTGCTACATTGCAGTAAGGCTTTATCAACTATAACGGATGCAAATAGGGGGTTGTGGATAGCAATCCACACAATTTCGACGAAGCGAACTGGTAACAGCTGCGAAGATGAAAATACCGACACATATCCTTGCACCGTTGATGCTGACCCTGTTTCTCGCAGGTTGTCAGGGCGCATCTGTTTCTGATCTTGCGCCAAAGTCCGAACAGCAACTGTCCGAAAAAATGGTCAAGCTGATGAAGACCAAGGGCATGAGCATGACCGCGCCGGTTATGGTTCGCATCTTCAAGGAAGAGAACGTTCTTGAAGTGTGGAAGCGCAAGGACAATGGCCGCTACGATATCGTCACGAGCTACAAGATTTGCAAATGGTCGGGCAAGCTTGGCCCGAAATTCATCGAAGGCGACCGTCAGGCACCGGAAGGTTTTTATGCCGTGCGTCCGGGCCAGATGAATCCGAAATCCAGCTATTACCTGTCCTTCAACACCGGTTTCCCCAACGCGCTTGATCAGGCCCTTGGCCGCACCGGCGCCAATCTGATGGTGCACGGCGCCTGTTCATCATCAGGTTGCTATTCGATGACCGACGCGCAGGTTCAGGAAATCTATGCTTTCGCCCGCGACGCTTTCAAAGGCGGCCAGGATTCGATCCAGTTGCAGGCCTTTCCGTTCCGTATGACCGCAGCCAATATGGCGCGCTACAAGGACGATCCGAACTATGGCTTCTGGAAGAACCTGAAGGAAGGTTACGACCACTTCGAAATCACCAAGGTGCCGCCAAAGGTGGATGTGTGCGAGAAGAAATATGTCTTCAATCACACAACCGACCCGAATGCACCGATTGCAGCGACGGCTATCTGCCCGCCCATGCAGCAGCCTGAAACGCTGAAGATGGCCTATCAGAGCTATCAGAACAATTATGAAGCCGCCTTCTCGACCATGGCAGGCAAAGGCAGCATCACGCCGCCAAGCCGCTCGATCCAGGGACTGAGTGAAGCCAAGATCATCGCCGAATGGAGCGCCCGCCGCGCCCGTGGTGAACGCGTCACGCAGGAGCCGCCCTCCCTGTCGCCGCAGGACAAGGACGCAGCGCTGAAACCGCAGGTGATGGTTCGCCTCGCTTCCGCAGTGGCTGCCGACAAGGTGCGCGACGAAAAAGAAGCAGGTAAGCGGCACCGCATGACCGTTGCCGCCATACCGGCTTCAACTGCCAATCAAGTTGCAACCAATGCATCAGCACCGGTTGTTACCCAGACAGTAGCGCCCGTGCCATCCGTTGCTCCAGCTCAGGTGCAGGACGTTTCAGCGACTGTTGCGGAACAGCCTGCCAAAAAGGCCTGGTGGAAAATCATTGGTAACTAAGTGAGCCATCCGGAGCATTCGGCATGAGCGCTGATATCTACGACCTGCGCGGCCTGAATTGCCCTTTGCCGGTGCTTAAAACCCGCAAACGTCTGGAAACCATGCCCGAGGGCACGCGGCTGTGGGTTGAAACAAGCGATCCCCTCGCCGTGATCGACATGCCCAATTTCTGCATGACCGATGGGCACAGGCTGATTGAAACGGTGACCATCGATGGCGGTCACCGCTTTCATATCGAGCGTGGCTAAGCCATAAATCCAGATATCTGCAAAGCGATGATTCATGGTTCAACAGCCTCACCATGACAGAGATGGGTGATTGCAAAGATAATGATCAACGTTGCAGAACTAGACTCCCCCCAATCCCACCCCTCCCCGTCATCCTCGGGCTTGACCCGAGGACCCACGGCTAAGGAAATCAAATGATCTGGATGCTCGGCGCGTTCTGATTATGGGTCCTCGGGTCAAGCCCGAGGATGACGGGGAGAGGTATGCCCCTTGTGGTATGAACACCCCTCATGGTGAGCTCTTGTCGAACCACGCACTACATGAATTGCAGCAAACTGGATTAACGGCTTATGGCTAAATTTTCATACCCGGTATGGCCAAGGGATTTTCAAACAGCCCGGCCCGATCCGGCGTATCAATGTTTGGCTCATTGAGGAATGCACTGAAAAGCTGCGTGATGTAACTCTCAGGCAAATCCTTCACGATCATCACCAGACGTGTTTCGTGCTTGCAGTCAGGCCACGCCAAAAGACGAACTGGCGGGTGGAAAATCTGCTGCACACCGTGAATGACCATCGGGCGCTCCGGATCATCCTCCAGTTGCACGATGCCTTTCATGCGTAGCAGCTTTTCGCCATGGGCTGAACGCAGAAGATCAAGAAACATCTCAAAACCAGCGCGTGGCACCGGCTTATCATGCGTCAACGAAAACGACCGGATCGCCGCATCATGGCGATTGACGTCGTGATGATGATGCCCGTCGTGATCATGGTCATGATGATGCGCATGGTCATGATGGTGGTGATCATGTTCGTGATGGGCGTGGTGATCAGCTTCCTCACGTTCGTGCTCCCGGTCACGAAAAGCTTCGGCTTTCAGCCAGCGTTGCACGTCGATGGTTTTTGTTTGCGGATTATAGACACCGCATTCAAACAGCGCCGCATAGCCCGTGCGCGCGTCGCCAACATCAATAATATCAGCACCGGGATTAAGCGCCGCAAGCCGGGCATGCAGTGCGGACAGTCCTTCAGCGGCCTCCGGCATGTCGGTTTTTGTTACCACAATACGGTCGGCAACCGCCGCCTGTTTGACGGCTTCCTCATGCGCATTGAGCGTGGCCATGCCGTTGATCGCATCCACAGTGGTAATCACCCCGTCAACGCGGAAAGCCTGCAACAGCACCGGATGGCCCATAATCGCATGCAGGACTGGCGCAGGATCGGCAAGACCCGTCGTTTCGATGATGACCCGCTTGAGCTTTTTCAGTTGCCCCGTCTGCAGACGGTCAATGAGATCGGCAAGCGTATCAACCAACTCCCCCCGGACCGTGCAGCACAGGCAGCCATCGGAGAGCTCTATAACGCCCTCGCTCGCCGTTTCCACCAGAAGATGATCAATCCCGACATCGCCAAACTCGTTGATGATGACGGCCGTGTCGGCAAGAGCCGGATCTTTCAACAGGCGGTTGAGCAAGGTGGTCTTCCCCGACCCCAAAAATCCCGTGAGTACAGAAACCGGAATGGGAAGAGGCAGGCCACTCATGATATCATCCTAAGCTTGAATTGTTCAGTTCACTGTTTTTGCCGCATCCGCCGCATCGCTCAGCGATGCGCGATCAGGACGCGGGATTGGTATGGGAATACGGCTCATATCCTTGCCTTTGGGAGCGATCTTCGAAGGCAGCAGCGCGACGAGTTCCGCCTGCGGCTCGTGATCCATCCGGTACATATAGGGCGAGCCCTGAATGATATGACCTTCCGCGTCCTTGCCGTCCCAGCTATCGGAAGCAGCAGCTTCCTTGGAGCAGACGGTCGGGCGCATATTCACCGCGACATCGCGCGTTGCAGGACCATAGGGTTGCAATGCCTGCAGCGTAGTCCCGGTGCCGCGTGTCTCAAAACCTTTTGCCAGCAATTCCGCCGCCTTGGTGGCGCGATCCGGTTGCTTCAGTTCACCCAGAACAACAGTAATGACATTACGGCCATCGCGCGTGGCCGAACCGACCAGATTAAAACCGGACGGGCAGACAAAACCGGTTTTCATACCATCTGCACCCTGGAACCGGCCAATCAGCGCATTGAAGTTGGCCTGAATTTTATTGCCGGAATCAATCGCTTCAATATCGAAGTAATGCATATATTGCGGAAATTCATGGCGCATCTGCACGGTCAGGACAGCCAGATCGCGGGCAGTCGTATAATGATCGTCCGAATGCAGGCCATTGGGGTTGACGAAATGCGAGCCATACATGCCAAGGCGCTTGGCTTCCGCATTCATCAGCACGGCAAACTTTTCCGACGAGCCACCCAGCGTCTCGCCGACAGCCATCGCCACATCGTTGGCGGATTTGACCATCAGAATCTTGAGCGCATTGTCGAGCGTCAGCTCTGAGCCCGCCTTATAGCCCATTTTGCTCGGCGGCTCTTTTGCGGCGCGCGCCGTCATCTTGATCGGCGTGTCCAGTGTGATCTGGCCTGATTCGATCATGCGAAACGCCACATAAGCCGTCATCAGCTTGGTAAGCGACGCCGGATACCAGCGCTGGAACGCATCTTCCTGCGACAAAATCTCGCCTGTACCCACATCAACAGTGATGTTCGGGCCCGCAAGTGCTGCTGTCGACAGGCCCGCAATGGTTGACACCATGCAAGCTGAAAGAAAGAGTGTTACAGTTTTACGCATTCCAGATATCCAGCCTGTCTGTATAAAGAACCAGGGAAATGGCCTTGTGATTTCATTGCCGGGCTTCCCGCCGGGTCGCAATGGCCTTATCTATCCTATGTGGCAGTCAAAAGGCAAAACACCTTTGAACTGTTCACTGAATTGTCAGAGTCCGCACGTTTGGAGTTGTACCAGAATGCCTTTGCTCAATCGCGCCATCGAAATGCAGGAAGAGGTTTCGCAGTGGCGACGCCATTTGCACGAGAACCCGGAACTGATGTTCGATGTTCACGAGACCGCGAAATTTGTGGCTGATAAGCTGCATGCATTTGGCGTTGATGAAGTCGTCACCGGCATCGGCCAGACAGGCGTGGTCGGCATCATTCATGGCCGCCACGGCGAAGGCCAGACGGTTGGTCTGCGCTCCGACATGGATGCACTCCCGCTCAATGAAATCACCGGCAAGCCCTATGCGTCGAAGAACCCCGGCAAGATGCATGCCTGCGGCCATGACGGCCACACCGCCATGCTGCTTGGCGCGGCGCAATATCTGGCTGAAACCCGCAATTTCAAAGGTTCGGTGGCCGTGATTTTCCAGCCCGCCGAAGAAGGCGGCGGTGGTGGCCGCGAAATGGTCAAGGAAGGCATGATGGAGCGCTTTTCCATCTCCGAAGTCTATGGCATGCACAATATTCCCGGCCTTCCCATTGGCCAGTTTGCCATTCGCAAAGGCCCTATCATGGCCGCAACCGACGAATTCACCATCACCATCGAAGGCCGTGGCGGTCATGCGGCCCAGCCGCACCGCACGATCGACCCTGTTGTCATCGGCGCACAGCTTGTCAACGCACTGCAAACCATTGTTTCGCGCGGCACCGACCCGCTGGATTCTGTTGTGTTGTCAGTGACCAAATTCCATGCGGGTGATGCCCACAACATCATTCCGCAGAAGGCGGAGCTTGCGGGCACGGTGCGCACATTGCGTCCGGAAATGCGCGACTTTGCCGAGAAGCGCCTGCGCGAAGTGGCCGAAGGTGTAGCGGTGGCGCTCGGCGCGGTTGCCAAGCTGGAATACGACCGCAACTACCCCGTGACGTTCAATCATGATCAGGAGACGGAGTTTGCTGCCCGCACGGCACAGAGTGTGGCTGGCAACAATGCGGTCAATCAGGAAGTTGCACCGATGATGGCTGGGGAGGATTTCTCCTATATGCTTGAAGCACGCCCCGGCGCTTTCATATTCATCGGCAATGGCGAGAGTGCCTCGCTGCACAATCCCGCCTATGATTTCAATGACGACGTCATTCCGCACGGCATCAGCTATTGGGTACAGCTTGCCGAAAGCGCCCTGCCCGCCGCATCCTGATTACTCATCGAGCAGTTTCTGCCTGAACATATGCAGAAACTGCTCTGAGAGATGTGCGTATTTCCTGCATGTTGAGACTTGGCGTTGCCGCTGAAAAACAGTATGTCTGGCCGCATGGTCCCGTAGCTCAGTAGGATAGAGCGACAGATTCCTAATCTGTAGGCCACTGGTTCGAATCCAGTCGGGATCACCATAAAATCAAACACAGGCCACATCCGGGTTGTTGCTCTCAGCTTCTGAAATGCATTCCGCCGATGGGTCGATGCCAGAAATCTTTCCGACTTGGCCGCGCAATAACGGATGACATGTCCCATGCTTCCGTAGAATATCGATGAGCCTAACCGCCTTGGCACGGATGAAAAAAACAACATTCAAACCCGAAACGAAATAGATTTATTTACAGCATCAGCATAACTCGATTTGTAGGCGTCAAACTCATTGCTATGTGTATCTTCTTGAGACATGCAATTTCCTGCAGATCGTCAATTTCGTTGATAAACTTTCATAGGATAATTTCCTGAAAATTCTGGGGCAGGCTGCGTCTCGAAAACCAGATTGTCGCCATCCGATAGAATGGGCTTTTCACTCAAGCCAAGCAAGTATTCGCCTCCTTTGATATCTCTAGGCGGATGGCAATAAATCTTGATATCGGGTGAGCAATCTCCACCCATCCATTTGTTGGTATGAACGACGACCTCGAGGGCAATACCGCTTTTAGCTTTCAGATATCCGCCGAAAAGACCAGCTTCGTACGCTGAACCGAAGATATGAATCACCGCCCCATCCCGGATCTTGCTGAGCAGGAAATCGGCAGCCTGGCTTTTTGCGTATGTGAGTTGTTTCTTGTCAGAAATATCCTTCCACATGATGGGAGCTTGCCAGATTATCAATGCTGCTACGATCAAAGACAGCAGTTTCGTCCTCTCTGAAAATGTCCAAAACACGTAGAGTATGGATAGAAGCGCGATAGATGCCGAGTAGTAGGGCATATCAAATTGCAAAAGAACGAGAGCCAAAATGTGCCCGAGAACTGCGAGCGGCAGCGCATCAAAAACGGGGTCGAAAATCTTGCCCGTCATGATCCGATAAATCGAAGCGCCGAGACACAGGTAAATCCACGGAGATTCCAGCTGATAAACAAGTGCATCGATAAACGTCGATGTTGAATGATACCTATCGGTAATGTGCGGTATTATTAGAATAGCATATAGAGATAACCAAACTACAACCGGAATTGCTGTTATAAGACAAGCAACAATAAGTATATTTTTATATTTATGATCAGCATAAACCGCTTTAGCAAAGCAACAAAAAGCAAGAGCAGATGGAAGTATTATTGAAGTCTCTTTGTAGAAAACGATTAACGACACACCCAAACTCGCAACTGCAGCTGATAGCCACCCTCCTGAGCGTATGAATATGAAGACTGCGCAGATGATTATCGTGCTTAACGGAGCAATGTTGCGCTCAGGATAAATGAGATCGATAAAACTGGAAGCAATTGGAGTGGAGCAAAGAATGGCGAACCAAAGAAGAGGAGCTGCTTTCGATGGCTTCAATATCCACCACGAAAGAAGGCAAACAACGGCAAACTCGACTGTAGAAAACAGTCGGTAGAATTCCATTGTCTTGCTCAGTTTGCCAAGAAAATAAAATTCTTGATGAGCCAGCGGGAAAAATCTTCCCCCGGTGGGCCATATCGGCGGCGCATACCATTGGTGCGATGTCGGGCTCACCGTTGTGAAGAAAATGTTTGCGTCCCACCAAGTGAAACTTTCGCGAAATTGAATAAAGAAGCCGGCAGCAAGCACGATGGCTGTAAGCATTGCCACGTCCGAGACACGCATGGTCGTTTCTGGATTCTCGCCTCGCATTGGCAGTATCTCAATACACCACATCATTAGCAGGCTAAAAGAAACAACCAACTGGAAGATCACCACCAGTGACATGAATATGTAAGGGTGTTCCCAAACAATGAGCACGAACTGCCAAGAAAATTCAGTCATTTGTTGTCGCCTCGATCACGAATCGTGGGCGTTTCTTTACTTCGAGATAAATTTTCCCGATGTATTCGCCAACAATGCCGAGACTAAAAAGCTGAACACCACCGAGAAATAGAATGGGGAGTGCAATCGATGCCCATCCTGGCACAACGTCACCGTAAAAAAATACACGGACAATTATGACCCAGAATACTCCGACGAAGGCGGCAAAGCTGAAGGCTGCGCCTGTGAACGCTACAAAACGGAGTGGGACGACAGAAAATGATGTAATTCCATTTATGGCCAGACCCAACATCTTTCGCAACGTATATCTGGTCTCTCCGAATTCACGATCCTGTCGTTCATAGTGGATGATTTTCGTCGGAAATCCGATCGACGGTATCACGCCACGGAGAAAGAGATTTACTTCCTGGTGGGCAAGAAGCACATCAAGTGACCGCCGGGACATTAATCGGAAGTCTGCATGATCTTCTATGATATTCACGCCCATTGCGCGCATTAGCTTATAATAGCCGATGGCGGTAGACTTCTTAATTACACTATCATTCCCGCGCGACGAACGAACCCCGAGAGCTAAATCAACTCCCTCCTGATATGCCTTCAGCATTTCCCCGATCGTGGATATGTCGTCCTGAAGATCTGCGTCGATGGTCAAAACAACATCAGCGTCCGCAATAGTCAGCCCGGCGAGCATAGCACTTTGATGACCGTAATTTCGGCTTAACTTGATGCCTTTTACGGGGAGCTTCTCGGTGAAATCCTTGATGATAGACCATGTGCGGTCCTTGCTGCCATCATCAACGAGTATCAATCGAAATGATTGCATTCCGAATTCACTGCTTTTAATGCAAGTGTTCAAGAAATTTATCAGCTCAGGAACAGTATGTGGGATTGTTTCCTCTTCGCAATAGCAAGGGATAACAACGTCCAACAGGTATTGTTTATTCATAATTTTTAAAGACCCAAAATTTCATAAGTATAAAAAATGTAACATTATAAAATAACGTAGAGATCACTTGAGAAATCACGACGCCTGCAGATGAGAATCTAATCGCATAATATAAAACGAATAGATTGATGGAGTACGCTATAGCAAAGGCGATGGAAAATTTTATGACACCGCCACGGCCTGATGATGTTTCAAACGTAAAACGGCCATTCATAAAAAAACTATTCAGAAGTCCGCAAGCAAAACCCACTGCATTACACACATACGGCCCAAATCCGGCGTAAGTGAAAATAATAATAGTAATCAACGTGATTGCAGAATTTAGGGCCCCTATCAGGCCATATTTGGCCAATTGAGATAAAAGCCTTGGCAACGACAATCTCCGAAGATTTAATCATTAATCTATGCGATATCCCAATAGCTAAATCAACTCGAAAGTGTTCCACCACCGAGACAGTTGAAACGGCAGGCAAATGGAATCCTTGCTTTAAGGCTGGCCGCCAATCCTGAGACTTTGCATCCAATCGAAAACAGGTTGCACGTCGGGAATTGATTATGAATCGCGATGTTTTACCACCTGGTGTTCCGGGATCACCATCTTATCTGTGAATGATCAAAGCGCCTTGCGCTTCAGGACTGCGTTGTAGACGCCAAGCGTTTGGTCAGAGATGCTGATCCAGCCATATTCCCTTTCGACAACACTGCCCTGTTCCGCCGCCTTATCCTTATTGAACGGCGTGGTGAGTTTTGAACGCATGGCAGCGGCCAGCTGTTCGACATCACCAAGCGGGAAGTAATCTTCGGGCGGGAGGCCTATTTCGAGGTTGGCGGTGATATCGCTGGCAAGAACCGGCAGCCCCACGCCCATAGCCTCCAGCAAGGCAATCGGCATGCCTTCATGGCTTGATGGCAGGACAAACAAACGGGCATTCTCGTAAAGAATGGCAAGATCGTCGCCGGTCTGCATGCCAGCGAGGACAACACCCGGCACGTTTCCCGCCAGCTTCTCGACTTCCTGCGAATAGGCAGCCATAAATTCGGCTGATCCCACCAGAACCAGCTTGACCGAGGGATCGGCGAGTTTGGCAAAAGCGGCAATGAGATCATGCTGGCGTTTTTCCGGAACGATGCGCGCGACCATGATGATGTAACGGCGCGGTGTTAGTGCAAGCTTTTGCAGAATGCCCGTATCCGTCTCGCTCCGGCGAACCGTCACGCCATTGGGCACCGCTTGAACAGGCACGCCATAGCGTGTTTCCATAGTCCGGGCGATATCATTCGATACGGCAATGCGCGCATTGGCAAAGCGCATTCCCGCCTGCTCACCCAGCTTCAGGATGCGCTTGGCAAAACCGCCCCATTTTTGCCTGTCATAGTCATAGCCATGATGGGTCACGACGACTTTCAGGCCCAGGAGACGCGCCAGAGGCGTCAGCAACGCTGGTCCTACAGCATGAATATGCAAAATATCTGGACGATGATATGCCGCAAAAAGTACTCCAAGCGCCGTATGCGCAATCGCCTCGAATTTCATGGAGGCGGGCGACCAAAGCGGGAAAACCTTCACCCGCTTCCAGACATAAGGGTCCGGCGTCAGCAGGTAGCGTTTACGACCGAGAACCGAGACATCCCAGCCCTTATCGACAAACTGCTGGCTGAGCTCTTCAACGTGTTTTTCCACGCCGCCCTGCACATCGGGAATGCCACGCAAACCCAGCATCATCACCCTTGGTTGTCTTCCGGAACCGCTTCCGTCCGCCATCACGACACCCCCAGCGTTGCATAGAGATCGATCATGCGATTGCGGTAGGCATCGGCAGAAAAGTCGCGGGCAATCCAGTCCCGGCCATTCATACCCATTCGGGTGCGGGCAGCGGGCGTCAGATGAGCCATGGCCGATATGACACGCCCCAGATCATCGGCGTCACCCGCAACCGCAGTCATCCCCGTTTCACCTTCGCGGATCATTTCCGGAATACCGCCAATGGCTGCACCGATAACAGGCCTGCCCAGCGCATAGGCTTCCAGAATGCTGACAGGCGCATTCTCGTACCATTCGGAAGGCAGGATCAAAGCTTTGGATTGGCCGATCAGCCGCGTCAGGTTTTCACCCGATACGTAGCCAGCAAATGTCACATCCGCATTCAGCTCCTGCACCAGTGCTTTGAGCATAGCCTCATCGGGACCGGTGCCAGCTATAACCAGACGCTGCTTCGCCTTTGCCGCAGCGTGGATCAGCGTTACCAGGCCCTTTTCAGGCGCAAGCCGCCCGGCAAAAACGAAGTAGTCGCCTTCGTCCCAGCCGGTCGCAAATGCCTGCGTATCGACGAAATTCGGGATATAGACGAGTTGCTCCGCCGGCCAGCCCCATTCCATCAGCTTTTCGCGATAGAATTTGCTGGGAACAACGAATCTGTCGACCTTGTTGCGGTAAAGACCAAGGCCGCGATGCACAATCGTTTCCAGAAAGACGAGACTGCTCAGCACCAGTGAACCGTAGATACAGCGATGCCGGACGACATTGTAGATTCTGCCGCCTTTGCACTCCTCGCATACATGCCCGTTCACCAGCATTTTATAGGCGGGACAGGCAAGCTTCAGATCATGCACCGTCATCACAGTCGGTATGCCAGCTTTTTTCAGCGTGGCAAAAATCGACGGCGAAAGGTGGTGGTAGACATTATGGGCATGGGCGATATCAGGCCGGGCCTGTTCAATCAAAGCCTCGATGCTGCGCTGCGCTTCGAAGGAGTAAATGATCTTTCCAGCCTGCGCCACCTTGGTCAGTGCGCTGCTTTGGCGGCCATATTCGATTTCAGAGACAAAATATTCCGACCACGGTGAATCATTATTGTCAGGGTGCTGCATGGCAAATGGAACAACATCCCAGCCAATTTCCGAAAACAGCTGCATGTGTTCGAGAAAGATCGCTTCCGCACCACCGCGCTTATAAAAATAATTATTGATCGCAAGCAGACGTTTCTGCGGTATCGGAGTTTTCAGGATAGTGGCCTCCCCGCGCTGAATTGATCCAGCGCATCCTTGACGGGCAGCACCATGCATCCGCGCTCCAGCGTATAGGCAACAAGCCGTTCGAATGTCTCCGGTGTACAACCGAAATCTGTTGGCTGTGCCGCGATATCGTGGGTGAAAAAAATGAGCCAGCCGGGCTCTGCAATCAGCGTATCGATCCAGCTGGTGAGGCCAATTGCGTGGCTCTCCGGCTGCCTGATCTCGACCCCGGACAGAAAGACGGGATTGACCGAACCGCGATTGATCCGCTCGCCGCCCGAGCGGCAGGTCTGGAAATTCTTTTGGAAGATACCACGTCCCCACAGTGAACCGGCATTGTAGGGATAGGCGAAATTGCGCCTGTCATCGCGCGGATCAATCGCGTCGAGGTAATCCTTGTTCTGCTGCAGATCGGCGGAAAGCTTGCGCCTACCCATATGGGAAACTTTCGTATGGGAAAACGTATGGCAACCGATGTCATGGCCCTGCTGCGCCAGTACCCGGCATCCATCGCGTGAAATCAGCGTCCGCTTGGGTTCCACCTGCCCTTCCAGCGATCCGGCGATATAGAACGTTCCGCGCACGCCATGGTTCTCCAGTATACGGGCACCATTGGTCAGTGCGGTATCCGGCACATCATCGAAGGTGAAGGACACGATTGGCTGCGATGTGGGGATATGGATACGCGGTCCCGGCAGGCGGCGCATCAGCCTGTCGGTAATCCGGTCTGACCAATAGTCCAGTTTGTTCAAGATTTCAGGCATGGGCTACCGTCAGTTTAGCCTGCGAAGGCGCTACACTCACAACACTTGCACGCGCCTGCAGACGCAGGCCGAACACCGCAAACAGGAGGGCAAACCACAATGGGCTACCATTCTGGAAGAACATGCTTTCGACGCAGGCTGTGTAAATTCCATAGAGCCAGATGCGAACGAAGAGCGTTGTAAGTGCTGGATTATTGCCCGTCGCGTCTGCCCTGCCAATGTCACGCAAGGGCAGGAAAAGCAACCATATGACCGTAAGAATCAAGCCGGGGATGCCTGTTGTCAGAAGCGTATCGAGATAGCCATTATGCCCGTTATAAGCAGCAACAGCCCATGTCTCGACATTGCCGCCGCTATAAACAAGTTCTTCAGTCTGCCAGAAGGATTGAAACCCGTAGCCGGTAATCGGCTTTTGGGCGATGGCGGAGAAGGCAAAACGCCAGATATCGGTTCTATTGGTAAAAGTGGCATCGATACCGACGGCATTGATCAATGAACGGATCGGTTCAAAGACCGCCGATCCAATGGCGAGCACATTGAACGCGACGATCCCGCCAATGGCGATCGGAAAGCGTGTCCATTTCCAGTGTTGGAAAATCCAGGCAAGGATCAGAATGCCCGGCAAGGCCGCGGTCGAAGTTTTGCCGCCCGTGTGCAGCAGAAACAATGTCGACAGAACGATAATGGCTGCACCCGCCAGTTTCCGCCCGACGCTATAGACAAACAGGCCAAAGAAGACTGCGGCCACCATGACGGCGGCGGCTTCGTTCTTGTGTGCATATTGCCCGCGCCAGAAACCGGCATTCATCGGTTCGCGCAGTTCCGATGCCTGATGAATCGCGCGCAGCGGCAGGAAAACCACACCGAAATAAGCAAAGCCCAGCATGATCAGCGTTGCCAGAGCCAGCAATTTGCCAAAATGCGCGTCGGATTTCGGCAGAAGCAGAAACACGCTCGCATTGACGCAAACCATGATGGCCAGCACAACACGCTTGAGCGCAAGGTCCGGATGAGCCGACAGGGCCGACACGAGAATGTACCAGATGAACAGCGATATCAGCAGGCCGCGCGGCTGCAGGATGGCGCTGCGCATGGGACTGCTGAGACCAAAGGCAAGCAGGCTGCCGGACAGGACAAGCGTTACCAGCTGGTTGACCAGATTGGAATTTCCGGCGCTGGGGTCGACCGCAGCTGCGCCGGTCAGATCGACAAAGGGCGTGGTGGTGATCCAGAAGAATAAAAAGATCGCCAGAAACAGGAGCGCGCCAAGACCACCCGCAGAGGGTGCGTTTGGTTGTGCACTGTATTCGTTTCTATCCATAAAGGACTAGCCTTACGCCTTCTGTGTTTTCCGGTCATTGCGCATCGCACCCAGCAAACCCACGCCTATTGCGAGGAATGCGCCAATACCCAGTCCGGCAAACGTGCCGCCGGCTGCAAGCAGCGCCGTGCGCGGTGGCCAGCTACGGCGCAGGGGTGGGACGGCTGACGAGATGACACGAATATTGGTACTGTTTAACTGTTGGCGTTCGGTTGTTTCGCCAGCGCGTGTCAGGAACGTCTGGTAGATAGCAATCTTCGTCGCCATATCCCGCTCCAGATCACTCAATCGCACTTGTGCGTCATTGTCCATGGAAACCGACGACCGCGCACTGGCAGCCTGCTGTTTAAGCGCATCGACAACGGATTTTGCCTGTTCGAGATCTACCTGCGCGGCCCGCAGGATACGGCCGGTCTCCTGCGAAATCTGCTGTTCCAGACCGCCAAGCTGGGACCTGGCCCGGATCAATCCGGGATAGCGCGACCCATAGGTCATCGACATGGAATCAACCGTTTGCTTGACCGCTGCATATTGTGAGCGCAAGCCCGTCAAAGTCGGTGACTGCAATGTGCCTGACGGGTTCGACTGATTTGGCTTCGACGCGGTCAACTCATTATAACGCGACTGGGCCTCCACAAGTCGGGCATTGGCATCCACCAGCTTTATGTTGATCTGTGCCATGGACTGCGAACTGATTAATTCGCCTGATGTGGTCTGAAGCCCATTGTCGCGTTTGAACTCCGCAACCTTTGCTTCAGCTTCCGATGCACCCTTTTTCAATTCCGCCAGACGTTCGGTCAGAGCAGCCGCTGCACGGCCAGCGCCATCGGCTTCGGCCTGCGCTACTTCCTCTTCAAATGCCTTGGCCAGAGTGTCGGCAACTTTCACAGCGGTATCCGGGTTGTTCGCCCAGGCCGATATTGTGATCATATATGACCGCTCCTGACGCCGTGCCGAAATCCGCTCGGACAGACTGCGCATGGCCGCCAAGGTCTTGTCAGCCACCGTTGGTTTACTTGAGAACAACGAGCCAAGACTGAAGCCTGACGCCCCGGTGCCAACAAATTCCGGATCGTTGGCAAGTCCGAGTTCATTCACAACGCGCCGCAGCACATTGCCTGATGTCAGCACAAGCAATTTGCTTTCCACATCGAGCAGTTGGCTATCGCTTTGCTGATTCTGCAAGTAAACATCATTCGGCAACACTTGCAGATTGGCTGGCGGGACCAGAATATCCGTATACACAGTATAGCGGGGCTTGGCGCTCATTCCGTAACCAATACCGACAAGCGCACCAATGACCGCGGCGATCAAAATCCAGTGCCACCGGGCAAGAAGCCAGGAAATCAGGCTGCTTACATCTATCTGCGGCAATGAAAATGCGTAGGCTGGCTTGCGTGGCGGCTCGCTACGCACGCGACTTTCAACCACTGGTTCCTTTATTGGAGCCACCGGTTGCGCTTTGCCTGACGCGTCGCGTAGTTTGTACATTCAGCAATACTCTATAAGCATCAATCAAACCGTAACGGTTTGCCAGTAATGTATATCTAAACCATAGATTTCAAAGTTTGGTTAATAAATGGCTATCTCCCACCAAGTCGTATAGCGAACAGATGCAAATTCCAGTCTTTCGATCAGATCGCAGAGCCCGATGAAACTGAGTGTTGCCGAGATCATCAGCCGTTTGCCACGTCTGTTTCCCATGGTCCTGTCTTACGCCGCGTCAAGCGGCAGCCTGCTGACGGCCAATGTCGCACAGCTGGTGACGTTCGCTATTCTTGCGCGCTCGTTCGGCGCGGTGGAATTTGGTGTTTTCGTTTCTGTCACGGCTGTGACCAGTATTGCCGTTCATCTCTGCGGCCTTGGCGCTTCGGAATGTCTGGTAAGGCGGGTTGCGCAGGATCACTCCATGTATCCTGTCATGCTGGGTCACAATCTCATTTTGACGCTGACAAGCGGGGTTCTGCTCGTCATTCTCGGCATCATCATTCTGCCATTCTGGATGAAGCTTTCAGCAGATCCCGTCGAAAACATCATTGCGATCCTGCTCATTCTCATCACCAACATCATTCTGGTTCGCATCATCCTTTTGACCGAGCAAATCTTCATTGGTCATTCGAAATTTTCCGAGGCGAACCGTTCGGTGGTTGGTTTTGCCTTTGCGCGTACAGCTGCGGCAGCGCTTGCCTGTCTGGTATTCGGCGTGACCAGTCTGGTTGACTGGGCAATCTGGCAATTTGCCGTCCATGTGCTGGTGCTGGTTTTCTATATGTGGTCGTTGCGCAAGCTCGGACGTCCGCAATACCGCATCGTGCGCGAGGAAATTCGCCTTGGCATCCTGTTTGCCACGCCTTTTATCTTCCGCGCCATTCGCCAGAATGTCGACCTTCTCATGCTCGGTATCATGGCCAATCCCGAGGTTGTGGGCAGTTATGGTGTTGTCCGGCGTATTATCGACAGCAGCTATCTCTCAATCGATGCAATGAACCGCCTCGTTTATCCCGGTCTTGCCCGCTTGAGCACTGACGGCATTCACAACGCAATCGGGCGCACCAAGAAGATATTGCTGGCGGCTCTTGGCATCGGCTTTGGTTCGGCCCTGATCATCTATATCGCCGCGCCATTTCTGCCCCTGCTCTTTGGCAATGAATACGTATCACTCGTTTCATTCTGCCGTATTCTGAGCGGAACCGTTATCTTCCTTGCTGTCTGGTCGGTGGCAATCGATGCATTGGGGGCTGCAGGTTATCACGGTCCACGCGCCGCCATTCTCAACACCGGCAACGCATTGGGTGCCGGGCTGATCGCATGGGCAACCTGGATAGCGCCGCCACAGGGTACGTTCATTTCGATCTATCTGATCGAAATCGGCATCATGATCGCTGCCTGGCTTGTGCTTCTCAGATTGGCAAGAAACAGTCGCGCTGCGGCACAGGAGCGCGTATTTACCAAGTAGATATTCTTTTAGCAGAAATTATAAAAACAACCATTCGATTGCATTGAGTTTCGATACCGGCGATCGAGAGATTCAGACACATAGTCCGGACAGATAATTTGCACGGGAGCGATGATGGGCGGAAGAAGGCAGATACGTCCAATGACTGTGGAAGATATTCCGCAGGTCGGGCGACTGTTTTACAAAATATTCCGCAAGAAGGCAGTCAATTCGCCTGATACATTCAATGATTACTTCGAAAAGCTGTTCTTCGACAGCCCGATATACGATCCGAAATATGGCAGTTTCGTTCATGAGACGGCGAGCGGAACCATAAGCAGCGCCGTATCCGCCATTCCGATGCAATATATGGTCGAGGGCGAGATCATAACGGCCCGGCTTCTATGTGCTTTCATGACCGACCCTGACGTATCATGCCTTGGCGCTGCCGAACTGGCGCTGACCATGCGGCCCCGCCATCAGGATCTGTGCTTCACTGACAGCGCATCACCTGTCAGTGCCAATCATTTCAGGGCTGTGAGCGGCGCAATCCTGCCGTTGCACGGTCTGGAATGGTGCCGGGTGTTTCAGCCTGCCGCTTACCTTGCGCAATCTGCCGCCAAGCGATCCTCTCTCGTTCGATACGCCGCTCGTCTGCCGCTGGCGCGGCCGCTTGATTATCTCACCAGACGTGTGATGCCTGCCCTTCACATTGAGGGCGATCCTGTCATGCATGATGAAGAGATGTCCCAAGACCTGTTCGTCGCAAGTGTTCAGGATTTCTTACCCGGCTATAAAGTGCGGCCTGTCTGGTCGAAACCGGAACTCGACTGGATACTTGAAGTAGCCAGACTCAACACTGGGGATGGCTCTCTGAACATACGCTCAGTCTGGGATTACAACGCCGAACTTACCGGTTGTTTTGTGTATTTCGGCCGTCCGGGTTCCATTGCGCAGGTGCTGAACATCTTCGCGAAAAAAGGCAAGGAACACGCCGTTATCAACCAGATGATGTATCATCTGGATCAATCCGGATTTGTCGCAGCGCAAGGCCGCGTTCAACCCGCGCAATTGGATGTACTTTCCCGTCACCGGGCAATGTTTTACCGGCACCGCGCCCATGTGTGCGTCTCAACGCGTCACAAGAGCGTCACGGACGCCATCCACCGCAACGATATATTTATTGGCGGGCTTGCCGGAGAATCCTGGAGCCGTCTTGTAACCGACTTTTTCTAAGGTTGCCGCTCAATCAGGAAATAAGTCGTTGGGCCATCCGGCCCATCATTTGCAAGGCGCGTTGCAACCATCCCGTCTCCCTGGGCCACTGCGGCCTTCACCTTTCCATCCAGACCCACCGGCGAGACAGTCCAGCGCCCTGTACCCGGCAGAGAAAAATCGATACTGCCAAGTTGGATGCGCACCGGCAAATGACCGAAATCGGCAATGACGCGCTCCTGCCTGTCTGAAAACCGCATGTCAGTGTTCTGCGCATCTGTCGCATAAATAACCAGCAGGCGCTGACTGCTTTTGATAGGTAGATCATCGAGAGCCGACACGGCAAACAATCCTTTACCCGTGGCATTGCCTACGGTCAGATTGCCGAGCGTGATCGTATCCGTAAGATCGGCAAAAGCGATTGCTTCCGTACGCTCGGTCTTTACGGTGATGCGGAGCCTGTTCTGATCAAGAACAATCTGGTCGGTATCGCTCTCGAAAATCCCCTTATTGACACTGGTGATATTGGCCGGATCAAGCAGCCTGGCGTCATGCAACGCTGCCATGATTTTTTCGGCAGAGGCACTCTTGCGGGGTGACGGAACTGCCAGATTGCCCGGTGACGCAGACGCATCCTTTTGCAACCCGATTGCACCCAGCAGAGCAAGCCCCGTCAATGCATCGGGCTCCCGCTCCTGCGTACTCTGTGTCAGATCCTCAACCCCTTTGACCATGAACGGGATCGAGACGGATGACCCTGCCACATCACCGCGCCGGAACAGCAATGCCGCCAGCGTTTCACCAGCGCGGGCCACCGGATCAAGGGCAATCGCATAGGGCAGCATCTGACGCTTGTGCGGCACATCTTCGCCATAGGCCAGCACGATGGGACCATGACCATGGCGGCACAGCACATCCCAGTTCTGCAGGGCCGCATAAGCTGGCATGACAATACCGGCCTCATAGCGATACTTGCTCCAGAACAGATGGTCATACTCGGTGACGATAAAGGGGCGATTGAGCCAGCGGGCAGCGGCAATCGCACGCACATAGAAAGCCCCATCGGCGATCGAGCTTTTCTGCCCCATCGTGCTGCCGGGTTCGTAGGAGCCGACCCAATCCTGATAGGTATTCATTGCAATAGCCTGTTGACCCGAACGAGACAGGCTCGTTTGCACGCTCGGCCAATTATTATAGGGGGCGATCACCCCTTTGTAGCCGAGATCCCGCAGCGCCGCCGTCATGCGTTCGGCCGAGCGCGTTTCCACATCGACGAAGAAAGCTTGCAGATCGCGCATTCGCGGCGTCTTTTCGTAGCGATTGGCGGGAAGACTGATAGTCCCCTCTTCCAGACGTTCACCCGCCTTCACCCATCCCCAGGTATCAGCGAGCGCTTTTGTCGATCCATAGCGCGCTTGCAGCCAGGTATTGAACGCGGGCGCCAATAGCTTTGAATAATGTGGCTGCCCGTCCCGTTGATGTACGATGCTGTCAAATTCGATACCATTTTCATTGAACGGGACAATAACAACCAGCGCCGGGTCGCGGATTGGCGCGATACCCGTATAGGGATTGACCCTTCCAAGCACTTCCTTCTGGAACCGCAACCAATGCTGAAATGATTTCTCATCGATTTGCACTTCGATTTTCAATTCGCCCGCGAGATCCCACCGGTCATCAAACCCGCCATAGGCACCGCGGGATGAACTCAAGCCATCCATAATCCAGTAGATGCCATTTCGTTTCAAAGCGGCCATCAGATAGTGGATGCGGTCCAGTACCTCCGGATCGAAATCGAAATCTGCACTGCGCCCGAACATCAGCGCCGCGTCGACAAAGTGAAAGCGGGCAATATTGTAGCCATGCATTTTCAGCTGGCGCGCGTAACGATCCGCCCCATCATGATCCGGAAAGCCACCCGAGGCCGGGCTCCAGCCCAGCGACGCACACAAAAAGCGCACCGGCTTTTCCGATGCATCGGCGTGCGCCAATCGCCCGTCCTTGTTGATGACAATGCGGTTCTCCTCACCGATTGAGGGATTGGGAAGCAGGGCCGAAAAATCAAGCGGGCTGCCGCTTTGAAGTTCGAGCGATATCTCGCGGACCGGCGACCAGACATCTTGCGCGCCAGCCGAACCTGCAAACAGCAGCAAGCATGACGCAAATACCGCAAATATCCGCCCCGACAGAAAGTGCTGACCCATCATGACGTGCCTGCCTCACGGGTCCTTTGAAATAACCTGACTTTCGATCCAGTCATCGGGCTGACGCCTCGGGTGAAAAAAACCGAGCGGCAGCGCCGCCGCATGAAAGAACCAAGCAACAACAGCATAAAAGCCGAGGGAAAGACTACGCTGCTTCAGGCTCATCGCGGCAATAACAAGCACGATCAATGCCACATCAATCAAAAGAGCCAGCTTCTTGTCTGGCAGGAAAATCAGCAGACCGATCATCAGCAGCAGCCAGACATACACGCCTGCCCACAGGCGCAATTCCGGCAATTCCTGCACCAGCTTGCTCCAGTGCGGGCGACCGAGTGCAGCGCGAAGCAATTCGCCGACGCCGCGCAAATATTTGGACTGCCAGCGCCGCACCAGCAATTTATATGCATTGATCGAATGGCCGAAATGCTCGACGAACGGCCGGTCCAACCGGTAGAGTTCCCATCCCAATGCCCGCAACCTTACGCCGAGGTCAAACTCCTCATAGCCATGCAGGTTGCGATCCGAGAAGTAACCCGCCTGCTCAATCGCCTTGCGTCTGTAAAGACCACCGCCATTCATCCGGTCGATTGATCCGATCCGGTTTTCCGGCGATGCCCGGCGCACGCGGCGGGTGAATTCGAGATTATCGACATTCATTTCCGCCACATGCCCCGTGACGCCTGCAACCTTAGGGTTCGCTACCAGAAAGGCGATAGCTTCGGTGAGGAAATCCTTGTCGAGCAGCATGTCGCCATCCATCAGGCAGATGAGATCATGATGGCTATACTGAAAACCCAGTTGTGGCCCGATCCCGCAGCTGGGTTTTGCCGGATTCATGATCTGCGCAACGATAACCGGATACTGCATCGCGATTTCAACAGTACGATCCGTCGATCCGCTATCGGCGACAATGATTTCAATCTTGCCATCTGGCAAAGCCTGCAATGCGCTTTCGATAGCCGCTGCAATGCGCTTCTCTTCATTGAGCGTTTTCATGATAATCGAAACGGTCATCAATCGTATCCTGTAGAATGGCAGAGCAGGTTAAGTTGTTAGACTTACACTATAAAGAAAGCATTTTTTTATAAAGATATGCGATATACAAGCCGTTACCTCTATCAGTCAGGGCGAACAGGTCGATTGGTCAAATTCTCTGCGCACATTTCTGAAAAAGGCCACAAGGTCAACTTATCGTCGTGAACATGAATTTCACCATCCACGTACATGACAGTCTGGACAATCTGTCGGCAGAATGGCCAACCGGAGCACCCGCGCCTATAGCCAATCCGCAGTATCACGTTTTTCAATCCCGCACATTTCTCGAGGTGTGGTGGTCGACATTCGGTCAGGTGGGCGACATCCGCGCCTGTTTCGTTGAGGTGCGTGATGAGGCAAACAATCCGCTCATCTTCATCCCGCTATGCATTACCACCCGCAAGGGCGCAAAAATACTCAGGTTTATCGACGCTGATGCCGCCGATTATAACGCGCCGATTCTGTTTCCGGGATCGCCGGATTGGACCTATGACACCGCCGTCAACCTTTGGGAAAAAATAACCGCCGCGCTTCCCGATTTCGATGTGATCATGCTGGACAAAATGCCAGCCCGGATCGGCGATTTGGTGAACCCGCTTGACCTGCTTGCAGATGGCCCCAACGACGTTTTCTGCCATGGCAACAATCTGCAACGGTCGTGGGAAGAGATTGACAAGGCGCAGCCCTACCGGAAGACGCTGCTCAAGAAAATGCGCGGCCTCGAGCGCCTGGCACCCACCCACTACATCATCGCAACAGACAAGAGTGAGCAGGCGATCATTGTCGATCAACTGCTCAAGCAGAAACAGCGCCGTTTCGAAGACACGCAGGTGCCGGGTTTCGACGCCGAGCCGGAAAAATATGCATTCTTTCACGATGGGACGGAACAGTTTGCCAAAGCCGGAATGCTGCATCTGACAGCCCTGAAAGTTGGCGACAAGATTGTCGCAACCTTATGGGGTCTTGTTCAGGCAAAGACCTATTACGCCATTATGATCGGCTTTGAAGGTGACGATTGGGCAAAATATTCGGTTGGACGAATTATATACTACAGAACACTTGAATGGCTGCACAAAAACGGCTTTGAATACATGGATCTTGGCATCGGCAATGAACCATGGAAGCTTGAACATTGCGACACAACTGTCCCACTTTCCAAAATGACCAGTATTATCAGCTGGAAAGGCCGCATGTTCATGCGACGTTTGCAAATGATGGAACATCTTCGCTCGACCGGAGCGTGGCAGAAACTACGCCCGTTGAAATGGACTGTTTTGCGGACGTTGCGCCAGTGGCGCAAAAAAGACTGAAATCAGGAAAGTAAGCGGAACAGGCATGGCCGAAACCGAGCTGCCAGCAAGGGAACTACAGACGCCAGTTCAGGAAACTGATGTGCTGATCATCGGCGGTGGTCTGGCCGGTGTCTGCGCGGCAACGGCCCTCTCCCGCAAAGGCTATGATGTAACGCTGGTCAGCACCCATGACCGCCATCCCCCTGATTTTCGCGCCGAGAAGATTGGCGAAGACCAGATGATCCTGTTTGAACGCCTTGGTCTGGGGGATGCAGTCCATGCCCAGATGACCGCATTCGACGGGGTTTGGCTGCATCGCTTTGGGCGCATCATCGAGCGCGGCACCAAACGCGAATATGGCAGCGACTATTCCGATCTCGTCAATGCGCTTCGCCGCGCGCTTCCTCCAGAGGTGCGCTCTGTCGTCGGCAGGGTTGAAACCATGGAGACCAGTGCTGACAGGCAGATTGCGGTGCTTTCTGACGGGCGAACATTCAATGCACGCCTGCTTGTTGTGGCAACCGGCCTTGGCGATGCCGTCCGCAAAAAACTGGGCGTCGAGCGGGAAATCATCAGCCCGCAGCATTCGCTTTGCTGTGGTTTTGACCTTGAGAAACCACGTGGAGATTTTCCGTTTCCCTCATTGGTCTGGAACGGCGAACGTTTCAATGACCGCGTATCCTATCTGACCCTGTTTCCGATTGAGGATAAGATTCGCGCCAACTTCTTCGTCTACCGGAACTCCTCCGAAGAATGGACGCGCTCGTTTCGCGATCATCCGGAACAGAGCATGCGTGAATTGATGCCGGACCTTGAGAGACTGTTCGGCGAAATCAAGGTGACGGGCCCGGTTATCGCGCGGCCCATTGATCTTGTGAAGGTTCACAACCACGAACGCGATGGCATGGTTCTGATTGGCGATGCCTTTTGCGTTGTCTGCCCCATAACAGGCACAGGGATCGACAAGGCGCTCACCGATGTCGACCGCCTGTGCAATACCTATATTCCACGCTGGTTTGAAAGCGCTGGCATGCCCACTGCAAAAATCCGCGAATTCTATGCCGATCCCGTAAAAACGGCGCGGGATGAATCAGCGATGAAGATGAGCCTCAATTCAAAGAGTATCAAAACCGAGACCGGCCTTTACTGGAAGTTGCGCCGCCTGCGCAGCAACACGCTCGGCCGCGCGCGCTATGTCGTCCGCGGTGTGCTCAAGCGGCTGAAATCTTCGGCATAGAATTGTGGCACCCGGTCATGGCCATTCGGCGATGACCACACCTGACAGCATATCCATCTGCATCTCCGGCCGATCAAATGGCGACGCCATTCCCGCAACAGAGCGCGCCAGATGCTCAGGCGCAATGGCACGGGCATTGATGACACGAACATTCTTCCAGCCATTGGCTTCGAATGCCCTGACATAATCCACTGGCCGCCGCCTGTTCGGCTGCCCCGGAAATGAGAACAGCCGGTAGAGCCCTTCGGAATAACGGTAGATATTGTTGGGATCGGCTTCACGAATCCAGCGGGAATGCGTCTGATAGTCGACAATGTGCTCCGCAATGCAGCCACTGCGCGCAACCTTGGACATATGGGCAATGGTTTCTTCAATATCGTCATAATGCTCGAACGCGGCGCAACTCAGGATGAGGTCATATTTCTTGTGACCGGCGAGTTCGGGAATGTCGAAATTGCGCCCGACACGATAACTGAACAAATCCGAATCCATATCGACAGTCAGCTGCTTTGCCCTGACTATGCTTGCCTGGTCTTTCTCATCTTCCGGAAAACGATCGAGCAGCGCCGAAAAATAAGCGCCTGATTCCGTACCGGCGAGTTCAAAAACATCGACGGCACGGTAGGATTTTGCGCCGTACCCCAAAAGGATGGCACCGGTGCCAAGGGACGAACCTGGGCAGAGTTCAAGCACGTCCTTGTCTCTTACATCAAAGCCGGACGGAAAATAGCGTCTCCACGAGGCAACCGTATCGTAGACATATTCGATACGGCCTTCCGTGTCGGAACGATCAACTTTGTTGGGCGTGGTGTAGCCGCGCAGCTTGTTTTTCGCCCATGCGAGACCCAGAAAAACAATTCCGGCTAAGTACATGGCCGTGTTGCGGATACTATGTTCCATTCGTCACCTGCTTTATGGCTCCCATCCGATCGGGATGCGGGCATTGCATGTATCCTCGCTGTGACATCCTCACACACCAATCCTTTCCAAGGTGTTGACCGATTGTCGCGGCGGCACGACACGCCGGCAAGCCCACCAACCCTATACCGCTGCATTGCCAAGAAATTTTTCTAGACCGCGTGTCGGGATTGACCATAGTGGTTCGTCTTTAGGGAGAAGGAGTATACCCGCATGCTTTACGCCATACTTTGCTACAATATGGAGGACGTCGTCGGTTCCTGGACAAAGGAGGAAGATGATCTTGTCATGGAACGGCTTGGTGCCGTGCAGGAGAAGCTGGCTAAATCGGGCAAACTTGGTCCTGTCGCCCGCCTGCTGCCAACCACTGCCGCGACAACCCTGCGAAAAGCCGGCGGCGAGCATCTTGTCATCGATGGACCTTTTGCCGAAACCAAGGAACAGTTTCTCGGTTTCTATGTGGTTGATTGCGCCTCGCTCGACGAAGTGCTCGATATTACGCGCGATCTTGCCGAGGCCAATCCCGGTCAGGGTTCCTATGAAATACGGCCAATCGGGATATTCAGACCCGGATCGAATTTCCAATGACAGATCCATCGTGGATAGACGCGGCACTAACGGCAGCGCGCCCGCAAGCGGTGGGTGCACTGCTTCGCTATTTTCGCAATCTTGATATAGCGGAGGAAGCGTTTCAGGAGGCGTGCTTGCGCGCACTCAAGAACTGGCCCAAGAACGGTCCGCCGCGTGATCCCACAGCCTGGCTGATTTTTGTCGGTCGCAACAGCGCAATCGACACGGTTCGCCGCCAGACCAAACAGCAGCCGCTGCCACCTGAAGAAGTGCTATCCGATCTTGAAGATGCCGAATCAACGATCGTCGAAAAGATCGACAGCGCCGATTATCGCGACGACATTCTG
The DNA here is from genome assembly GCF_052113785.1 of Phyllobacterium sp. TAF24. Lineage (NCBI taxonomy): Bacteria > Pseudomonadati > Pseudomonadota > Alphaproteobacteria > Hyphomicrobiales > Phyllobacteriaceae > Phyllobacterium > Phyllobacterium sp. TAF24. The sequence continues at coordinate 39,287 of NZ_JBFRDN010000020.1, read as the reverse complement.
CGCCTGCTGTTCATTTGCTGCCATCCTGATCTTCCAGCCACCCAGCAAATCGCGTTGGCATTGCGGATTGTTTCGGGCCTTTCGGTCAAGCAGATCGCCCGGGCATTTCTCGTCGGAGAAAGCGCCATGGAGCAACGCATCACCCGTGCCAAGGGCCGCGTTTCATCCGGCGAGATTCCATTTGAAACACCCGACGCATTTGAGCGGGCGGAGCGGCTCGCAGCCGTCGGTGCCATGGTCTACCTCATCTTCAACGAGGGTTATTCCGCCGGCAGTACCGAAGTGGAGGCACGCTTTCCGCTGTGCGACGAGGCTATAAGGCTGGCACGGCTGCTCCTGCGCATCTTCCCGACGGAGCCTGAAATCATGGGCCTGACGGCATTGCTCTTGCTACAGCATGCCCGCGCGAAAGCACGTTTTGATGAGCAAGGCGCGGTCGTTCTTCTGGATAATCAGGACCGCAATCTGTGGAACCAGACAATGATTGCCGAAGGGCTTGCCCTGATCGACAAGGCCATGCGCCACCGCCGACCCGGTCCCTATCTCATTCAGGCGGCAATTGCGGCGCTTCATGCGCGGGCAAAGCGTCCTGAAGATACGGATTGGTCGGAGATAGACTTGCTGTATGCCACGCTTGAGCAGATTACACCCTCGCCTGTCATCACGCTTAACCGCTCCATAGCAGTGGCAAAAGTGCGCGGTCCCGAAGAGGCACTTATTCTGATCGAACCTCTGGAAGACCGCCTTTCCGGCTATTTTCACTTCTTCGGTGTCAAGGGTGGACTGCTCATGCAGCTCGGCCGCAAGCAGGAAGCACGGGTGGCTTTCGACCGTGCAATAGCACTTGCCAATACACCCGCCGAAGCCGCCCACATTCGCATGCATCTCGACCGTCTCAGCCAAAACTGAATCAAAAAACACAAAAATTTCGATGCAGTGTCGGATTGGCCGGTTGCCGTTCGTCCTTGGATCAGGAAACACCAACACTGGAGAACATCATGACTTCCGCCACCGAAACAAGCCAGATTGCAGACCGCGATCTCGTTTTGACCCGCATTATCAATGCTCCGCGCGAGAATATTTTCCGGGCATGGACCGAGGTTGACCTTCTGAAGCAATGGTTTGCACCGCTGCCATACACCACGCCACATGCCGAGCTGGACGTGCGCGCGGGCGGCGCCAGTGTTGTTGTCATGCGCGGACCCGATGGCACTGAATTTCCAAACCACGGCGTCTATCTTGAAGTCATCAAGAACGAGAAGATCGTCTTTACCGATGCCTATACGAAAGGCTGGGTACCAACAGAAAAGCCGTTCATGACTGCTATCATCACACTGGAAGATATCGGCGGCGGCAAGACAAGATATACAGCGCTCGTCCGCCATTGGACCGTGGCTGATCGCGAAGCCCATGAAAAGATGGGCTTTCAGGAGGGATGGGGCATTTGCACCGATCAGCTTGCCGCTTTGGCCGCTAAACTCTGATTCGGCTGGTCAATTCCTGCCAACAAAAAAGCCATCCTGAAACGGGATGGCTTTTTGCTGAATTGCTGAAAGGGATCAGGCGTGTCCCAGTTCCTCCGGGTTCCGGCGCCGGTAGCGGATCGATGACCAGAGCGAGAAGATGATCAGGGCGGCGCCGATAAGGCCGGTGATGACCTCCGGGATATGGAACAACGTCTGGCAATACATGATCACCGCCAGAACGAGGATTGCGTAGAACGCCCCGTGTTCGAGATAGCGATATTGTCCAAGCGTTTCCTTTTCCACCAGCATGATGGTGAGAGCACGCACATAAAACGCACCGATACCAAGGCCAATTGCAATCACAAACAGATTGGTCGAAAGCGCGAATGCACCGATGACGCCATCGAATGAGAAGCTTGCATCAAGCACTTCCAGATAAAGAAATGCGCCAAGGCCGCCCTTGTGGACAGTGTCCATCTGCTCCTGTGTCGCGTCGAGAACAGCGCCTAGCCCTTCAACCAGAAGGAATGTCAGCAGACCATAAATTGCCGATGTCAGGAATGTTACGGACTCGGCACCCTCAAGCTGTCTGGAGAAGAAGATAATCAGCGCCAGAACCACGCCGACTTCAATACCTTGAATCGAGGCAAAGCGCGAAGCGCGGCTTTCGATAATGCGTATCCAGTGCACATCCTTCTCGTGATCAAAGAAGAACTTGAGACCAACCATCAACAGGAACGTGCCGCCAAAAGCAGAAATGCCGACATGGGCGTCCTGCATGATCCGCGCATATTCTTCCGGATTCGAGATCGCAAGCTTCAATGCAGAAATGGGATCAATCCACGCCGCAATGGCCACGATGGCCAGCGGAAAGATAATCCGCATACCGAAAACGGCAACAATAATGCCCCATGTCAAAAACCGGCGCTGCCAGACCGGCGTCATATCGCGAAGAATCTTGGCGTTCACAATCGCATTGTCGAACGACAATGAGATTTCAAGAATACCCAGAACCGCACAGATAAAGAGGACTGATAGCATTCCCTCAATCGTGCCTGAATAGATGAAACCTATCCATGCACCGAGTGCCAGTCCGGCCACAGTAAAGAGAAACGGCCAAGTAAAATATCGATAAGTTGCCATACTTAATTCCTGCTAGAGTCTCCCAGATTGCTGTCAGCGCGGGAAATCAAAACGGCTTTACGAACAAAACTACGTACCGTTTGAATAGGAATTCCCGCCCAATAGCAATCACCCACAACCCTTAGACTGTATAATCCTGTCTCTATCCTGTCGTGCTGTGGATTGGGCTTATCAAACGGCGGGTTTGCGGGTGGAATAGATCACAACAGGCAAGGCAGAGCGCCATGCGTCAAATGAACCAAGCGGCTGCGCCTGCGCAACGGCGATCTTTGTCAGATCTCCCCCCAACCTGTCGCGCCAGCCAAGCAAAGCCATTTCGCTTTGCATAGTCACGGCATTGGCCACAAGCCGTCCGCCCGGTTTCAGTGCGTTCCAGCAGGCTTCCATAACACCATCATTGGTCACACCGCCGCCGATGAAAATGGCATCCGGTCTTTCGAGGTCGTTGAGTGCCGATGGTGCCTCGCCCCGGATGAGCTTCAAGTCGGGAACACCCAGCGCCCGGGCATTGCGCTCGATGATCTCCTGCCGCTTCTCATTGGCCTCCACCGCAATTGTACGGCAGGAAGGATGAGCCCGCATCCATTCGATCCCGATAGAACCGCATCYGGCGCCCACATCCCAGAGCAATTCACCCGGAAGCGGTCCGAGCCGCGCCAATGTCACCGCCCTGATATCCCGCTTGGTCAATTGGCCATCATTCTCGAAGGCTTCATCAGGCAGGCCTGAGAGCGTGGAATAGGATCGCGCCTCTATGGCAGCTGGTCCGCAATCCACTGCGATAACGTTGAGATCGGCGCTCCGAGGGTGGCTCCAATCCCCGGCCAGCCCGTCGACGCGATGTTCCGCCTCGCCCCCCAGATGTTCCAGTACCGTAAGCCGAGCCGAACCGAAGCCGCTCTCCATCAGCATCCGTGCCACCTCAACAGGTGTACCGCCATCATTGCTGAGGACAAGCAGCTTTGCCCCCGGCGTGAAGGATTTGAACAGTGTTTCCACTGGACGCCCGTGCACGCTGAGCAGATGCACATGCTGGATTGGCCAGCCCATAGCAGCCGCTGCAAGCGAAAACGACGCTGGCGCAGGCAATATTCGCATCTCGCCCCGATCAAAGAACCGCGTCAGGGTTGCACCCATGCCAAAATGCATGGGATCGCCGCTGGCAAGCACCACGACATTTGTCCCACGCAATGCTTTGAGGGTGGGATAGACATCCGAGAATGGCGTTGGCCATGCAACCTGCTTGGCAGTCACCGTACCGGGCAGGAATTCAAGGTGCCGCTTGCCGCCGAAGATTGTTGCCGCTTGACCCAGCGCATCACGGGCATTGGCACCAAGCCCGCCATAGCCATCCTCACCAATCCCGATAATTGTCAGCCAAGGCGTCATTTTGCATCCCATTGCTTGCTGGGCTATGCATGCCCGAAAGCATCTGACGGGTCAACGAAGCTGGCAGGAGTGGCAAGTTGCAATTTCAGATCATATTTCTTTCCTCCCCACCGCCCATCCTGTAAAACCCTGATGCAATGAGCCAGTTAAGCACCATATTCGCTGCAACAAGCGGGATCGAGGACCGGCGATCCGCCTGCCCCGGATTGTTTCGTATGGCCAAGGCGCTCGACGGTTCGATATGCCGAGTTAAACTGACTTTTGGTAACTTAAGCGCCGAACAGGCGCACCGCATTGCCGATGCATCGCGCCAGTTTGGCAATGGCGTTATCGAAATCACCAACCGTGCCAATCTGCAAATTCGCGGCGTGCGGCCGGATACGGAAAACCCATTGATTGCAGCCTTGCTTGCCGCAGGGCTAGGACCGCTGACCGACCGGGGCGATGATGTGCGCAATGTCATGATCAGCCCGATTGCAGGTATTCTACCCCGCGAGGTCGATGTCAGGCCGCTCGCATCGCAATTGCGTGAAACCCTGCAAACCAGCCCTGCTTATCAGACCCTGTCGCCGAAATTTTCTCTTCTTGTCGATGGCGGCGAAAGCGTCGCCATGGTGGAACATCCACATGACATCTGGCTGAGCGCACTGGGTAGGAATAGCGACAATCCATGTTTTGCCTTTGGGGTGGCGGGCACGCCGCCAACACAAATGGATGATACCGCCGCTCTTGGTATTGTTGGTTCGTCGCAGGCCTTTGATCTCGTCACGGCGGTTCTCGATCTTTTCATCCAGTGGAATGCGACAAACCCGGCAGCGTCGCGTCTGCGCCATATGATTGCTGCCGTTGGAATCGGTGCATTTGTCACCGATCTGGAAAAGCGCGTAAATTTCCCGGTTCGCAATGACAACGCCGCCAAATGGTGCAGAACCTTACCACGCGCAAATGGTCATCTCGGCCTTTTGCCGGAACGAAGCGGTGCTTCCCGTCTTGTCGGCGCTATGCCGCCATTGGGGCGGCTCTCCCCGGACAAACTGGATGCCTTGGCGGCATTAGCTGAAAAGGCCAGCAACGGGAAATTGCGGGCAACGCCTTGGCAGAGCATACTCCTGCCCGACATACCCGAAGCCGCAACCACACATAGTTTGCAAGAGCTTGAAGCGCTTGGTTTCGCCACACAACCGGACAATCCGCGCGCAACCATGATCAGCTGTTCGGGTTCGGCGGGCTGTGGATCGGCGCTGGCGGCAACCCAATCTGATGGCCTGAAGCTCGGCACTTTGTTGCAGGGCAAAGCGGCAAATCTCGCGGTGCATTTGACCGGCTGCACCAAATCCTGCGCCTCGCCTTCGGCCAAACCCGTCACGCTCGTTGCAACCGAACCGGGGTATTACGACATATTTCTGCGTGCGACCAATGGACCGTCGCGTTTTGGCAAGCTATTGGCTGCACATGTAACTATCGAGGAAGCTGCCGACTGTATCGGTAATCTTCCGCCCAATTCCGGCTCTGGGGGGCCAACGCATGCTTGATTATATTCGCGACGGTCAAGCGATCTATGATCGCTCCTTCGCCATTATCCGCTCCGAGGCTGACCTCACCCGCATTCCCGCCGATCTGGAAAAACTCGCCGTGCGTGTCGCCCATGCCTGCGGCATGGTGGATGTGATCGAAGATCTGGCTTTTTCCGCTGGCGCGGGAACGGCAGGAGTAGCCGCACTGGCAAAAGGTGCGCCGATTCTCTGCGATGCGCGCATGGTGCTGGAAGGTGTTACGCGCGCCCGGCTACCTGCCAGTAATGATGTCATCTGCACCCTCTCCGATCCCTCTGTCGTCGGCTTGGCCCGCGAGATGGGCAATACCCGCTCGGCCGCGGCACTGGAATTATGGCGTCCACATCTTGCCGGAGCTGTTGTCGCTTTTGGCAATGCCCCGACAGCCCTGTTCCGCCTCCTCGAAATGCTGGATGAAGGCGCACCCAAACCGGCATTGATCCTCGGCTTCCCGGTGGGCTTTGTTGGCGCCATGGAATCAAAAGCGGCGCTTGCTGAAAACAGTCACGGTGTTCCCTTTGTGGTTGTGCATGGCAGGCGGGGCGGCAGCGCCATGGCCGCCGCTGCGATCAATGCACTTGCTTCGGAGAAAGAATAATGCCGCAGCCAGGCCGGCTCTTTGGACTGGGCGTTGGTCCCGGCGATCCCGAACTCATCACTCTCAAGGCACTGCGCCTGTTGCAGGCCGCGCCAGTCGTTGCCTATCACGCCGCCAAGGGCAAGAAGGGCAATGCATTGACCATTGTTGAGACCTATCTCAACGAAAACCAGCTGCTTGTTCCGCTTATCTATCCGGTGACGACGGAAAAGCTGCCCGCCCATATGAACTACGAAGCCATTGTCAGCGATTTCTATGGCGAGATCACCAGCGTCCTGCGCACCCATCTCGATGCGGGCAAAGACGTCGCTGTCATCGCCGAGGGTGATCCGTTCTTCTACGGCTCCTTCATGTATATTCATGACCGGCTGGCCGAGGACTATGAAACAGAAGTCGTCCCCGGTGTATGCTCCATCCTTGGCGGCGCGGCGGTACTCGGTGCCCCACTGGTTTATCGCAATCAGACGCTGACGGTTCTTTCCGGCGTGCTTCCTGCCGATGAGCTGAAAACGCGGCTTGCCGCAACGGAAGCGGCTGCGATCATGAAACTCGGCAAAAATCTGGCCAAGGTACGCGATGTCATTGCCGAACTCGGTCTGATGGACCGCGCTCTTTATGTCGAGCGCGCCACCATGGACGCGCAGCGTATTGTTCCCCTGCGTGATGTCGACCCCGATACCTCACCCTATTTCTCGCTGATTCTGGTGCCCGGCGAGAGATGGCAGGGCGGCGGCGAATGACACAGCTTGTGCTGATGGTCCTGAGCGAACAGGGCATGGAAACGGCCTTGCGGATCAAGGCCGCCTATCCCGACGCTGCCATTCACGGGCTGGAAGGCCGGGTTAACGGCGCGGATCAGATTTATAGCAACTTTGGTGAAACGCTACGCGCGCATTACCGCGACGGCAATGCCATTGCTGCTCTGTGTTCAGCCGGGATTACCATTCGTGCACTGGCACCTATCCTTGAAAACAAGGGGGCTGAACCGCCTGTGCTTGCAATCGCTGATGATGGCAGCGCCGTGGTGCCGCTTCTGGGCGGAACAACCGGCGTCAATGTGCTGGCACGGCAGCTATCGAAGATCCTTGACGTCTCTCCCGCCATCACCACATCGGGAGAATTGCGGTTCGGCACTTGCCTGCTTAACCCACCTGCGGAATTCCATCTGAAAAACCCTGAGGATGGCAAGCGTTTCATTGCTGATCTGCTTGCTGGCAAGACAGTGCGCATTGATGGGTCAGCGCCATGGCTGGAAGAGGCACGCCTGCCGGTTGACGACAACGGCACAATGCATATCCGCGTCACGCCCTTTGATGTTTTGCCGCAAAAAAGCGAGTTGGTCTTTCATCCGAAGGTCGCTGTCATTGGTGTGGCCGGAAATGCCAGCGCTGATGATCTCAAGGCTGCTCTTGCCACAGCCGGCATTGCGCTCGCCTCGGTCGCATGTCTTGCCATTTCTGAAGAGGACAGCGCAAAGGCATCATTCCACCTGACAGCAGCAGAGCTTGCTCTGCCACTGCGTATTCTTGCGGCAAAAGAAAATAATGCCACTGATATCGTATCAGCCTTCATCAAAGAGCCCGTTAGCCTGAACGGCAATGAAAACCTGGCTATCGCCATCGCCGCCACCCCTGCGGACGTAACACTGGCCGGGCATCGTCGTGGCCGTCTTGCGGTCATCGGTCTTGGACCCGGTGATCCGGATTTCATGATACCGGCGGTCAAGCAGGAACTGCAACGCGCCGAAGATGTGCTTGGCTACGAAACCTATGTGCGCATGGCCGGAATGTTCCGCCCCGATCAGATTATCCATATGACCGATAATCGCGAGGAAATGCAGCGCGCCCGTCATGCCTTCGAACTTGCCGCTTCTGGCCGGTTCGTGGTGATGATTTCCTCCGGTGACCCCGGCGTGTTTGCCATGGCCGCCGCTGTGGTCGAAGCGCTGCACGAATCGGATAATCCCGCATGGCACGGCGTTGATCTGCAGATTCTTCCCGGTGTTTCCGCAGCACTCGCCGCCGCCAGCCGCAGCGGCGCACCGCTCGGCCATGATTTCTGCATCCTGTCGCTATCAGACAATCTGAAACCATGGGACATTATCGAAAAGCGCATTGCGCTCGCCGCCGAGGCGGATTTCGCCATGGCTTTTTACAACCCGATTTCCAAACCCCGTCCGTGGCAATTACCGCGCGCCATCGAGATATTGCGCCAGCATCGCGGACCGGAAACACCCATCGTGCTTGGCCGTGATATTGGCCGCCCGGCAGAAAGCCTGCGCGTCATCACGCTTGATGACCTGACGCCCGAACAGGTTGATATGCGCACGGTCATTCTCGTCGGCTCATCGCTGACCCAGAGCTTTGATCGCACAGATGGCGGCAAGTGGGTCTACACACCACGCTGGTACGCCACAAAGCCAGCTCACTAGGTGAAATCTCATCATCCTGTGACGAAAGATCATTTGACCGGACAGGAGAATGCCGGAAAAAGGACTGAGCGCTTCGCATTTGTATCGACGCGCTCAAGCAGTCGTCACTATGATCCCCGCCAATTATCCGCATCCCGGGAGCCTCACATGCCAAACAAGAACTACGTCCTCACCCTATCGTGCGAAGACAAGCCGGGGATTGTGGCATCGGTGACGACGGAGCTTGCGGCACTCGATGCCAATATTGCCGAGAGCAACCAGTTCTGGGATCGCCAGACCAATCGCTTCTTCATGCGCATTGCCTTTGCCGCATCGGAGGCCACCTCCAAGGATGATGTCGAGCGGGCATTGAAACCTGCCGTCGAGCGTTTCGGCATGAAGACAACCCTCATCGATCAGGCCAAGAAGCCAAAGATCATCATCATGGTGTCGAAATTCGACCATGCACTGCTGCATCTGATCTACCAGATCAAGGTTGGCTGGCTCGATGCGGACGTTGCCGCCATTGTCTCCAACCACGAAGACAGCCGCCGCTTTGCCGAGCATGAGGGTATTGCCTACCATGTGCTGCCTGTGTCCAAGGACAACAAGAAGGAGCAGGAAGACGCGCTGCTCAAGATCGTCAAGGACACCGGTGCTGATCTGGTCATCCTTGCCCGCTACATGCAGGTGCTCTCAGACAACATTTCCAAGCGGCTCTTCGGCAAGGTCATCAACATCCACCACTCGTTCCTGCCAAGCTTCAAGGGGGCAAAGCCCTATCATCAGGCCTTCGAGCGCGGGGTGAAGCTGATCGGTGCGACAGCACATTATGTCACCCCCGATCTTGATGAAGGTCCGATCATTGAGCAGGAGACCGAGCGGGTCAGCCATGCCATGAGCGCCGAGGACTTTGTTGCCACCGGCCGCGATATTGAAAGCCGGGTACTGGCACGGGCGGTCAAAAAGCACCTTGAATCCCGCGTCATGCTCAATGGGCATAAGACGGTGGTGTTCGGCTAAATCCGAAATCGGGCTTGTCAAATCTTCTAGACAAGCCCGACTGGCCCTTAAGGCTTTTCTGCGAAATACGCTTCCAGATTGGTGACGACACGATCTGCCATGGCGCGGCGTGTTTCTTCCGTGGCGCTGCCCATATGCGGTTGCAATATCACATTGTCGAGCTTGAACAGGGCTTCCGGCACATTGGGCTCATCGGCGAATACATCGAGCCCGGCGCGGCCAAGTTCACGCGATTGCAGCAGCTCCACCAGCGCCGTCTCATCCACAACCGTACCCCGTGCCACATTGATGAATGTACCGTCTGGTCCGAGCGCTTTCAGCACCTCGCGTGAAATGACGCCCTGCGTTGCATCACCACCCGGCAGAATGGCGATCAGCGCCGCACTGTCCCGCGCAAGATCAACGAGATTGCCATAATAGGTATAAGGCGCATCGGGCTTCTTGTTGCGTGTGTGGTAGGCAATATCGCAGCCGAAAGCCAAGAGCTTTTCAGCAATCACGCTGCCAATACGCCCCAGCCCGACAAGGCCAACGCGCTTGCCTTCGATACCCAGAGCCAATGGTGCATTCTCGCCCTTCGCCCAGCGTCCTTCGCGCACAAAGCGGTCATTTTTCACCAGATCACGCGTTGAGGCCAGAAGCAGCAACAGTGCCATATTCGCCGTGTCTTCATTCAGGACATCAGGTGTATTGGCAACCTTGATCCCCTTCGTGCTGGCATAGGCCACATCAAGCGAATCCGTACCGACGCCAAAGGACGAGATGATTTCGACCGCAGGCAGGAGATCAATCATATCAGCCGTAATACCGGTAAAAGTGCTTGTCACCACAGCGCGGAAGCGTCCAGCATTCTCCTGAAGAAACCGTAACGCGTCCTTTTCCTCATAGAGTTTTTCGACCGCATATCTCTTCTCCAGTTCAGCCAGCAAATAGGGCATGAGGCGGCCGAGCACGAGAACCGGTTGTTTGGTCATGAATGGGTATCCTTTGGAAATGACACGGGGTGGAACCCGATCATAATCAAACTGCCGGGCTTATGCCAAATGCTCGATTTAAATTTACCTGTAAAATAAATAATCGTATATGGTTTTTGATGCACATTCATACAATTCTAGTGATTGTCGCTCGATCATTGCTATTGTCACAAACAAGAACAGAAACCTCCGGACGGAACCGATGACCAATCCTATTGAAATTGCCGATCTGAAAAGACTCGCCCAACGCCGCGTACCAAAAATGTTCTTCGATTACGCGGATTCAGGTGCCTGGACAGAGAGTACCTACCGCGCCAATGAAGAGGATTTCCGCAAGATCCAGCTGCGCCAGCGCGTCGCCGTGGATATGACCGACCGGACGCTGGAAAGCACCATGGCAGGACAGACCGTGTCCATGCCTGTTGCCCTAGCTCCGACTGGTCTCACCGGCATGCAGCATGCGGACGGCGAAATGCTGGCGGCGCAGGCAGCCGAAGAATTCGGCGTCCCCTTCACCCTGTCCACCATGAGCATCTGCTCGATTGAGGATGTCGCTTCGGTGACAAAGAAGCCCTTCTGGTTCCAGCTCTATGTGATGCGCGACCGGGATTTCATCTACAATCTCATCGACCGCGCCAAGGCTGCAAAATGCTCGGCTCTTGTACTGACCCTTGATCTGCAAATTCTTGGCCAGCGCCACAAGGATGTGCGCAATGGTCTGTCCGCCCCACCCAAATTCACCGCCAAACATATCTGGCAAATGGCAACGCGCCCGCAATGGTGCCTTGGCATGCTCAAAACTGAGCGCCGCACATTCCGGAACATTGTCGGCCACGCCAAGGGTGTTGGCGATCTGTCCTCGCTCGGCACATGGACGGACGAACAGTTTGACCCGCGCTTGTCCTGGAACGATGTCGCCTGGATCAAGGAGCGTTGGGGCGGTAAGCTGATCCTCAAGGGTATTCTTGACGTCGAAGATGCCCGCATGGCGGTATCGACAGGTGCGGACGCAATCATCGTGTCGAACCATGGCGGTCGCCAGCTGGACGGCGCCCCCTCCTCGATCTCCGTTCTCGCCGATATTGTCGATGCGGTTGGCGACAAGATCGAAGTGCTGTTTGATGGCGGTATCCGGTCGGGTCAGGATGTGCTCAAAGCACTTGCCATCGGCGCCAAGGGCACCTTTATCGGCCGCGCTTTCCTTTACGGGCTTGGTGCAGGCGGCAAACAGGGTGTCACGCAGGCGCTAAAGATTATCCGCAAGGAGCTGGATGTTACCATGGCGCTGTGCGGCGAGCGTGACGTCAAGAATCTCGACCGCAATAACCTTTACAAGAGCGGCCTCGAAACCAAGCCACGCATGGCCACCGTCAAGCAAAAGCGCGCTTGATCAAGCCTATGGCCGGTGAAAACCGGCCAATCATTTTGCCCAATGTTTCTGGATTGGTACGCCCAAGGGGAATGGGGTATTCTTACTTGATGTTACAGATGCACGTCGTGTTGCTACGATGGCCGGTGATCCTTCCCGGTATGGTGCCGCCATTGAACAAGCCACTGCATACGCAACTTGCTTGAAACAAAACGGCATCATCAACTAACAGAGAGTTGAAAGTTAACCATGTCCAGCACAGTCAAAAACTGGGAAATTCATCCTAAAATGGGTATTGGCAACATGCGATTTGGCATTACAAAACCCAATATAGACACGTTCGCAGATATCTATGGTGTGGTTGTGCGCAGTGGGTCGGATCGAATTCCAGACTCCATTCTCGAAGATACTCTAAAGCAATTTGGCGGTGCCCTTAGTGAAGAAGAGAAGACGTCATTGATGACTCTCTACACTGAAAGCGGCCCAGACCAGACAAGTGTAACCGAAGTTCGTGGTGATCATGGTCTCATTTTGCGGTATGAAAGAGATGTACTAATTGAAGTTATGTTATCGACCAGCCACAAGTCCACAAATTTGCTGGAGAAGCCTGTTTTTGGGTTGAGTGCGATAGATGCCCTTGTTTTGTTTGAGATAGCCAATAGAGGCCCCGGTCGATATCGATCAACGGAGGCGGCGTTTGACAATCTTGCAATCTCTCTAGATGCTTTCAGTACTACAGATGGCGCAGAGAGGGAGAGGACGGTGAGGCCTATGGGAGGAAAGGACGAGCGTTTCAGTAATCGCACAATTACGTTACGGCCAAAGCCCTACGCCCCGAAGAATGAACTCGATCAGTTTGTAACTCATTCATTTCTCTGATATTTTATCAACGTTGTGAAACCCAAATATGCCTGCATTGCCCGTCACCCTCAAAGGCCACATGCATATCTGCCCGATGGTTGATCCGGGACCAAGGCCGCATGTTGGCGGACCGGTGATTTCGACCGGCCAACGTGTCGCAGTCGCAAACTGCGGTGGCCATGAGTGATCGCTCATGGGTTCAGAGCAAAAACGCCCCTGAATAATCGAGAACGGAACTGTCAATAAAAGCGCTTAGTTGACGTATACTTGACAAGTTCGCCAAGACATTCACTAAGTTTTTGAAATGTTTGGTACGCCCAAGGGGAATCGAACCCCTGTTCCCGCCGTGAGAGGGCGGTGTCCTGACCGCTAGACGATGGGCGCGCAGTCGATTGGGCGGGTATAATCAAGCAAATCGAAAAGTGCAATGACCATTTATGGAGAATGGTCATTGCAGCAACGTCAAAGCTTTAATTGGCAGCTTCCGAAATGCGCGCAACCACGCGCTTGGTGGCCACATCATAGACGAGAATTTGCCGCGTGCCGTTTGCCAGCCGCGTTTCCAGCGACAGCATCGAGCCGGAAAGGTTGTGCGACAACACCCGTGTGCCGGGATCAAGCGTGATGGCCTCGCCAACCAGTGCATCGCCAATTGGCTGCCCCGGCGTTTCGGTATGAACGGCCGCTGGCTTGGCTGCACCACCCACCGGCTGGTTAATCTTGTAGACAATGGCTGCAAGCACGGCCATAAGACCAATCACCATAATGCCGATGGAAACAGCCAGAAGCCGGATCATCTTGCGGCGCACCCGTTCCATTGCAGGATCGAGCGGCTGCTCTTCCGTTTCTGTATCAGCATTGATATTGGCCATGTATGGCATTCTCCGAGGTTTCGAAACCAAGCCTCTGTAACGAAGGGACGCGGTCTTTGAAAGAGCTAATTACCGATAGTGAGGCAACGGGCAAGCGTCTTGACGCTTGGCTTTCAGCGCAACTCGCACCGGATTTGTCGCGCAACCGCATTCAGGCGCTTATTGCCGATGGTCAGGTTACGGTCGATGGCAAGGTTGTGCGCGAGACAAAACACAAGCTGCGCGAAGGTATCAGCATCACCGTTGAGATACCCGAACCGGAAGACGCAACGCCCGCGGGCGAAGATATCGCCCTTGATATTCTCTATGAAGATGCGGACCTCATCGTCATCAACAAGCCAGCAGGTCTTGTGGTTCACCCCGGCAACGGCAACTGGACCGGGACCCTCGTCAACGCCCTGATCTACCATTGCGGCGATACGCTTTCCGGCGTTGGCGGCGTGAAGCGGCCCGGCATCGTTCATCGGCTCGACAAAGAAACCAGCGGTGTCATGGTCGTCGCCAAGAATGACCTTGCCCACCGCCACCTCAGCGCCCAGTTTGCCGATCACGGCCGCACTGGCGATCTGGAGCGGGCCTATCTGGCACTGGTCTGGGGCACACCGGATCGAAAGACCGGCACCATTGACGCGCCGCTTGGCCGTTCACACCGCGACCGCACCAAACAGGCTGTCGTGCATGAAGAGCGCGATGATGCGCGCCATGCGGTCACGCATTTCGATGTGCAGGAACGCTTTGGCGCGAAAGAGGATTCGACGGCGGTTGCCTCCCTCATTGAATGCCGTCTGGAGACGGGCCGCACCCACCAGATTCGTGTGCATATGGCGCATATCGGCCACCCCCTGCTTGGCGATGTGGAATATGGCGGTGCCTATAAGACCAAGGCCAACAAGCTGGCAGAACCGCTGCAAAGCGTCGTCAAGGGTTTTTCAAGGCAGGCGTTGCATGCGCAGGTTTTGGCTTTCGAACATCCATCCACCGGCGAAATCATGCGATTTGAAGTCGGTGCCCCCGATGATATGGCTGAATTGCTCGAGGCATTCCGCACCACCCCCCTCTAGACCAGAGCGCACAAAAAAATCAAAAACACTTGCGGAACTTTATTTCATACCGTACGTTATAGAACGCAGGCGGAAATCCTGACTCTATTGTTCACATTTATGTGACAAATTGTTTCGGTTCTTAATGCATCGTGTTTTTGACAAAATGCTACCTATATATGGATAGCATTAATCCGGTCGTGCCGCGCAATGCGGGCGGCCGGTTGCTGCGAACCCGCCGGTAATGGGGGTTCATTTCACAATGAGGAGGGGTGCTCAGTGGCCCAAAATCTTCCAAGTATTGTAGCTGGTGACGGTGGTTTGACCCGTTACCTCGAAGAGATTCGCCGTTTTCCCATGCTCGAACCGCAGGAAGAGTACATGCTCGCCAAGCGGTATCTGGAGCATGCCGATCCGAAAGCGGCTCATAGACTAGTGACCAGCCATCTGCGGCTCGTCGCCAAGATTGCCATGGGTTATCGCGGTTACGGCCTGCCGATTGGCGAAGTCATATCCGAAGGCAATGTCGGCCTGATGCAGGCGGTCAAACGCTTTGAGCCGGAACGCGGCTTCCGTTTGGCAACCTATGCCATGTGGTGGATCAAGGCCTCGATTCAGGAATATGTCCTGCGGTCGTGGAGCCTTGTGAAAATGGGCACGACAGCCAACCAGAAGCGCCTGTTCTTCAACCTGCGCAAGGTGAAGAGCAAGATTCAGGCGCTTGATGATGGCGACCTTAACCCTGAACAGGTCAAGGAAATCGCAACGCGCCTCAGCGTATCCGAGGACGAAGTCGTATCGATGAACCGTCGGCTTTCCGGCGATGCGTCGCTCAATGCTCCGATCCGCTCCGCCGACGGCGAAGCTGGCGGTGACTGGCAGGATTGGCTTGTTGATGACCACGACAGCGCCGAGGAAATGCTGATTGAACAGGATGAACTGGAGAACCGGCGCGAAATGCTCACCGGAGCCATGTCATCGCTCAATGATCGTGAACGGCGCATTTTCCAGGCCCGCCGTCTGGCTGATGATCCGATAACGCTCGAGGATTTGTCGACCGAATTCGGCATCAGCCGGGAACGTGTACGCCAGATCGAAGTACGTGCCTTTGAAAAGGTGCAGGACGCGGTGAAAGCCGCTGCCATCAAACAGCAGAAGGCACTCGTCTCGACGGGTTCCGACGCCCGCTAACGCTGCGCCATGACGAACATAAAGGCTCCGGATTTCCGGAGCCTTTTTGTTTCAATCCTGCCTATCAACTGGAAAATATCACGCGGATTTCTTCGCGTTATAACAAACGAAGGCCAGCTTGTTGCCGTCAGGATCGCGGACATAAGCGCCGTAAAAGCCTTCTCCATAATGCGGTCGCCGTCCGGGCGCGCCCTCATCACTCCCACCATTCCGCATTGCCAGCGCATAGAGGCGATCAATCATGTCAGCATCGTCGAACCTGAAGGCGGTCATCGCGCCATTGCCAATGGTTGCCGAGCCGCCGTCGAAGGGATACCCCACGAAGAAGCGTGGCAAATCCTCGTCTGCTCGCTTACCCCATGAAACCGACTGTTCGTCACGCCAGCACAGATCAAGGCCCATCTCGGCCATGATCGGATCGTAAAACTGAAGAGATTTTGGCAGATCATTCGTTCCGAACATCGTGTAACCGATCATCGCCTTCCCCATGAATATCGTGTTCTGACGTAGATAATATTGACAAAGATACCGAGTAGAATCAGCCTGACGGCAAACGAGTCACCACAGGCAGTTTTCCATGTTCACCCTTGTACCCGCGACTGTAGAGGATTTTGACCGGCTCCTGCAATTACGCCTTCGTTGTATGCGCGAAAGTCTGGAACGGATTGGCCGCTTCGATGAATGGCGTGCCTATGACCGTTTTCGCAACTCCTATCGACCGCATTATACCCGCCTGATTATGACGCCGAATGGGCACATGGCCGGATGTGTAGCCATGGGTCCGATTGATGGACATTTGCTGCTTGAGCATTTCTATATCGAGCCGGAACAGCAGGACAATGGTTTGGGCAGTGCGGTTCTGCGCCAATTGCTTGGGGAAGCCGACGCCGCCAAATTGCCTATTCGTTTGAGTGTCCTCCAGCAAAGTGAAGCCGGACGTTTTTATGCGCGACATGGCTTCAAACAGACGGGTGAGGATGAATGGGACGTTTATTACGAGCGCCAGCCGAAGACGGTGTCTGTTCGGCAAACAGATGCCATCGCATGAAGATCAGGGCTGCTCTTCCTGCCGAAAAGGACCAGATTTGCAACGTACTCCGTCGTTCGATCGCAGAATTATGCACTGCCGATCATGCCGGTGATCCTGCCCGGCTCGATCCATGGCTCTTCAACAAAACCCCTGAAAATGTGCGCGCATGGATGAACGATCCAACGGCGCGCATGCTGATTGCTGTCGACGGCACGACAATACTCGGCGTTGGCTCGGCCAACGCATCCGGCGAAATCACCCTCAACTATGTCTCACCGGACGCCCGCTTTCGTGGTGTCAGCAAGGCCATATTGGGTGAGCTTGAAAATTACCTGCGGGAGCAGGGAAACAGCTTGAGCAAACTGACGAGCACAAGCACCGCGCATGGCTTTTATAAAGCCTGTGGTTACAGCGATAGTGGCCCGGCGCAGATGCACAGACAGATCAACGCGCAGCCCATGGAAAAACAACTCTAGAGAACAAAAGGCTCCGTTTCCGGAGCCTTTTATCCTGTCATAAGATCATAGCGCTATCAGCCGCCAGCTTTTGCTGCCCAGGATTTCAGGACATCATCAAAAACCTTCTCGCCCGGCAGGCCCTTTTCAAGGGTCAGGAGCGCGCGGCGGCCCGTCTTGTAGGCGATTGGAATATCGATCCACGACTGACGGCGCAGCAGGGACATGTTTGTGTCCACAGCGGTCTTGGCATCATTCATTGCAATGATGAAGAAATTATCGGCAATCTTGGCCGGAATGCCGACAAGCGGGCTGCCCGGAGCCTGTTCCGTATCCTTCAGCGTCATGCGCGACACGGTATCGATTGAACCACCGGGGAAGCCATCGGGAACAGTGAAGATCATTTCAACAAGATGGCTTGCTGGCAGCGTCTTGTCACCATTGCGGCGGATGACCATACGCAGCTTGATCCCACGATCCGGAATTGTCACTTCAGCGCGAATTGCCGGCTCAGGCGGCAGATCATTGCCGGGTGATTCCTGCACCACGGACCAGACAACGCCGCCCGCATCCGCAGTACCGGCATCCTGACCGGACCGCTCCTCATAGAAGAACGCCTTTTGACCAATTGGCAGCGCAGCCGGAGGCTGTGTCTGGCCAGCCGGTGCCGCAGGTTGCTGTGTCTGCCCCTGTGCCGCTGGCGGCTGGGCAGGCTGCTGGTCCGGTGTAGAAGCGGCAACCGATGTGCCCTCACCCAATGACGGTGTATCATTGGCCGGCCCCGGATTGATTTCCTGACCATCCGGCAACAGACGCTGCGTCAGTTTCGGTTCGGGCTTTGCATCCGATGCGCCMGGTGCTGCAGGCGTTGCCGGTGTCGGCTGAGCCGCCGGTTGTGCAGGCTGTTCAGTCTTTACCGGTGGTGTCGCAGGCTGGTTAGCGGCTGTTTCGGCTGGCTTCGCAGGCGTTTTGTCGCCCCCGCTGGTGAGGCTGGCAAGATAGGTCTTTACCGACGCGGCCCGTGCTGAAATCTGGTCTTTGTAAGTCCAGCCCGCATAGGCTCCGCCTGCGATAATAACCAGCAGGCCAAGCAGGCTCAGCAGCGGCACCAGCGAACGCTTCGGCTTTGGCTGCTTCAGCGGACCGCGTGTGTAAACGCCATAATCACTGGGGCCACGATCGGTTGAAT
The DNA here is from genome assembly GCF_052113785.1 of Phyllobacterium sp. TAF24. Classification (NCBI taxonomy): domain Bacteria; kingdom Pseudomonadati; phylum Pseudomonadota; class Alphaproteobacteria; order Hyphomicrobiales; family Phyllobacteriaceae; genus Phyllobacterium; species Phyllobacterium sp. TAF24. The sequence continues at coordinate 20,724 of NZ_JBFRDN010000020.1, read as the reverse complement.
CAAGCTCCGGCTCATCATCAAACTCTTCTTCGGGCCCGCGACCAGCTTTCAGATCTCCCCCCGAGAACGATCCGGCAAGCGGACGTTCATCGCGGAAACTCTCTTCCTTGGGTTCGATCGGCTTGGCACCTGTCGAACCATGGGTCGTCAGAAAATCTTCAAGCGCATCGGATTGAGCAAGCGGCTTGGTAAAGGACGGGGCCGCAACCACTGGCGGCGCAACAACAGGCGCTGGCTTTGGTGCTTCCGGGGCAGGTTCTGGTTTTGCGACAATGGGTGCCGCCACAACAGGCGGTGCCGGAGCTGGAACAGGCGGCGCGACAGGAATGGGCTCAATTAAAGGCTTTGGGTCTTCCAGAACAGCGGCAAAACCCGACTCGACCTCGATGATCGCATCTTCCAGCGACTGCTTCTGGCGGACGGCGACAGCCTCCGGCGCATTCAGCGTCGCAAGCTTCTGCTCAATCGTTGCGCGAGCCTTTGCATACACACGTTGGCGAAGCTCGGGAGTTGGATCCGCGAGCCCGTCAATTGTCTTTCTCAATACTGCAACGAAATCTGCCATTCACCCAAACCTATGGTTTTGTTGTGAGATTAACCTCGAAACCTGTTTGCGACTCTAATCATGAAACGGGTCAGTAACAAGTATTGTATCGTCACGTTCCGGGCTGGTCGAAAGCAACGCAATCGGCGCACCGATCAGTTCTTCCAGATAACGCGCATATTTTACCGCCTGTGCGGGCAGTTCGCTCCAGCTACGGGCACCGGCCGTTGTCTCTTTCCAGCCTTCAAGTGTCTCGTAAATCGGCTTGACGCGTGCCTGAGCGCCCTGGCTGGCTGGCAGGTAATCAATGACCTCGCCATCCAGTTCGTAGCTGGTGCAAACCTTGATCTCGTCGAGCCCGTCGAGAACATCCAGCTTGGTCAAGGCAATACCGCTGATGCCATTATTGGCAACGGCCTGACGCACGAGAACCGCATCGAACCAGCCACAGCGGCGCTTGCGCCCGGTGACAACGCCAAATTCATGGCCGCGCTGGCCGAGGAACTCGCCAACTTCGTTCTGCTGTTCCGTCGGGAACGGACCTTCTCCCACGCGGGTCGTATAGGCCTTGGTGATACCAAGCACGTAATGCAGTGAGCCCGGTCCGATACCGGAACCGGCAGAAGCCTGACCCGCCACAGTGTTGGACGAAGTTACAAAAGGATAGGTGCCATGGTCGATATCAAGCAGCGTACCCTGGGCGCCTTCAAACAGAATGCGCTCGCCCGCCCGCTTCTTCTGATCAAGAACATACCAGACGCGGTCCATGAACGGGATGATGTGCGGAGCAGCATCAAGCAGTTCGGCTAAAATCTTGGAACCATCAACCTCTTCAATGCCAAGACCGCGACGCAGTGGATTGTGATGGGCCAGCAGCCGCTCGATCTTCGCAGGCAGCGTATCGGGATCGGCAAGATCAAGCACGTGAATGGCGCGGCGGCCAACCTTGTCTTCATAAGCTGGACCGATGCCGCGACCCGTTGTACCGATCTTGGTACCGGAATTGGAGGCTTCACGGCGGCGATCAAGCTCACCATGGAGGGAGAGGATCAGCGTTGTATTTTCGGCAATCTTCAGCGTTTCAGGGGTGATAACCACGCCCTGCGCTTCGAGTTTCTTCTTTTCGGCAATGAATGCATGCGGGTCGAAAACAACGCCGTTTCCGATGATCGAGAGCTTGCCCTTGCGCACCACACCCGATGGCAACAGCGACAATTTGTAGGTGACACCATCGACAACCAGCGTATGACCGGCATTGTGCCCCCCCTGAAAGCGGACAATGATATCGGCCCGTTCGGAAAGCCAATCGACAATCTTGCCCTTGCCCTCATCGCCCCACTGGGAGCCGATCACCACAACATTAGCCATTCAAAACTCCTCGAGTCACAACCTCGTCATGCATTTTTTGCCAAATGCGGTGCTTCTATACAGGCTGGTTCATAAAAGCGCGACAATTCTTTCGGCTGAAGCGTGGCGAATTTGCCATTATCAAACGAATAAACCTATGGTTCTGGCAGCAAAGCAACACTTCCTCCGTCAGTATAAGCAGACACACGTCATGAACCGTACCGCCTACATCTTTCTGCTCGTAACAGCCCTTCTGTGGGGCGGCAATGCCGTAGCAGGTAAACTTGCGGTCGGACATATATCGCCGATGCTTTTGACTTTGCTGCGCTGGCTCGTGGCATTTCTCATCGTTGCTGCGATCAGCGGCAATCAGGTCCGTCGCGACTGGAAGATGCTGCGCGCACATCTTCCTTTGCTCGCGGCGTTGGGTGCCTTTGGCTTCACTTTTTTCAACATGGCGCTCTACAGCGCCTTGAATTACACCTCGGCTATCAACGTCACCATTGAACAGGCCGGGATGCCTATGGTGATCTTCGTCGCCAATCTCCTGCTATTCGGCATGGCGGTACGTCCCGGCCAGATAGTGGGTTTCAGCCTGTCGCTTGTCGGCGTGGCTTTAACGGCGGGCCATGGCAGTTTTCTCAAACTCGCCGAACTTGAGGTCAATCAGGGTGATGCGCTGATGCTTCTCGCCGTGCTGCTTTACAGCGGTTACACGGTGGCTTTGCGTTTTCGGCCGGCCATTCATTGGCAAAGCCTGATGACAGTCATGACATTCTTTGCCTTTATCACCGCCATCCCCTTCACAATCTGGGAATGGCGGGACGGCGCAATGATTACACCTGATTTCACCGGTATCATGATCGTGCTTTACACGGCTGTCCTGCCATCACTGGCCGCGCAGGTGCTTTTCATCAAGGGCGTTGAATATATCGGTGCCAACCGCGCAGGCCTGTTCATCAATGCCGTGCCCATCTTTGGCACATTTCTGGCAGTCATCCTGCTGGGCGAGGCGTTTCATCTCTATCATGCCATTGCATTGGTGCTGGTTCTTGGCGGCATCGGCATCGCCGAAATCAGCGGGCGCAAGCACGCAGCTGCGTGATCAGTTGAGCTTTCGCACCATGAAACAGGCGTCATCCGAATAGGATTTGAGCTTTGCGTCGAGTTCAGGGCGGCTCACCACCTCAAACCCCTGCTTCTGCCAGAAGCCGACCGAATTGTTGACCGAGACCAGCGACATGGTTTCTAGCCCTTCTGTCTTTGCCTGATCGGCTAAGATCGAAACAATGCGCGGCGCAGCCCCACTGCCGCGTGATGCTGGCAGCAACGCTATGTCATGCAGATAATAGGTGTTTGGATGATCGGGTATCTGCCCGAGCAGGCTATTGAGCGCAGGCGTTGTGTAAAGCTGCCACGGATGCGTGATGGCATAGCCAAACAATTCGCCGTTCTGACCTTCCAGCACAAAGCAGCCTTTACCATAAAGGCGCATACGCTCCAGATAAACCGCATCATCCTCGTAAAAATCCGTATGGATGACGGCAGCCATGGCGATGACGGAAACGAGGTCCCCCGCTTCCATCAAGCGCCAGTTCAGTGCATGTGTTGACGATGTTGACATAGTGCCTTTCCTGCTTACTGGAACCAGTTCTACCTAAGCAGGAAAGGCTTGGACATCCCTACAATCAGCCGATGTCAAATTCCAGCGGCTTGGCCGAAACAATGGCCTTGTTGACGCGCAGTTCTTCCAGAACATGATCCGGAATCCGCTCATCGAGATAGAGCATCGCGATAGCATTACCACCCGGATTATCACGGCCCAGCGAGAAGTTGGCAATGTTGACGCCATTCTGCCCGCAGATCGTTCCGAGCATGCCGATCATACCCGGTGTGTCGTTGTTGGTCGTATAAAGCATGTGCTGACCAACTTCGGCATCGAGATTGATACCCTTGATCTGGATGAAGCGCGGCTTGCCATCGGAGAAGCATGTACCGGCAATGGAGCGGGTCAGAGAAGCGGATTTGACTGTCAGTTTGATGTAACCGTCAAACACGCCCGACTTGTCACGGCGAACTTCGGAGAGGATGATGCCCCGCTCCTTCACCATGACAGGTGCCGAAACCATGTTCACATCGGCCATCTGCGGGCGGATCAAACCGGCCAGTGCTGCACTGACGAGTGCCCGTGTGTTCATGCCCGCAGTGGAACCATCAAAAAGGACTTCCACTTCCTCGATCGGCTCATCGGTGACCTGACCAACGAAAGCACCCAGCACTTCCGCCAGTTTGACGAAAGGCTTCAGGCGCGGTGCTTCTTCAGCCGTAATCGAAGGCATGTTGATGGCGTTGGAAACGGCACCCTTGATCAGATAATCCGACATCTGCTCGGCAACCTGCAACGCGACATTTTCCTGTGCTTCGCTTGTCGATGCACCGAGATGCGGTGTGCAGACAACGTTTGGCAGGTTGAACAGCTCGTTCTCCGTGGCTGGCTCCACCTCGAACACGTCGATACCGGCACCGGCGACCTTGCCTGCTTTCAGTGCTGCAACCAGATCCTTCTCAACAATCAGACCTCCACGAGCGCAATTGATGATGCGAACACCATCTTTCATCTTGGTAATGGATTCAGCATTGATAATGCCGCGCGTTTTGTCGGTCATCGGTGTGTGCAGGCTGATGAAATCTGCCCGGGCCAGCAATTCGTCAAGTTCGACCTTCTCAACACCAAGTTCTTCCGCCCGGCCTTCCGACAGGAAGGGATCAAACGCAATGACATGCATCTTGAGGCCGACGCCGCGCGTGGCCACAATCGAGCCGATATTGCCGCAGCCAATAACACCCAGCGTCTTGCCGGTGATCTCAACACCCATGAAGCGGTTCTTTTCCCACTTGCCCGCACGGGTCGAAGCATCAGCCTCAGGCAGTTCGCGCGCCACGGCAAACATCAAGGCCACGGCATGTTCCGCAGTGGTGATGGAATTGCCAAAAGGCGTGTTCATCACGATGATACCGCGGCGCGATGCAGCGGGAATATCAACATTGTCAACGCCGATACCAGCGCGGCCAATGACTTTGAGGTTGGTTGCGGCAGCAATCAGCTTTTCCGTGACTTTGGTAGCCGAACGAATGGCAAGACCATCATATTGGCTGATCACTTCGGCCAGCTTGTCCTTGTCCTTGCCAAGGTCTGGCAGATAATCGACTTCGACACCGCGATCCTTGAAGATCTGTACGGCGGTTGGGGAGAGCTTATCAGATACGAGTACGCGCGGTGCCATCATGGCCTCCATCGTTGAATCAGGAATCAAATGATTGGGGGAGTGACCGCACCCGAGTGCGGTCACATCATGCCGAAGAAATCAGGCAGCCTGTTTCAGCGCGGCCTTTTGCGACTGGAATGCCCAGTCGAGCCACAGCGTCAGCGCTTCAAGATCAGCCGTTTCAATCGTTGCCCCGGCCCAGATGCGAAGACCAGACGGAGCATCGCGATAGGCGCCGATATCATAGGCAATACCTTCCTTCTCCAGAACCGCAACAAGGTTCTTGGCGAAATTGGCCTGCGCATCCTTGTCGAGTGCCGTGATCTCCGGATCGACAATTGTCAGGCAAACGGAGGTGTTGGACCGTGTGGCCGGAACCGTTGCCAGATTGGCAATCCATGGCGTGCGTTCAACGAAAGCATCGAGAGCGGCAAAATTTCTGTCCGCACGTCCAACAAGTCCATCGAGACCGCCAAGCGACTTCGCCCAGTTCAGCGCATCAAGATAGTCCTCAACGCAAAGCATCGACGGTGTGTTGATGGTCTCACCGGCAAAAATGCCTTCAATGAGCTTGCCGCCCGATGTGAGGCGGAAAATCTTCGGCAAGGGCCATGCGGGCTTGTAGGTTTCGAGCCGCTCGACAGCGCGCGGGCTGAGGATCAGCATGCCGTGTGCGCCCTCTCCGCCGAGCACTTTCTGCCAGGAGAAGGTGACGACATCGAGCTTGTCGAAATCAAGCCGCTGCGCGAAGGCTGCCGAAGTGGCATCGCAGATTGTCAGACCCTTGCGATCAGCAGGAATGAAATCACCATTGGGAACACGCACACCCGAAGTCGTACCATTCCAGGTAAAGACCACATCGCGGTCAAAATCGACCTTGGAAAGGTCAGGCAGTTCACCATAACCAGCTTCAATGCTGCGGGCATCGGCAAGTTTCAACTGCTTGACCACATCGGTGATCCAGCCTGCACCAAAGCTTTCCCATGCAACCATGTCGACGCCGCGTTCGCCAAGCAGCGACCACAAAGCCATCTCGACGGCACCAGTATCGGATGCAGGAACAATGCCGATGCGGTAATCAGCGGGGACTTGCAGGATTTCGCGGGTAAGATCGATCGCCTGTTTCAGCTTCGTCTTGCCAACCTTCGCACGATGCGAGCGGCCAAGCGATGCGTCGGAAAGCGCTTGAAGCGACCATCCGGGGCGTTTTGCACAGGGACCTGATGAAAAATTAGGGTTAGCCGGGCGCTGCGCCGGCTTTGTAAGCGTCGTCATGTTTTCTCCTATCCTCACAGATAGCACGCCTCTCGTTGGGGAGAGGTGGCCCACTCCGGGAACTAGGAGAAATGTCGTTCACAGTCAAGAAATATGTTTGTGCGCGACATTAAATTTGTCCCATCCGGCGGAATGAAGCACAAACAAAAACGGCAGGAGAAAGCCTCCTGCCGCTCGAAAAATCATGTTGTTTCAATTAGAAAGCGTAGCGTACGCCCACCTTGAAGTCATGCGACGTGATGTCTTTGAACTTGAAAGATTCATTATGTGTACTGCCATCAAGATTATAGGCGGTGCCTGTTTTTGCATCACCCAGATCGACATAACTGTAACCGAGGTCAATGGTCATACGGTCGGTTGCCTTGATTCCCACGCCGGCATGCAGTGCCCAGGCAAGATTCCATTGCGATCCGCTTCCGGCATAACCCCCGCCATTGTTCAGGACGTTATCGTCCCTGAAATTGGAGATTGTGTTGCGTGATGCGCCGATACCCGCACCGACGTACGGCGTGATGCCGCTGAACGTACCCAGATCCGCATATGCGTTGGCAAGAAATAGCCATTCAGACTTGGTGGCACGATAATCGTTTGTTCCCTTGCCAAACGATGGATTGCTGGGATTGTCATAGTAATCGAGTGCACTAAATGACGTTTTCCCACGATATTGGCCGGTGACGTCAGCACGCAGCCAATCATTGAATTGATAACCGACACCAATCTGACCAGTGATTCCGGAGTCGAAGCCACCCCTATCGAGCCAACCATGTACCTCAGTGGTGTCAAAATTGTAGTAGTCCAGCTTATCAAGTCGCTGATTGCTCATGCCGATATCGCCGCGCAGATACCAGCCACCAAACTGCTGAACTTCCACAACTGGCGCTTCCACGAGATCCGCAGCGTGGGCCGGGATTGCCCCGAGGCACAGTAGAGCTGCACCAATCGCAGCATATTTGTTGAGAATGCCCATTTTCATTTCCCTTATCCGGCCCAAAATCTAGATGTAGCGACTGCTACTAAGGTTCTAGACGGCAATATGAAGGGAAAAAGTTAAATCCCGCTTAACCGTGTTTATTCACCATACTCATTAACGTTAACGAAAACCAAACAGCTCGGCACGGCTGCACAAACGCAAATGGGCCCGTAGAGGGCCCATTCATTGATGCAGTGTTTTTGAAGATCAGGCTGCTGATTTGACCGACGAAATCACCGAGATGATGTCGTTGACAACCGTATCCACGAGCTGGCTATCATCGCCTTCCGCCATAACACGGATCAGAGGCTCCGTGCCTGACGGACGAATAACAAGACGCCCTGATTTGCCAAGCCGGTCACGGGCATCGTCAATCGCAGTCTTAACCTTCTTGTCGTCAAGCGGCTTACCGCCCGCTGTACGAATGTTTTTAAGAACCTGAGGCACCGGTTCGAACTTGCGGCAAACCTCGCTCACAGGCTTTCCCTCTTCCTGAACAACCGCCAGAATTTGCAGGGCAGAGACAAGACCATCGCCGGTTGTCGAGAAATCCGAGATAACAATATGGCCTGATTGTTCGCCGCCAATATTGAAACCGTGATTGCGCATATGCTCAACCACATAGCGATCGCCGACATTGGTACGGGCCAGTGTCAGGCCGCGATCACCGAGGAAACGCTCAAACCCGAGATTGGACATCACCGTCGCAACAACGCCGCCACCGAGAAGCCGGTCCGATTCCTGCCATGACTGGGCAATCACCGCCATCAGTTGATCGCCATCGATGATCGAACCTTTTTCATCAACGATAAGAACCCGGTCCGCATCGCCATCAAGCGCAATGCCGATATCGGCCCTGACTTCATGCACCTTCTTGATCAGGCTCAAAGGATGGGTGGAACCGCAATCTTCATTAATATTCGTGCCATTCGGCTTATCATTGATCGTGATGACATCGGCGCCAAGTTCCCACAGTGCGGCAGGAGCAACCTTGTAAGCAGCGCCATTGGCGCAATCCACGACAATTCGCAGGCCGTCCAGCGAGATGTTTTTCGGCATGGTCCGCTTGGCAAATTCTATATAGCGATAAATATCACCATCAACGCGCTTTGCCCGCCCCAATGCGTCAAAGCTGGACAGACGACTTGATAAATCCTCATCCATCAGACGTTCAATCTCAAGTTCGATCTCATCGGAAAGCTTGAAACCATCCGGGCCGAAAAGCTTGATGCCGTTATCATGGTAAGGATTGTGCGATGCGGAGATCATTACGCCGATATCAGCGCGCAACGAGCGGCAAAGCATGGCTACAGCAGGTGTCGGAATGGGTCCAAGCAGAAACACATCCATACCCGTGGAGGTAAAACCCGCCACCAGTGCGTTCTCGATCATATAGCCCGACAGGCGTGTATCCTTGCCGATCACCACCCGATTACGATGATTGCCACGTTTAAAGGCGAGCCCAACAGCCATGCCCACCTTCATCGCGATATCGGGGGTCATGGGATAGGCATTCGCCAGTCCGCGAATACCATCGGTGCCGAAATATTTTCGAGCCATATTGTCTATCCAAACTCTACCGGCTGTCACGCATCTGGCAGCGCCAGAGCTTAGCCCTATTTTGCTTATGCTTGATCTTCACGCTTATTGCAGAAGACCCCTACATGCGCATCTCACAAATTATGTGACGATTATACTATCATTCAATCGATGAACAATTGGTGCAAAAACGGCCGGTAGATACCGGCCGTTAATGACTATTGCGGGTCTAAATCAGGACTGCGGCTGCGGTTCGAGACCCTTGTCAGGCTCGTCGCCCTTGCGCGGCTTCTTGGCGGAACCGGCTTTCGGAACAGCCGAACCACGCGACGGAGGTGTATCGTCGCCGAGGTCACGGGCCGGCTTATTGCCGATCATCAGCGCCTTGATCTCTTCGCCGGTCAGCGTCTCATATTCGAGCAAGCCCTCGGCAATCGCTATCCATTCCTTCTTCTTCTTTGTCAAAATGGTGCGCGCCTGCGTATAGGCATCTTCGATCAGTTTACGCACTTCCGCATCGATCAGCTGTGCCGTTTCTTCAGACACGTTCTGCGTGCGGGCAACGGAGTGGCCCAGGAACACTTCTTCCTGATTCTCGCCATAAGCAACCTGACCGAGCTTGTCGGAGAAGCCCCAGCGGGTAACCATCGCACGGGCAAGTTTCGTTGCCTGTTCGATATCGGATGAAGCACCTGACGTGATGTTCTCCTTGCCGAACTTCAGCTCTTCGGCAATACGGCCGCCCATCATGATGGCCAGACGCGAGATCATCCACTTATAGCTCATCGAATAGCGATCACCTTCCGGCAACTGCATGACCATGCCAAGTGCACGGCCGCGCGGAATGATCGTTGCCTTGTGCAGCGGATCGGCCATCGCAACGTTCAATGCCACAATGGCGTGACCGGCTTCGTGATAAGCGGTCAGTTCTTTTTCCGCCTGGGTCATGGCTGTCGAGCGGCGCTCGGCACCCATCATGATCTTGTCCTTGGCATCTTCGAATTCGAGCATGGTGACAAGGCGCTTGTTGCGGCGCGCTGCCATCAGGGCGGCTTCGTTGACAAGGTTCATCAGATCAGCACCGGAGAAGCCGGGCGTACCGCGAGCCAAAACCTTTAGATCGACATTCGGTGCCAGCGGAACATTGCGGGCGTGAACTTTCAGAATCTTCTCGCGGCCAGACACATCCGGGTTAGGCACGACAACCTGACGGTCGAAACGGCCCGGACGCAGCAATGCAGGGTCAAGAACATCAGGACGGTTGGTCGCAGCAATCAGAATGACGCCTTCATTGGCTTCGAAGCCGTCCATCTCGACCAGCAACTGGTTCAGCGTCTGCTCGCGTTCATCGTTACCGCCGCCAAGACCAGCGCCACGATGACGGCCAACCGCATCGATTTCGTCGATGAAGATAATGCAAGGCGCATTCTTCTTCGCCTGTTCGAACATGTCACGGACACGCGATGCGCCGACACCCACGAACATTTCAACAAAGTCGGAACCGGATATGGTGAAGAACGGCACATTGGCTTCGCCGGCAATAGCACGGGCCAGCAACGTCTTACCGGTACCGGGAGGGCCTACAAGCAGCACACCACGCGGAATGCGTCCGCCAAGCCGCTGGAACTTCTGCGCATCGCGCAGAAACTCGACGATTTCTTCCAGATCTTCCTTGGCTTCGTCAACGCCAGCAACATCCTGGAATGTCACGCGGCCATGCGCTTCGGTCAAAAGCTTAGCTTTCGACTTACCAAAGCCCATGGCACCGCGCGAGCCGCCCTGCATCTGGCGCATGAAGAAAATCCACACGCCGACGATCAGGATCATCGGCAGCCAGTTGATCAACATACTGACAATGGATGTAGAGCCGTCATTCTCCGGACGCGCGGCGATCTGCACATTCTTGCTCTCAAGACGCGCAACAAGACCGGTATCACCGGGAGAATAGGTCTGGAACGTTGTAGTGCCGTCAATATAGGCGCCGGTAATACGGTTGCCAGCAATCACTACACTTTTAACCTTGCCATCATTCACATCGCTGATGAACTTTGAATAAGCCACATCGCTGGATGCCGAACGTTGAGAAGGGCTTTGAAAAAGATTGAACAACGCAATCAGAAGCAAAGCGATAATCGCCCACAGTGCGAAGTTCCGGTAGTTAGGATTCATTATCGGGTCCCATCAATCACAACCGCAAGGACGCGGAATTTACACGTAACATAGGTTCGAAGCATGGCCTTGCCAAGGCTGACAATCAAACTCAAATCATTTCTTATCAATCTGGTTTACAGAAAATCGCTTGTAATCCTGCAAACCAAACAATTTTGCCACGCTGGCAGCAAGTATTTCATCATACCCTGAAAGGATATGATCGAACAGGGCAACATGCCTGACCACCACAACACCGGCGGGCACATTCCCGTGATCCTTCAACGCAGGGACAGCCATAATCCGGCCATCGGACATCAGCATGGGGCTGGATTTAACCGAAGCCCGATGGACATCCCCGATCCCGACATCCTTTAAAAAAGCCAATCCTGCGTCACCACCAGCCATGATCAGTACCGGTTTTTGTGTAGCGTTCGATACCCGGTAACGGCCATCCCAGATAAGTGAACTGTCAGGCTCAACCACGATTTCCGGGATCGATCGCATCTCCCGGTAAATGGTAGCAATTGTCTTGCCGCGCTGAATGATGCAACGGCCAAGGCTCATGCGACCGGAAATATCCGTCTCGCAAAGATGGCGCACCACCTTGGCGCATTCTTCTGCCGATGGCAGGAATGGCTGACCACCCAGTACCGACATCAGTACCCCCGCGGCAAGATATTGTGCCTCATCCGGATAGCTGCAAAAATGCTCCAGCTTCACTTCAGCGCGAATACCATTAAAGACGGTAACGCAACTCTGCAAAAGCGCCGCCGCCTCGCTGTTGAGCGTTTGCCGCTTCAAAGCTTTTTCCGCAATCAGCGGTTGAATACTATCACGATCATGCTTTTGCAGCGCATCTCTGACGCGCACCCGCTCATATCTGGGGTTTGTGTTGGAAGGGTCATCCCGCCATTCAATGCCCCTCTCCCGCAAATACCAGCGAAGCCGTTCGCGTGTGATGCCGAGCAGCGGTCTGATGAGCCAGATTTCACGTTCCAGCAGGGTAGCGGGCGCCATGCCAGCAAGACCTCTTTCGCCGCCACGCGCAGAGCGCATCATGAAGGTCTCATTCTGATCGTCGAGTGTGTGACCGGTCAAAACCATATCGGTGCCGGCCTCACTGGCTGCCTTGCACAGAAGCGCATAGCGAATATCCCGGGCCTTGGCAGAAATGCCCGAAACGGGTTTTGGGCCTGTCCAGTTCAGGGCCCGGTGCGAAAGACCAGCCGCCTTGCACAGCCCGGCCACATACAATGCTTCGTCAGCCGATTCCGGTCGCAACTCATGATCAATAGTCACAGCCACAAGTGAGGGAAAGGACGCCCTTGCCTTGCGCAGATCGTCAAGAAGGAAAAGCAATGCGAGGGAATCGCTGCCGCCGGAAACGGCCACGACGACCGTTGTCAGCCTGTCAAAGTCAATCGCACCGAAAATCGCTTCCGGATCAGGGCGATTATCAGCATTTGTTGGCGGCACGTTCATTCTTCACGCGCTCTTTGAGCGCGGCTGAGAGACTGGGATAACGCGTGCTCACAGTGGCAAAGGTGGCGCAGGCAACATCGTGATCCTGCATCTTGGCCAGAGTCATGCCTAGCTTGAGAAGATTTTCTGGGCTCTTCTTGGCGTCAGGAAATTGCTTGTGATTGTCGATGAAAACAGAAGCCGCATCCTGATAGCGCTCCTGACCGTACAGCGATTCGCCAAGCCAGTAGCGGGCATCAGGGTCGGAAGGGTCCTTCGGGAACCGGTCGATATGGCTGCGGAAGGCCGCCTCGGCATTGCGATAGTCTCCCGACAGAAACAATTGATAGGCCTGCCTGTACAGCGCGTTGGGATCATCCGTCTGCGGCAGCGAAGCAAGATTCGGATTGGCTGCTGGAGCAGGCGTATCGTTCTTCGAACCACCGATTACGTTGCCATTGGCATCAAACTCGATCTGCCCAAGCTCGCGCGGCAGTTCGCCTGGCTGCGCGGTAGCGGGAGCATTGGCCTGAGGATCAATAGCAGCGGAATCGGTGCTGTCGGACGGCGACGTTTGTGACGGCGCCGTGGGATAAGCGGAGGCATCTGGCGATGCCTCCCCCGTTTTCCGTGAAGGCGCAGCATCGGCGATCGTACGATCGCCCTTGCCACCGGCATCCGTTTTCTTGCCGCCGCCACCCTTCTTTTCCAGTTCCTGAAAACGGAACTCATTATCTTCCTGCACCTTGCGCATCTGCTCCTGCATTTGCAGCAACTGGAAATTGAGGTCTTCGATCTTGCCTGTCAGTTGCCTGATCTGCTCCTCGAGTTGGCTGACACGCGGATCACCCGCCTGTGCCATCTGGATTGGCGCATTACTCGTTCCGACATTTGCCTTCGGCGCCGACGGGAAAAAGTTGCCATCAAAGTTCGAGGCATGGGCTGCGCCGGTCGCCAGAAAAGGCAGCACCGCCATAGCCACAACCATTCTTTTCAGTCGTTTGTTCATTCCTTTACCGCCCCTGATATGGGAATTTTAACCACCGCAACGATTTACGGCGAACCTATCTAACACGAGCAACGCGACTTCGGCCAAATTTTGTTGTGATCACGGGTGAGACAAAAAAAGCGGCCCGAAAGGCCGCTTTTCTGAAGTCCAACTCGGTTGGAAAGGCTTAGCTGCCTGCGCCGCCGAGAACAGTAACCGCACGGCGGTTCTGCGACCAGCAGGAGTCCGCATCGCAAACTGCAACCGGGCGCTCATTGCCGTAGGAAATTGTCTTGATGCGGGAAGCTGGAAGGCCGCGCGAAGCTAGGAAGTTGCGGGCAGCAGCGGCACGGCGCTGGCCAAGAGCCAGATTGTATTCGCGTGTTCCGCGTTCGTCCGCATGGCCTTCAACGGTGATTGCGTAATTAGGATAACGCTGCAGCCACTGAGCCTGCTTGGAAAGGGTCTGCTGGGCATCCGCACGGATGACGGAGGAGTCAACGTCGAAGAAAATGCGATCGCCAACGTTTACAGTGAAATCCTGTGTGGAGCCCGGACGCGCGCTACCCGCACCGTTGAGGCCAAGATCACCGGCACTATTGATAGGTTTCTTCGCACAGCCCGCAATAGCGAGGGCCATGAAAAGGGCGACGACAACTGGACTGCGGGCGATCATTTCGAAGCGGCGCATAGCCTGGACTCCTTAGGAATTGAATTGTTTCGGTGAACAAGCAGTAACCATATCGAGGTTAAGGCCAATTCAAGAAACAGGGTTAATCCACTCTTAACACCAGGATTAACGGCGAAATATATGAATGTTCTGCATCCTTAATGCAAACAATGCGGCGGAAAAACGACATTCGCGGCAGTGTTGACACAACACCGCCGCGAATGGGCATAAATCAGCAGTAAATCAAGATTCGCTCACTCAAGCAGTGGTGACCAGGCAGGATCGGAAGCCAGGTTCGGCGTCTGGATCTGGCGCAGGTTACGACCGGTCAGATCGATCGTGAACAGATGCGGGCTGTTTGAGCCGGGAGGGAACCGGTAGAACATCAGAACGCGGCCATTCGGTGCCCAGGTCGGGCCCTCATCGTGATAGCCGCTTGTCAGGATGCGCTCACCGGAGCCATCTGTTTTCATGACGCCAATGGAGAACTGGCCGCCAGACTGCTTGGTAAAGGCAACAAGATCGCCGCGCGGTGACCAAACAGGCGTGGAATAGGAACCATCGCCGAAGGAAATGCGCTGCGGGTTGGAGCCATCTGCACCCATCTTGTAGACTTGCGGGCGGCCGCCACGGTCGGATTCAAACACAACCTGACTACCATCCGGCGAATAGGATGCACCGGTATCAATAGCGCTTGTACTCGTCAGACGTGTTGTCGTGCGGCTACGCACGTCCATGGTGTAGATGTTCGCACTGCCATCATCCTGCAGCAGGCTCATGACAACTTTCTGGCCATCGGAGGAAAAGCGCGGCGCAATCGTCATGCCGGGGAAATTGCCGACAAGTTCGCGCTGGCCGGTTTCAAGCTGCAACAGATAGACCTGCGGCTTGTTGCCTTCGAAGGACATATAGGTGATTTCCTGACGGCTTGGCGAAAAGCGTGGTGTCAGAACGAGATCCTTGCCATTGGTCAGATAGCGCACATTGGCACCGTCCTGATCCATGATCGCCAGACGCTTGACCCGCTTCTCCCGTGTGCCGGACTCATCAACAAAGACAACGCGCGTATCGAAATAGCCCTTTTCACCGGTCAAACGCTGGTAAATAGCGTCGGCGATAATATGGGCGACGCGGCGCCAGCTGTCAGGAGAGGTAAAGAACTGCTGCCCATCAAGCTGCTGACCGGCAAATGTATCCCAGAGACGGAATTCAGCCTTGAGCCTGCCATCCGGCTGCTTGGTAACGCGCCCGGTCACCAGTGCCTGCGCATTGATGACTTTCCAGTCCTCAAAACGCGGGGCCGCATCCGGGTTGGAAATCTTTTCGATAAAGGCACCCTTGTCGATCGGCGCAAAAAGGCCTGATCGTTCCAGATCAGCCGCGATGACGCTGGTAATATTGGCACCAAGCTGATCACCGGAAAGGAAATCCGTGATTGCTATGGGCATTGGTTCAACGACACCTTTGGTAATGTCGAGTTTGAGCTCTGCCCGCGCTGGCAGTATGGCAATTGCCAATGTCGCAACGAACGTTACAAAAATTGGGAGAATAATCCGGGTAATTTTCAGCATAAGTTCAGGGCCCTCTTTTGGCTGGCCTATTAGTCATCTGCGGCGGGGTGGAATGTCAGTTCGACAACGTCCCAGCCACCTTCATATTTATCTTGTGGCAAAGTATAGGGCGCAGAGCGCATTACAGCCCGCAGGGCCCCACTCTTTGCCGCATTCAAGACCGTCGCATCACCACCGCTGCCGGTAACCGTAGGAGTACCGTCAACTTCACCGGTTTTAGTAAGCCGGAATTTGACCACCACAATCATGTCTGGATAGTCAGGGGCTCCGACAGGCTTGTTCCAGTTCTTCGAGATGATTCCGCGCAATGCATCCATTTCATTTTGGCTCAGCTTATTGCCACCCGTGGATTTTGTGGCACCAAGCGAGGCCTGGTCGGTCGAGCGCTTGGCACCACCACCAGATGGCTTCTCACGATTCAACAAATCTGCAACCTGATCAGCAATACCGTTCTTCTCCTTGGAAGGTGTTGGCGCTGTCTTCGTTGGCTTGGGTGTTTCCTTGGGATCCTTGCGCTCAGGTGTCGTTGCGGTTTGCGCCGGGGCGGGCTTCGGCTTGTCCTCGGGCTTTGCCACGTTCTCCGGCAGCTTGAATGCTTCCTCGGCAGGTTTTTCCGCTTGCGGCGTTGGCTCTGCCTTCGGCGCGTCAGGTGTTGGCGCTGGCTTGGAATCGTTGATCGCTGCTGTGATCGGGTCCGGCGCAACGTCCTGTTTCGGCTTTGCCTCAGGCGCTATTTCCGTTGCCGGAACCGGAACGGGCTTTGTTTCCGGCTGAACGACAGGCTTAGGATCAGGCTTGGCAACAGGCACATCCGATGGCTTCGGAGCCTCCGCTGACTCTACAACCTTTGGCTTCGTCGTCGGAATAGGTTTTGATTCAACATCTACTTCGCTGTYGCCAATATTCTGGGCGTCAGGTTTTGTCTGCGGCTTTTCCGTCGGCTTTGGCGCAGATTTCTCAGCCTTCGGCGCTTTGGTATCGCCCTTCTGTAACTGGGTCGTATCGGAAATGATCTCGATGGGCAGCGATTCAGAATTGGCCAAGTCCATCGGCGTTGGCGCAGAAAAGGTCAACAGCCCCCAGCCGAGTAAAACGGCATGGATAATKGCGGAGGTTGTAACGCTTGTCCTCATGGTCGATCAGCTGCCTTCCGGAAGACTGACGAGACCGATATTCTTGAATCCGGAACCGGAGATACGTGCCATGACCTTCATGATCGTGCCATAATCGGCAGACTTGTCGCCTTTGACAAAAATGCGTTCTTCATAGCCGGTCTTGGCGATGGCCTGGAGTTTGGGGACGATTTCTTCAATCGGAATCTCGGTTTCCTGCAGGAATACCTGACCTTTTTGATTGATCGTCACGTAAATAGGGTTGGTTTCGCTGTTCAGCGCCTTGGCCTGTGTCTCAGGCATATCGATAGGCACGCCCACCGTCATCATCGGTGCGGTTACCATGAAAATGATCAGGAGCACGAGCATGACGTCGACGAGCGGCGTCACGTTGATTTCACTCATCAACGCCTTGCTGGCGCGCCCGCGCCGGCCGCGTCCACCTGAACCTTTGTTACCAATAGACATGCCCATGGCAATTAATCCTGCACTTGTAAAACCAATTGCTTAAGAACGCGGAGCCAGCTTCTCATCGATTTGCCGCGAGAGTATGGCGGAGAATTCGTCCGCAAAGCCCTCCATGCGTGCGGTCAGTTTGCCCGCATCACTTGACAGTTTGTTGTAGGCAATAACCGCAGGGATAGCCGCAACCAGACCGATAGCCGTCGCCAGCAGCGCTTCGGCGATACCGGGCGCGACAACCGCAAGGCTTGTCGATTTGGAACCGGCAATGCCCATGAACGAGGTCATGATACCGATGACCGTGCCGAACAGACCGATGAAGGGTCCGGCGGAACCAATGGTTGCCAGAAATCCGAGACGCGCCGCAAGAATATCACTTTCGCGTGACAGGGCGACGTCCATGGCCTTATCGATACGCATTTGCAGGGCGATGGGAGAACGCGCGCCCTTCTCAAACGACTTTTTCCATTCGCGCATCGCGGCAATAAAGATCGAGCCCATGCCGGTGGTGCGCTTTTCGCCGAGATTGCGGTAAAGCTCTTCGAGAGACTGGCCGGACCAGAAGACCTGCTCGAAACGGTCAAAGGCGCGCTTGGCGCGGCCATAGCCGAGCACCTTGTCGATGATGATCGCCCAGGTCCAGATGGAGGCCCCGAGAAGGCCGACCATGACCAGCTTGACGATAAATCCGGCCTGCCAGAACAGTCCCCACAGGGAAACATCCGATGTCTGAACAGCAACCGCTAAATTTTCCATATCCACTACCCTCGAATCCGAAAACCCGGCATTTCAACCGGGCTGCAATCGTCTCTTGTACCCGTGCATGGTCCACCGAAGTATAAAAGGTTCGGCAATACGGCCACGCGCCAATTTATTTCTTTGGAACTCGGCCGAACGCCGGACCGGCATCCATACTTGCTGACTAAATTCCGAGAGCCACGTTCTGAGACCGGACTTTTTCCAGTATTCATACCGCGGCTTCTCACGGTTAATTTTGGTAAAACGAAGGCGTTAACGCGAAACACCCCGTTTCATAGCCTTATTCATGGTTTGTTATGGTTAAGGATCAGTTATGATTCTGCACCCAAGCGGCATTTAAACGCGCTGAGTTCAGGTTACAGACTGATTATTTTCATGCCCGGGCTGAATATTTTCATGCCCAGGATGAATAAATTCATGCCTCAGGCTGAAAAAGCTTGATCCATTCGGCAGGAAACCGGCGCGGACGTCCGGCATTATTGATCAGCGCCGCTTCAACGGTGGCTGAAATCAGGAGATCATCGCCTCGTTTTATCGCTTGCGCCATCTTGACCCGCGCACCTGAAATTTCGGCAGTGCGGGTTTCAACCGTCAGCACATCGTCAATACGGGCTGCACCTTTGAAATCGATCTCCATACGCCTGACAACCCAGACAATGCTCTCGCCGTGCTTGCCATCGGCAAGCTCTGAATGATGCACGCCGAGCAACCGTAGGTAGTCGGTACGCCCGCGCTCCAGAAACTCCAGATAGCGCCCGTGATAAACGATCCCCGAGAAATCCGTATCGGCATAATAAACCCGCGCCAAAAGACGGTGCCCGAATGGGGTTAGTTCGCCAGCAAGGCCGCCAATGGACGGAACGGAAAGATTGTTTTCACTCATGATCCTTCCCTTTTGCAGGCACGACAGGCATTTTGTCCAGAGCCATTACCAGAGGTTGTGAAGGAAACTGACCTTGCCCGCATTCCGCGCCGTTCTCTGCCTTGCATGTCTTCTGGTCTTTGCCTCAGGCGCTTGGGCAGCCACGTTCACCATGCAGCGTGGCCTCAATCTCGATATCTGGACCACATGGCCGGGTCCGGAGCACTGGGATGACGAGGAGGTTTTGGCCAACTTCCCCGAATGGCGCAAAGGCGTAACAGACCGCAATCTTGCCGATATACGCAAAGCGGGTTTTGACTTTGTGCGCATGCCTGTCGATCCTGCGATCTTTCTGGAGGATGCATCGGAAGCACGCATATCAAGGCTGATACGGGACACACTTGCCGCCGTCGATCAACTGCACAAAGCCGGATTGAAGGTGATTGTCGATTTTCACCTGATCCCGAGTGACTCCCGCAAAATTGGCACAAAGCAGGTTATTGCCGATGAAGCCCTGTTTAACCGCTATCTGACCATGGTCGAACGGCTCGGCAAAGCCCTCTCTGTCACCGATCCCGCCACAACGGCTTTTGAAGCGCTGAATGAACCGGTGATCGATTGCGATCCTGATGTTACGCCAAAATGGCCACCCATGCTGAAACGGCTGTATGCAGCCGCGCGCAAGGGCGCCCCCGTTCATACATTGGTCCTGTCAGGTGGCTGCTGGTCCAGCGCCTGGGGTCTCGACAAGATTAATCCGGCTGAGTTCAACGACGACAACATCATCTGGACGTTTCACAGTTACGAGCCCTATTTCCTGACGCATCAGGGTGCCAGCTGGACCGGCGACGTGATGCGTTATGTGGAAGGGCTGCCCTATCCACCCGATTTGATAGGGCAGAAAGCTCTTGCCGAACGACTGGCAGCCATTCGCAAAAAGATCACAGAGAAAGCGCCCGAAGCACAAAGGCCTGAATTGCTTCAAGGGCTCGATAGCATGGCGGGCGGCGTTATGAACGCGGTACAGACGCAATCGAAGCTGGAAGAGCCGTTCAAAAAGGCCGAAAGCTGGGGCAAGGCGCACAATATACCGCCGGAGCGCATACTGCTTGGCGAGTTCGGCATGATCCGGCAGGAATACCAGAAGGAGTTCCGCATGCCCTCCGCCTGGCGGGCCACCTATCTCAGGGATATGACACAGGCAGCACAACAACGCGGCTTTCCGTGGTCAGTCTGGTCATGGGGTGGTGCCTTCGGCATCACCCTTGATGATGACAAGCGTCAGCTTGACCCGGTTATCCTGAAGGGGTTGGGATTGAGGGGACGCTGATGGATGTTCCTCAACAAACTTAGTTTGCATAGTCACGGTTCGTGGTTCGTGGTTCGTGGTTCGTGGTTCGACAAGCTCACCATGAGGGAGAGGGGTGATGCAAGGGAGCCATGTTCTGCACCCTTTGCGCTGCAACCTTTTTGATCTGCAATATTTGTGATCTGAAACGTTGACGATTATCGTTGCATCCACACTCTCCCTCATGGTGAGCAACTGTGTTTGGGTGTTGATCAGATTTGGTGTTCTAATCTCCATGGTGTGTCGGTTTTGATGATGGCGTTGATGATGACGATGAGTTTTCGCATGATGGCCACAATTGCAACCTTGAAGGGTTTTCCAGCGGCTCTGAGTTTCTGGTAGAAGCGTGCCAGTGGCTGGCTCTTGGCCCTTATGATGGAAAGGCACGCCATGTAGAGG
>NZ_JBFRDN010000019.1:0-112271 GCF_052113785.1 Phyllobacterium sp. TAF24 | reverse complement strand
GGGAATGGACAGTTCTGAAGATATGGTAGAAGCGGCCCGCAAGCGGCTGCCTGAAGTCACATTCGAGGTGGCCGATATCGCACGTTGGAACGGCAACGGACCCTATGACGTCATCTTGGCCAATGCCGTCATCCAGTGGCTTCCCGATCACGCCACGCTCTTGCCGAATCTGATCAGCAAGCTGGCAACGGGTGGTAGTCTTGCCGTCCAGATCCCTAACAATCTCGATGAGCCAACGCATCGGCTGATGCGGGAAATCGCATCCGACGGGCCATGGGCCGCCAAGTTGTCGGCAGCGGCTGGCCAGCGGTCGCCCCGGCAAAGCGCGGAATGGTATTATCGCGTATTGCGCCCAATATCCTCCAAGGTCGATATCTGGCAAACCACCTATCACCACCCACTCGCCGGTGGTGCGCCAGCCGTTGTAGAATGGTTCAAGGGGACGGGTCTGCGGCCATATCTTGATCCACTTGATGAAAATGAACGGGCGGCCTATCTCGAACGATACACACGGGCGGTCGCAAAGGCTTATCCGGCACTGCCGGATGGCACTGTCCTTCTCCCCTTTCCACGGTTGTTCATGGTCGCCACGCGCTGAAAGCAAACTTTCAAAACACGCAAAGCAAACTTCCAACGCAAATGGCGGCCAATTGGCCGCCATTTGCATTTAGAGTTTCAAAATGCTGACATCAGGCAGCCTTAATTAAATACCTTTCCCCAGTCAGTTGAAAGACGTGTTCTGTAATGACACTGCAATCATTGCACGCCAGAACGGACCAGTATTTCAGCCAGAGAGCCGTATGGTTTATTATCGAACAACATCTGCCGCATGTGGCAAGGCGCCCTATGGTTTTGGCGCCTGGAGCCAACCAGCGCTTGCTATCAGCCTTATTATCCTGTGGGCAGCACTGGCTATCCTTTTCAACCATGTGCCGGAGATCGATAAATCAGTCACGTCACTGTTCTTTTTTGCGTCTGATTGCGTAACGACTATTGGTGCCAAGATTTGTGGAGATTTCCCGGCGGCAGAGGTTCCTCTCCTCAAGACATTGCGGCGCGCTTTTTATGCGCTTCCAATCGTGGCAGCTTCCGTGATTGTCACGATTGCCTTGCGCGATCTCGCCTCCGGTCTGCGCTGGAGCCATGAAAGAATCCGCATCTCAACCGTGGCCCTCATCACACTGGCCGTAGGACCCGGACTGCTGGTCAATGCTTTCATGAAAGAATTCATTGGACGTCCTCGCCCGGCGAACGCCCTGCTTTTTGGCGGCGAACAACCCTTCGTGGCAGCTGCGCAGTGGTCGAATGCCTGCCAGCACAATTGCTCTTTCGTTTCGGGAGAGGCCGCGGGCATAGCCTGGCTTATCTGTCTACTCCCTCTGTGGCCACATGAAGTCAGGCGAAGACTGGCATTGCCCATAATGGTCATCATCATTGTCACCGACGTGCTGCGGGTTGCTTTCGGTCGGCACTACATTTCCGACGTGATACTGGGGTCTCTCTCAACGGTGATCGTCTTTTGTGTGTTGACCTGTCTTTGCGAGATGTGGACCTCGCGCCGCTTTCCACTGCCTGATACGCGCGATCAAAGCTGATCTTGCCAACATTGCCCCAACTGATAAAAGAACCCCACCTTCATTAAAACGACAGCAGGGCTGCCAGGCAGTCAGGGAAACAGAATGAACAAGTGGAAAGACGTCAAGAAAGTCGTGCTGGCCTATTCGGGCGGTCTCGATACATCGATCATCCTTAAATGGCTGCAAACGGAACTCGGCGCAGAAGTCGTTACCTTTACCGCTGACCTTGGTCAGGGCGAAGAGCTGGAACCAGCGCGCAAGAAGGCCGAGATGCTCGGCATCAAGGAAATCTATATCGAGGATGTGCGCGAAGAGTTCGTCCGCGATTTCGTCTTTCCGATGTTCCGCGCCAATGCCGTCTACGAAGGCGTCTATCTGCTCGGTACATCCATTGCCCGCCCATTGATCTCAAAGCACCTCGTGGAAATTGCCGCCCGTACCGGCGCCGACGCAATCGCCCATGGCGCGACCGGCAAAGGCAATGACCAGGTGCGCTTCGAACTTTCCGCCTATGCGCTGAACCCCGACATCAAGGTTATCGCCCCATGGCGTGACTGGACTTTCAAGTCCCGCACCGACCTTATTGAATTTGCCCGTGAGCATCAGATCCCGATCGCCAAGGACAAGCTCGGCGAAGCTCCGTTCTCCGTCGATGCAAATCTCTTGCATTCGTCTTCCGAGGGTAAGGTTCTCGAAGACCCGTGGCAGGAGGCGCCTGAATATGTGCATCAGCGCACCATTTCGCCCATGGATGCACCCGACAAGGTGACCGAAATCGAGATCGCGTTTGAAAAAGGCGATGCCGTGGCCATTGATGGCAAGCCGCTTTCACCGGCAACACTGCTGAAGACCCTCAACGATCTGGGCCGTGACAACGGCATTGGCCGTCTCGATCTGGTCGAAAATCGCTTTGTTGGGATGAAATCACGCGGCGTCTATGAAACACCCGGCGGTACGATCCTGCTCGCGGCGCACCGCGCCATGGAATCGATCACGCTGGATCGCGGTGCGGCCCATCTCAAGGATGAGTTCATGCCCCGCTATGCGGAACTCATCTACAATGGCTTCTGGTACTCACCGGAGCGCGAGATGCTGCAGGCCATGATCGACAAGAGCCAGGACGATGTGGAAGGCGTCGTGCGCCTCAAGCTCTACAAGGGCAATGTGATGGTATCGGGCCGCAAATCGAAGAAGTCGCTCTATTCCGATGCACTCGTCACCTTTGAGGATGATCGCGGCGCCTACGACCAGAAGGATGCAGCGGGCTTCATCCGCCTGAACGCCCTGCGCCTCCGGACACTGGCCGCGCGCAAGCGTAACAGTTGATTTTAGCAAAATGCAGATGATGACGGGGCGCGAGCCCCGTTTTTCGTTTGGGTGCCAAGCTTTCTGGCACTGTTGACTTGTGGTCGCTCTATTGCCGCCTTAGATGTTAGAACCACAGTTCATCATCTATGCCGGAGCTTTCCCATGTCCTTAGAAAAAACGTCTAACAACCCTGCATTGACGGACTGGACCGGACCGCTCGGGCTCCCTGATTTCACAGCCTTTACAGACAACGATTTCGCTCCAGCCTTTGACGCAGCTCTTGCGGCTGATCTTGCCGATGTGGAAGCTATCGTCAATCATCACGAAGCGCCGACCATTGAGAACACGCTGAAGGCATTGCAACTATCAGGTGAGGGTCTGGATCGCGTTTCCTCCATTTTCTGGTTACGCGCCGGTGCGCACACCAACGAGGCGATTCAGGCACTGGAGCGCGTCTTCGCGCCCAAATTGTCGCGCCATTACTCATCAATCATGATGAACCCGCAGCTGTTTGCCCGTATTGATTCGCTCTACGAGCAGCGGGATTTCCTTGGCCTCGATGCGGAAACCGACCGCGTTCTGGAAAAGACATGGAAAGGCTTTGTACGCAGCGGTGCGCGGCTCGATGAGCAAGGCAAGACCCGTCTTGCCGATATCAATGAAAAGCTGGCCAGCCTCGGTGCGCAGTTCGGTCAAAATGTCCTCAAGGACGAAGCTGATTGGGCGCTGTTCATAACCGATGAAGCACAGATGAAAGGTTTACCCGATTTTGTCCGCGCCGCCATGCGTGGCGCTGCTGAAGAACGGGACCGGCCAGACGCCTGGGCCGTCACCCTCTCCCGTTCGATCATTGAGCCCTTCCTTTCCTTTTCAGAGGACCGTTCCCTGCGCGAAAAGGCGTTTCGAGCCTGGGCCGCACGCGGCGAGAACGGTGGAGCAACGGATAATCGCGCCATCGTTGCCGAAATGGTGTCGCTGCGTGCCGAAAAAGCCAAGTTGCTTGGATATCACAGCTTTGCTGCCTACAAGCTTGACGATACTATGGCCAAGACACCCAAGGCCGTCATGGATCTGTTGGAACCTGTCTGGGACAAGGCGCGCAACCGGGCTGCTGAAGAAGAGATTGATCTGGAACGCTTGATCGCTGCAGAAGGCCGGAACCACAAGGTGGCGCCGTGGGACTGGCGCTATTACGCCGAAAAGCTACGCACCGAGCGCTTTGCCTTCGACGAGGCGGAACTCAAGCCCTATCTCCAGCTCGAAAAGATTATCGAAGCCTGCTTTGATGTGGCTACGCGTCTTTTCGGCATCCGCTTTGAAGAAAAGACCGGCATTCCAACCTGGCATCCCGATGTGCGCGTCTGGGAAGTGCAAAATCCTGACGGCAGTCGTCGTGGCCTTTTCCTCGGCGACTATTTCAACCGGCAATCCAAGCGCTCGGGTGCATGGATGAGCGCGTTGCAATCGCAGCACAAGCTTGATGGCGGCCAGAAGCCGATTATCTACAACGTTATGAACTTTGCCAAACCTCCAAAGGGTGAACCAGCGCTTCTTTCGCTGGATGGCGCACGCACGCTTTTCCACGAGTTTGGTCATGCGTTGCATGGCCTCCTGTCAGATGTGACATGGCCTGCCGTATCGGGAACCTCGGTTTCACGGGATTTTGTCGAACTGCCATCACAGCTTTACGAACATTGGCTGACGGTGCCGGAAGTTCTGGAAAAATACGCTGTTCACTATCGGACCGGTGAAGCCATGCCAAAGGCGTTGCTCGACAAGGTACTTGCAGCCAACACGTTCAATGCCGGTTTCAATACGGTGGAGTTCACCTCCTCCGCACTGGTCGATATGGCCTTCCATGCGGACGGCACGCCGCCAGTTGATCCGATCCAATTTGAAGCTGATACGTTGAAGAGCCTCTCCATGCCTGACGCCATCATCATGCGTCATCGCACCCCGCACTTTACCCACGTATTCTCAGGCGATGGTTACTCCGCCGGTTACTATTCCTACATGTGGTCGGAAGTGCTTGATGCCGATGCTTTCAAGGCGTTTGAAGAGACCGGCGATGTTTTCAACGCTGAGCTTGCCAAGAAACTGAAGCAATATATCTATTCGGCCGGCGGCAGCCGCGATCCGGAAGAATTGTACAAGGCCTTCCGCGGCAAGATGCCAACACCTGACGCGATGATCGAAAAGCGCGGTCTCGCCTGAAATCAAAAAACCCGCCGCACTCGGTAGAGCGCGGCGGGTTTTTCTGATCGATCAAGCCTTGGCAAATGCCAGGAGATCCTTGTTGAGTTGATCCTTGTGGGTCGTTGCCAGACCATGCGGTGCGCCCGGATAGATCGTCAGCTTCGAGCCTTTGACCAAAGTTGTGGCGATCTTGGCCGAGTCGTCGATTGGCACGATCTGATCGTCATCCCCATGGATAAACAGGGTCGGTATGTCGAACTTCTTCAGATCTTCGGTGAAATCCGTTTCCGAGAATGCCTTGATACAATCAAGTTCATTCTTCAGCCCACCCTGCATACCTTGAAGCCAGAAGGCATCGCGTACACCTTGCGAAACCTTGGCGCCCGGACGATTGGCTCCATAGAACGGTGTCGTCAGATCCTTGAAGAATTGCGAGCGATCAGCAGCAACACCATCGCGAATGCCATTGAACACTTCGATCGGCAGACCACCGGGGTTGGCTGCTGTTTTCAACATCAGCGGTGGCACAGCGCCGACCAGCACAGCCTTGGCCACGCGCTTGGTGCCATGGCGACCGATATAGCGGGCAACTTCACCACCACCCGTTGAATGGCCAACGTGAATGGCGTCTTTCAGATCAAGCTTTTCGACAAGTTCGGCCAGATCGTCGGCATAGGTATCCATGTCATTGCCGTTCCACGGCTGACTGGAACGGCCATGGCCGCGCCGGTCATGCGCAATGGCACGGTAGCCATTCGAGGCGAGGAAAACCATCTGATCTTCCCAGGCATCGGCATTCAGCGGCCAACCATGGCTGAACACAACCGGTTGTCCTTTGCCCCAGTCCTTATAGTAAATTTCGGTGCCATCTTTCGTCGTGAATGTTGTCATGACCTTATGTCCTTTGACTGGCTCTCTGGATTTGGTTTTGTTCGGCTTGTCTGCTGCTTGCGCATCGCCGACCTTGAGACTGACGGCAGCAACAAGACCTGCACTTGCTGTCAGAAAGGAGCGGCGGGACGTCAGAAGAGTTTCGTTCTTGCTCATGGTCGTCATTCCCGTGAACCGCTGGATTAATCGCGGCCTAGTTGATGGAGATACGAACGTTCAGATTGCTGCGGGTGGCTTCCGAATAGGGGCAGACGATGTGTGCGCCATCGACGATTTCGCGTGCAGTTGCCGCATCAATGCCGGGCAATGTCACCGCCAGAGCAACATCAAGGCCAAAGCCTTTGCCGTCTTCGCGCGGGCCAATGCCAACTGTCGCAGTAACCGATGTTTCATCGGACAATTTGATTTTCTTCTGCGAGGCAACGAACTTCATTGCACCGATGAAGCAGGCTGAATAACCGGCGCCAAACAACTGCTCGGGATTGGTGCCTTCCGCCCCATTGCCGCCGAGTTCCTTCGGTGTCGACAACGTCACTTTCAGGCGGCCATCCTCACTGGATGCACGGCCATCGCGTCCGCCGGTTGCTGTCGCTTTGGTGGTGTAGAGAATGCTCATGGTGGGCTCCTTGGGTTGTATCGATTATTCGATGCATATTAAGTTGCACACAATTGAATTGCGCGCAATAGAAAATTACATATGAGTTACGAAAAATTAAATGGTGCGCAATTTAATTGCTTTGTGTATGTTAGGCGGCAATGCGGACGGAGTAATGACAATGGAAAAGGCAGGCATGAACAATCAGGAATCTCTCCTCAAGCTGGAGAACTTCCTCTGTTTCGCTATCTATTCCACCGCCAACGCGGTGACGCGCGCCTATCAGCCTCGTCTTGCTGCGCTGGGCCTGACCTATCCGCAATATCTTGTGATGGTCGTCCTGTGGGAAGAAGAAAACCAGACCGTGAAGGCAATCGGTGACAAGCTCAGTCTGGATTCAGGTACGCTGACGCCTCTGCTCAAGCGATTGGAAGCCGCGGGGCTGATTACACGCCGCCGCGACACGGTGGATGAGCGTCAGGTCTTAATTGGTCTAACTGCTGATGGGCGGGCGATGCGCGCACAGGCCGAGGCCGTACCTATTGCCATGGGTAAGGCCTTCGGATGCACTATGGATGAGGCAAAATCCCTGAGATCGGAACTGATCACCATGCGGGACAATCTGGTGGAAAGTATCGACGAGGTAAAATAGCGACCGATCAAGCCGCTTTTTGTATTGGCAATTGCAGGCGGATACGCGCACCACGCCACGGTCCGGTCAATATATCGACACGCCCACCATGCAATCGGGCAATCTGACGGGTGAGGTTAAGGCCGAGACCAGCCCCGCTGGAGCGAGGGCGCAGACGATAGAAGGGCTCGAACACGTGTTCATGCTCTTCCTCCGGAATACCCGGTCCTTCATCACGAACTTCAATACCGCCCGCCTCGTCAACCAATACGGTAATAGTTCCCTTCCCGTCGCAATGTTCGATTGCATTGCGGATGAGGTTTGCAACAGCCTGTTCGATCTGCAACGTGTTGACCTGAACATAGACGGGCTTTGCCGGTGGTTCGAAGGAAAGATCGTAACCGGCAGCAATTGCCAAAGGCGCAAAATCTGCCGCGATCTGACCAGCCAACGGCACAAGATCGACAACCTCACCCGGTCCAACCGGCTGGTCAAGCAATTGACGGTCGAGCAATTGCTGCGCCAGATGCGACAAACGCTCGATATCCTGGAGCAAACGCGCACTTTGCGGATCTTCCGTCAAAAGCTCGGCTCGCGTTCGCAGGATCGCAATGGGCGTACGCAGCTCGTGTGCCGCATCCGTCAGAAAGCGATTGTGCTGATCATAGCCTTGGCCAAGCCGGGCAAGCGCGTGGTTGAAAGCCTGAACCAGCGGCGTAATTTCCAGCGGCACCTGTTCGATGGGCAGTTGCATGGCACGGTTATTGATATCAATACGTCCCGCCTGAGTGGCCGTTGCAACAAGCCCAGCCAGCGACCGGCGCACAACTGCTGGCGTTGTAACCAGCGTTGTCACGCCCATCACGATGATAATGGGCAAAAGCAGTGCGATGATAACGATAATGAGAACTGGAACGACCCTTATCCAGGCCGTACTACCATCCGGATTTCGCGCCATGTCCACTTGCATATCAATATTGATTTCCAGGCCCTCATTTTCATCGCGAGATGCCCGCGTAGAGGTGATGACCTGTATGGGGCCGGCCTTGGTATCGATTTTTGAGACGACAGCTTCAGGGCGCAAATCCCCCTCGCTAAAGCCGAGAGTTGCGTGGTCTACGGCCTTCAAAAGATCGCTGGTATCATTCTCATAACCAACGGGAATATCGCCCTGCTGTACGGACTGCCCGTTTGTATCGCGCGCAATGAACCAAAGTCTGGGGAACTCCTCGCGGAATGCATTCAGTTCTTCAGTCTCACGCACGATCAGCTTGCCGTCGGCATCCCGGTCGATTGCGCTTTTCAGAAGATCCACAGCCGCTTCATTATCGACAAGCAACTTTGGATTGGCCACCCACAAGACCAGCGAAAACAGCCCGATGAAGATAAGCAGCGTCGTTGCCTGCAGCACAATGAGCCTGCGAACCAGAACCCATTGCAACGAGCGCGGACGGATTTTCTTCATGCAGTTGCCCGTAACAGATAGCCAAGATTGCGTATAGCCCGGATCTCGACGCCTGCGGCCACATCTTCCAGCTTGCGCCGCAGTCGTGACACGTGGGCGTCAAGCGCATTCGAGCCAATCTCATCATCCATGGCATAGACTGATTCTTCGAGCGTGGCACGCAGGACCGTACGCCCCGGCCGGCGGATCAAGGTCTCAAGCACCAGCCTCTCCCGCCGCGGCAATTCCAGTGGCTGATCATCTATGAGCGCTTCACGGTGGCGGAAATCATAGGTCAACCGGCCAATGACTGTCTGCTCTGCACGTAGGGTGAATGGACGCCGGTGCAGTGCACGCAGGCGGGCCATCAGCTCTTCCGTGGCAAACGGCTTGACCATATAGTCATCCGCACCTGCATCCAGTCCGGCAACACGATCATTGAGGCTGCTCATGGCCGTCAGCACGATCACCGGCGCATCAACATGCAGGGCCCGCAGACGTGGAATGAGACTCAAACCTTCTCCATCCGGCAACCGTCGATCCAGCACCACAGCGTCGTAGGGACCAAATTTTGCCATAGCCTCGGCATCGGCCAATGTCGATACGTGATCGACGATCACATCGCGACGCTCCAGCGCGGCTTTCAGGACCGAAGCCATCTCAGGCTCGTCCTCAAGCAGCAAGATGCGCATTGAAATTCTCCATTGGTAAAACACCGGCACTAAGGCCCGCGTGTGGTGACAAAATCTTTATCATGACTCGCAGATAAATGCAGTGTTGCTCGCACTGTATGATCCGCCCATCATTCACACTCCAGCTTTGGCTTGCGGAAATTGGTGATGTACCAGCGACCACCGGACGAACGGGCGTAGAATGTATAAAAACATTCCTTCTGCTCGACATAGCCGGGCGTTTCCGTTTCCACATAACGCCTGCCATGCCGTGTATCGCGGACCTCACCGCTGGATGTGCCTGAAACAGCATTGGTCGATATCTTGCGCCACTGATAAGCGCGCTCTCCCGGACCAAGATCGAGAACTTCGGTCGGCGGGCCGTAATCGATAACCACCGATTCAACCGGCTGCCCGATATAATTCTTCATGATGTCGGACGCACATCCTGCCAAAATCAATGCGCTAACTACAAAACCGGCTCCGATAACCCGTTTGCAATTACGGGCATTGTGCATGGACATATGGAAACCCCCATCGACAAAACTTATGCCCGGCAACTAGGCTGCGAAGATTGCATCGACATTACCTGAGGGTTGCAGTGATATGACTGCCGCTTCACAAATCATTGCAGAGCGCATCAACTGTCAGAAAATTTCGCAGAAAGCTTTCCATCTTTGCTGAACTTGCGCTAAGAACCCGCCATCCCTTTCAAACGCTCCTAGAGGTTTCCCCGAAATGGCATCGAAAAAGCTCCTTCTTCTTCCCGGCGACGGTATCGGACCCGAGGCAATGGCCGAGGTCCGCAAGATCATCGCCTATATGAATGCTGAACTCAAAAGCGGCTTTGAACTGGACGAGGGCCTTGTCGGTGGCTGCGCCTATGACGCCCATGGCAAGGCGATTTCGGATGCCGACATGGCAAAGGCCATGGCAGCAGATGCAGTTCTCTTCGGCGCTGTCGGCGGTCCAAAGTGGGATAGCGTCCCCTATGACGTGCGTCCGGAGGCTGGCCTTCTGCGCCTGCGCAAGGATATGGAACTCTTCGCAAATCTGCGCCCTGCCATCTGCTATCCGGCACTTGCCGACTCCTCTTCCCTCAAGAAGGACGTGGTCGAAGGTCTCGATATCCTGATCGTGCGTGAATTGACCGGCGGCGTCTATTTTGGCGAACCCAAGGAGATCGTTGATCTCGGCAATGGTCAGAAACGCGGTATCGATACGCAGGTTTATGACACCTACGAAATCGAGCGTATTTCCGGTGTTGCCTTCGAGCTGGCGCGCACGCGCCGCAACAAGGTTACATCAATGGAAAAACGCAATGTGATGAAATCCGGCGTTCTGTGGAACGAGGTGGTTACCGCCACGCACAAGGCACGCTATTCCGATGTTCAGCTTGAACATATGCTGGCTGATGCCGGTGGCATGCAGCTGGTTCGCTGGCCTAAGCAGTTCGATGTGATTGTCACCGACAATCTCTTCGGCGACATGCTGTCGGATATTGCCGCGATGCTTACCGGTTCGCTCGGGATGCTTCCCTCCGCCTCTCTCGGCGCGCCCGATGGCAAGACCGGCAGCCGCAAGGCGCTTTATGAGCCAGTGCACGGTTCTGCCCCTGATATCGCGGGAACTGGCGCAGCCAACCCGATTGCCATGATTGCATCTTTCGCCATGTGCCTGCGCTACTCCTTCAATATGGTTGAAGAAGCGGACCGGCTGGAAGCTGCGATTGCCGGTGTTCTTGGCGACGGTATTCGCACGGCTGATATTATGTCCGAAGGCAGCACCAAGGTTGGCACCACCCAGATGGGCGATGCGATCCTTGCCAAGTTCAAGGCGCTCGCTGCCTGATCGGCGGTATCTTATTGAAAAACCCGGCGCGAGTGATCGCGCCGGGTTTTTTATCAGCCTCAAATCACTTGATGTCGTTCAGATCCTGTCCCTTGGTCTCACGGACGAAGATCAGACCGATGATCAGTGTCATGGCGGCGATAACAATCGGATACCACAGGCCGTAGTAGATATCGCCCTTAGCCGCACTCATCGCAAAAACGATTGCCGGAACCAGACCGCCGAACCAGCCATTGCCAATATGATAGGGCAATGACATGCCGGTGTAGCGAATGCGGGTCGGGAACATCTCGACCAAAATCGCAGCAATCGGGCCGTAAACCATCGTCACGTAGAGCACGAGAACGAACAAAATGGCGATGGTCATCGGCCAGTTCACGGCCTTGGGGTCGGCAACCACGCTGAACGCGCCGCCATTGGCGATCGTGTAAACAGCCATCTCGGTGGCACCGGCTGCCTGTTCCGCGGTAAGCAGCTTGTCCTTAACGAGATTGGCAACCGGCGTGACGGCCTTTTCACCGGCACGAATGGCAGCAGCATCAAGATTGAGTTCCGGATTAGCTTTGACGAAGCCATCCAGCTTCACGTCCGGGACCTTGGCAGCAGCCCGCACCAGCGGGAACCCGGCCTTTTGCAGGGCAAGGTTCAGGTCATGCGTCAGGACCGCATTCTTGGCAGTTGCATCCGCACCGGCGGCAACAGCGTCGTAGGACGGGATGACCGTATCGCCAAGCTTGATCGTGGCTGGCTGGCCAGCAGGGCCATTGACAACGTCGTAGGGTACGGAACTTTTGGACAAAAACGACGTGGCAATATCGCACGAACTGGTGAACTTGGCATTACCAACAGGGTTGAACTGGAAGTTACAGTCACCCGGCGCTGCGGTCACAGTTGCACGAACCGTTGCTTCGGCCTGTGCCAATGCCGGATTGGCGGCCTTGGTCAGCGCCTGAAACAGTGGGAAGTATGTGAGGATTGCCAGAGCGAGACCAGCCATGATGATCGGCTTGCGGCCAATCTTGTCCGACAACCAACCGAAGAAGACGAAGAAGCCGGTGCCGAGCAGCAGGGCTATCGCAATCATGATATTGACAGACTGTCCATCGACCTTGAGCACGTTCTGCAGAAAGAACAGCGCGTAGAACTGACCGGAATACCAAACGACAGCCTGACCGGCAGTCAAACCGAACAGCGCAAGCAGAGCGATCCGGGCATTTTTCCACTGACCGAACGCCTCCGTCAACGGCGCTTTGGAGCCCTTGCCTTCTTCCTTCATCTTTTTGAACGCAGGCGATTCACTCAAGGAGAGACGAATCCATACGGAAATGCCAAGCAACACAAAGGAAAGAACAAAGGGAACGCGCCATCCCCATGCAGCAAACGCTTCCTTGCCAAGCATGTTCTGAACAATCAGAATAACTATCAATGACAAAAACAGACCGAGCGTTGCGGTGGTCTGAATCCAGGAGGTGTAGTAACCGCGCCGGTTGTTTGGCGCATGTTCCGCGACATAGGTTGCCGCACCGCCATATTCTCCGCCAAGTGCCAATCCTTGCAACATGCGCAGTACAATCAGGATGATTGGTGCTGCAATACCCAGCGTTGCAGATCCGGGAAGAAAACCGACCAGAAAGGTCGACGTACCCATAATCAGGATGGTGACAAGGAACGTATATTTACGTCCGACCAGATCACCAATGCGGCCAAAAACCAACGCTCCAAATGGACGAACAAGAAAGCCTGCTGCAAAAGCCAACAACACGAAGATGTTACGGGTTGTTTCAGGGTACTCATTAAAAAAGGCCTGACCTATGAAAAGACCTAGTGAGCCGTACAGGTAAAAGTCGTACCATTCGAAAACAGTTCCAAGAGAAGAAGCGAAGATAACTTTCTTCTCTTCTCTCGTCATAGCCCGGCTGGCGTCGCCAGCCACAGAAGTGGTCGCCATTTCTATTCCTCCCAGAAAACAGCATTTGCCCGGCCCCAAGGTCCGGTCATATCTTCAGTTTTTGTCACTGCGCAGGATTTCATTGGCCAAGCCCATTGGCTTCAACTGATCTCACGCCGGTGAATGTCCTCCGGAACTCTCCCCCCAAAGGTCATGCACCCCATGCACCGCCCAAGTGTTGAACAAATATTCACGAAAGCAAAGACTGCTTTTGGCAGCAAAAGTCCAAAATTGTGTGTAACGCGACATATTCTTATCTTTTGCATGGACAATTGACTCTTTTTGGAAAGCGGATACAAGCGTGTCAGGTTAAGGAGACGCCCCCGTGAGCAGCGAATCAACTGCACACTTTTTGACGAGCGGTTCCGGCTTTCATGCCGGATGCGCAGGCGCGTCTGTTCTTTCCACCAAAATGTCGGCCAAAACGACCACAAAAACGGTCTGATTTCCCTTGGCCTGCTCGCCCCCTCCCGGGTCCGGCCCGGGGGAAAAGACCCGCAGTGGCCAGCGGGTTTTTTGCAAAGAGCGGTGAGGGACAGGAGATAGCACATGAGTTTCAAGGTTGCGGTTGTAGGTGCCACGGGCAATGTGGGCCGCGAAATGTTGACAATACTGGAAGAGCGTGGCTTTCCAGTGAGTGAAGTTGTTGCGCTTGCCTCGCGCCGGTCACAGGGTACCGAAGTTTCCTTTGGCGACCGCACACTGAAGGTCAGGGCCCTCGACACCTATGATTTTTCCGACACCGATATCTGCCTGATGTCGGCTGGCGGCAATATTTCCAAGGAATGGTCACCGAAGATTGGTGCGCAGGGCTGCGTCGTCATCGATAATTCTTCCGCCTGGCGTTACGATTCCAACGTTCCGTTGATCGTTCCGGAAGTAAATCCCGATGCCATCGTCGGCTTTACCAAGAAGAACATCATTGCCAACCCGAATTGCTCGACTGCCCAGCTCGTCGTGGCTCTGAAGCCACTGCACGATAAGGCAAAGATCAAGCGTCTTGTCATCTCCACTTATCAGTCCGTTTCCGGCGCCGGCAAAGAAGGCATGGACGAACTCTTCCAGCAGTCACGCGCTGTCTTTGTTGCTGATCCTGTCGAGGCCAAGAAATTCACCAAGCGCATAGCCTTCAACGTCATTCCGCATATCGACGTCTTCATGGAAGATGGTTACACCAAGGAAGAGTGGAAGATGGTCGCTGAGACCAAGAAGATGCTTGATCCCAAGATCAAGCTGACGGCGACATGCGTGCGTGTACCTGTTTTTATCGGTCATTCGGAAGCCGTCAACATTGAGTTCGAAAGCCCGATGAGCGCAGAGGAAGCCCGCGATATCCTGTCCGATGCTCCAGGATGTCTTGTCATCGACCGGCATGAAGATGGCGGTTACATCACGCCTTACGAGGCAGCGGGTGAAGACGCGACCTATATTTCGCGTATCCGTGAGGACATCACTGTCGAGAATGGCCTATCGCTTTGGATTGTTTCT
Organism: Phyllobacterium sp. TAF24; assembly: GCF_052113785.1. NCBI lineage: Bacteria > Pseudomonadati > Pseudomonadota > Alphaproteobacteria > Hyphomicrobiales > Phyllobacteriaceae > Phyllobacterium > Phyllobacterium sp. TAF24. The sequence continues at coordinate 97,671 of NZ_JBFRDN010000019.1, read as the reverse complement.
GACAATCTGCGCAAGGGTGCCGCGCTTAACACCATTCAGATCGCCGAGCTTCTGGTGGCTCGTGGGCTGATCCAGCCCAAGCAGCTTGCAGCTTAAACAGGCAATGCCGCAAAAAAGAAAGGGCGCAGTTTCTGCGCCCTTTTTCTTTGAATAATCGATAGTATCAACAGGCTTAAACCTGCATGGTTCAGCGCTTAAGCCCAGGGATGCCTTTGGGCATTGGCCGCTTCAAAGGTGTCGATCTTCGAGGCTTTTTCCATGGTGAGACCAATATCATCAAGACCGTTCAGCATACAGTAGCGACGGAATTCATCAAGGTCGAAACTGATCTGACCGCCATCAGGACCCCTGATCGTCTTCTCTTCCAGATCGATCGTCAGCGTTGCATTGGCACCGCGCTGTGCATCGTCCATCAGCTTGTCGAGATCCTCATGGCTGACACGGATCGGCAGAATGCCGTTCTTAAAGCAGTTATTGTAGAAAATATCGGCAAAGCTGGTCGAGATAACGCAGCGGATGCCGAAATCGAGCAACGCCCAAGGCGCATGCTCACGACTGGAACCGCAACCAAAATTATCACCGGCAACCAGAATCTGCGCCTTGCGATAGGCTGGCTTGTTGAGGACGAAATCCGGATTCTCCGAGCCGTCTTCATTGAAGCGCATTTCGGCAAAAAGTCCGGTACCAAGTCCTGTGCGCTTGATCGTCTTCAGGTAATCCTTGGGAATGATCATATCCGTGTCGATATTGATGATCGGCAACGGTGCGGCAACGCCGGTGAGCTTGGTAAACTTGTCCATAATCTCTGCCTGTGGTGTTCATAAGATGAGTATGTTGGCTTTACACCAGCTTGGCGGCAAATCAAAGACCTTCCGCCTGTGGCAGATTGGGGCAGTCAGCTGCGCATGATTGCTCTTGTCTTGGCTCACAGATCAATGCAAAAAAGTGACATGCGCAAAACGTCTCACCCTCGCCGCTCGGTTCTTTACGTTCCCGCCTCAAATGCCAAGGCTCTCGCCAAGATTGCCAGCCTTGATACTGATGCGGTTATTTTTGATCTGGAAGATGCTGTTGCGCCGGATGCAAAAGATGAGGCCCGCGAGGCTTTGCGCGATTATTTCCGTGCCAATCCGGCAAGCAAGGCTGAACGGATCATTCGTATCAATGCGCTTGCAAGTGAGTGGGGCGCCGAAGATCTTCTGGCTGCGCGGGCCTGCAAACCCGACGCAATCCTTTTGCCGAAAGTCGAGACACCGCATGATATAACCGGCGTTACCGAAATACTCGAAGAGACCGATGCTTCAGAAAATATCAGGCTTTGGGCGATGATCGAGACACCGCGCGGCATTCTGAACGTGGATGAGATCGCTGAGCTTGGTTTACGGTCCACGGGTCGTCTTGATTGTTTTGTCGTCGGCACCAATGATATCGCCAAGGAAACGGGTATGAGTCTGAGCGAAGGCCGTTCCTATCTCATACCATGGCTGATGCAGATCGTTCTTTGCGCCAAAGCCGGGCGCCTTGATGTCATAGATGGCGTCTATAACAACTTTGCGGACACTGCCGGTTTTGCAACTGAATGCACTCAGGGCTCGAAAATGGGCTTTGACGGTAAAACACTTATCCATCCCTCGCAGATCGATGCAGCAAACCGCGCTTTTCAGCCGGATGAGGCGGCCCTTACAGAAGCCGAATCCATTGTTGCAGCCTTCGCCTTGCCTGAAAATGCTGGCAAGGGGGCGATTGCCCTGAATGGAAAAATGGTTGAACGCCTGCATCTCGCCAATGCGGAAAAGACGCTGGCGAAAGTGCAAATCAAAGGAGACAAAGCATGAAACTGTACCGCTTTTTGACCGGCCCCGATGATGCCAGCTTCTGTCATAAGGTTACGGCTGCCGTTAATAAAGGTTGGCACATTTACGGCTCGCCTACCTATGCCTTCAACTCCGTCACCGGCACAATGCAGTGTGGCCAAGCGGTGGTAAAGGATGTTGATGGGGTCGATTATGATCCGGGTATCAAGCTCAGCGACTATTAAGCCGCAGCATTACTCAGGCGGCTTTTCGGTGCTCCATATTGCTGCTCTGACATATCCATTGTGGGTCTTCGTCTTGAGAGCAGCCTTTCCCGCAATCGCTGATTAGTCGACGCTTGCTTCAATCCGTTCCATATCCTCATCTGAAAGGCCGAAATGGTGGCCAATCTCATGGATGAGAATGTGCGTGACAATATCGCCCAGAGCCTCCTCATATTCGGCCCAATAATCAAGGACAGCACGACGATAAATAGTGATTTTATTGGGCTGTTCACCCGTCTGTAGCGAAAAACGTTCACCGATTCCCCGGCCTTCGAACAGGCCAAGCAAATCAAACGGCGATTCCAGACCCATATCTTCAACGATTTGGTCCTCGGGGAATTCGGATACCTGAATGGTGATATCACCGCAGAGAGCTCGAAAATCCTCCGGCAGATGCGCATAGGCTTCAATCGCAAGGGATTCGATTTCGCTCAAAGCCGGTGACAAGCGATGAGTCCAATCTGCAGTTTGGTTACTTCTGGCCATTAAAACTCCCGGAGCACTTTTCGCTTGATATAGTGCTTTTACACCAAGGATGCGAGTGCCATGCGAACTAGCTCCGCGAAGGCACCAGAAGCCGTTCCATGCGCCGGAAGCTTTCTGCAAGGACCGTTGGGTCTTTCAAGCCATGGGCAAGCATGATGCCGCCCTGCCACTCCGCCACCGCATTGCGCGCTGTTGCAAGCGCCGTTGAAGGCCGCAGTCCCGTTCTCCCGAGTTCTCTTCCGATAAATCCGATGAGAAGACTGAAAACTTCCGCAGCCCGTTCAGCCGCCTGCGGTGATTCATGTCGAAAGTCGCGAATGCCCAAGGCGATCGGACACCCGTTCTCCACTCGGCTTTTTAGGGAATGCGCCAGTTTTTCAATGAGTAGCTGCAGACGCTTGCGCGGCTCCTGATCCGCTTCAACAATTTCCGTCAGCATATCCTCGGTTTCAGCCACGAAAATATCAGCAACACCGCGCGCCAACTCGGCCTTGGTCTTGAAGTAATAATAAATATTGCCAAGCGGAATGCCGGACTCCGCTGCGATATGCGCAAGGCTTGTCACCGCAAAACCCCGACGCCAGAACAACCCGGCGGCTGTAGCGACAAGAATATCGCGTTTGTCATTCCGCTTGGTCAAGGAACCGCCTCTGATTCAGTTATTCAACTGACTCATATTCTCACAGTTTCCGTGAAAAATGGAGTTAAAATATCTAATCTTCGATGGTCCGCGCCTCTGATGGCAGCATGATCGGGATGCCGTCGCGGATGGGATAAGCAAGATGCGCCGATTTTGAAATCAGCTCCGACTTTTCTTGATCGTAGACAAGGGGCCCCTTGGTCAAGGGGCAGACCAGAAGCTCTAGCAACTTGCGATCTATTGCCGGTTCGCGTTTTGGTTCAATCACGGGTGCGCTCCCTTGAAGTGGGTCATTGCAGGTTTGACCCAAAATCATCTTTGTCTTTTGCCAGCATGATTTCAGTGATTGCAATCAGAGTCTCAGCTCTGGTTTTCAGGTCGGCCGCTTCAAGCAGGGCTTGTTTTTCCGCCGCACCAAAAGGCGACATCATTGCCAGTGCATTCACCAGCGTTTCGTTGCCCGCACGGGAAATACCATCCCAATCCGCTTCAAGATTATTTGCATCAAGATAAGCCCTGAAAACACGCAGCAGAGCAGTGCGATCCACTTCCGAATCATCTGCCTCGTCGAGATCAGCCAGAAGCGGCGCGATCTTGCACTGCCGGAACGGTGTTCTGCTGGACAATTCCTTGACAATCCGAAAGCGGCAAATGCCCTGCAACGTGATCAAAAGACGGCCATCGCCTGTCTCAGCAAAGGACGTGATGCGGCCAAGGCACCCGACCTCGCATAATTCATCCGTTTCCTCTTCGCCCTGATCGAAGCGGGGCTGGATCATACCAATAATACGCTTACCGCTCAGAGCAGCGTCCACCATCGCCAGATAGCGCAGCTCGAAGATGTTCAAAGGCAGTTGCCCGCCGGGGAGCAACAGTGCTCCCGAAAGAGGAAAAATCGGTACACTTTCCGGAATATTCTCCAGCGTCCGATAACGAACATTGCCTGCTTGCATTACCAGCTCCAGTGATTGATCCGCTGAAACACGGACCGATCGCTATTGTGCCCTATTTTATTCAGGAAAACAGCAGGGAAGACAGTTTCCGGCGCGCGGTAAGTGACGCTGGATCAGCCGGCCCCCATGCTTCGAAGAACTGCAACAGCTGTTTGCGGGCACCATCATCGTTCCACGCGCGATCGGCCTTCATGATGGCAAGAAGATGATCGGCAGCCTCGTCACGCTCTCCGGTGGCGTTCAGGATCATGGCGAGATCATAACGTGCCTGATAATCCTTTGGATCAGCTTTAAGCCTTGCTTCCAAAGCAACGGGATCACCCAGTTTGGCCACCTGATCGGCCAAGGCGATCTTTGCTTCTGCTGCCCGTACGCCGGCATCTTCCTTCTTATCCGCTGGAACCTGCGCCAGAACGGCCTTAGCCTGATCGAGATCACCAAGCTCGATCAGGCAATTTGCCAATCCGGCAAGCGCGCCGACATGATCAGGCACCTCGTCAAGAACCGCGGAGTATATCTGGGCAGCCTGTTCGGCATCACCGGCCGCAACCGCTTGTGTCGCCGCATCCAGCGCTGCCTGGATGGCCGCATCCCTGTCACCATCGGGTGATGCAATACGATCGATGAATTCCTGCACCTTGGATTCAGGCAGGGCACCCATGAAACCATCGACAGGTTTGCCGTCCGAAAAGGCAATTACAGCCGGTATAGATTGAATACCCAACTGACCGGCGATCGCCGGATGTTCGTCAATGTTCATTTTAACGAGCTTTACACGCCCGCCAGCGGCATTCACCACCTTTTCGATGATAGGGGTCAGCTGCTTGCACGGACCGCACCACGGCGCCCAGAAATCAACCAGAACCGGTTGGTTCTTCGATTCGGCAATCACATCGGTAGCAAATCCTGCGGTGGTTGTATCCTTGATCAGGGCGCCCACAGGTTTTGAGGGCGCAGATGGAGCCGAGCCGCCATAGGATACGGTCGTCGTGCCAGACGCGCTGCCATAGCCGCCACTGAACGGGTTATCTGTATTGCTCATGAAAGTTCTCCCGCATCCGCTGGTCACGTATTTGCCAAGTCCGGTTGGACTGGCGCATGTCTGCACTCAGGTTGGGTTCGATTCGTCAATTTTCAAGATCAGGGGCTCATGACCCGTCGCCTTCAGAAAGCGCTTGAGGTCATCGCTTGCGATAGAGGTTGTCGCATCATTGCTCAGGGGATGCGCATTAATGATATCGTTGCGCATAAGATTTTCATCGAGCACCACCTTTACCTGATGGTCCTCGTCATTGATCACGCCCAGCACACTGACGGAGCCAGGAACAAGCCCAAGATATTCCATCAGCTTTTCCGGCTTTCCAAAGGACACCCGGCTTGAAGCACCAATCTTTGTATGAATCGTCTTGAGATCGACCAGTGCCTCTTCGCCACCAGTCACAAGAAAGAATTTATCCTTCTTGTCTTTAAGAAAAAGGTTCTTGGTGTGAGCACCGGCAACCTGCCCGCGCAAATCCTGTGCTTCGGCGACCGTAAATACCGGTGCATGGCGAATCGTTGACGTTTTGATCCCGAGTTCATCGAGTTTCTGCATCAGCTCGTCATATGTCTTGGGCATTCTGGCTCTCGCGGCACCGATCATCAGGAAATAAGCTTTCTTGTCCTAATCACTTCGACGCGCGCTCTCAAGCGAAAAGCCAGCGATACGGCGTTTAAACAAGTGTTCGACCTTTAGGCCAACGCAATCATTCAACAATTTTTTCGAATATCGTCATAAAGTCGAAAATTCACTGTTGCAATTGCCCTGTGCTTGGGTCATATAGGCCCCGCTTCGCAAGACAAACTGGCACATGCGGGAGTAGCTCAGGGGTAGAGCACAACCTTGCCAAGGTTGGGGTCGAGGGTTCGAATCCCTTCTCCCGCTCCAGTTGTTTGAAGTTCAAAAGGCCCGGTTTTCACCGGGCCTTTTTGCTATTTGAGGCCCCTTTATCCCACTAATATGAGAAGGCATTCTCCCGGTCTCGGTTACTTCGCGGTTACATCTACAACTCGCCCAATCATGACCAGCAACTTGGACAATTTATAATTGCTGATTGCTAAACCGCTGTGACCATAACTCCAAGTATAACAGTTTGGGTACTCGTGCATTTTACCCTGCAAATGCGCGTCCAATAGCCGTAGAGTGTGTCGCAGAATTGCCACCCCATTGTATCTTGCATCGATTGTTCTTTTAAAAGATACTTCCGTATTGCTAGCAATTTGTTGCTAGGGCCGCACCAAAGGAGAGAGCATGCCGATTTACTTGCAGCTTGATGGAATTCAGGGTGATGCGACCCAAGAAACGCACAAGAAGTGGATGGATATCGAAGCCATTCATTGGAACGTAGGCCGTAGAATGAGCACTTCGGCTGGTTCGGCAGCGAACCGCGAAGCATCCGAGCCGACAATCAGCGAAGTTGTCCTGACCAAGGTCAGTGATTCATCTTCGACGAAGTTGTTTCAGGAAGCCGTTTCCGGCAGCTCGGGCAAGCTTGCCACCATTCATCTGGTGACCACAGGCAATCCCGGCCAGACTTATATCGAATACAAGCTGACCAACACTTTGATCGCCAACTATTCGGTTGATTCCAATGGTGATCGTCCGGTTGAGACGCTGCGTTTGAACTTCACGAAGATGGAAGTGAAGTACACACCATACGATGAAAACCAGAAGCCGCAGTCGCCAATGATTGCTTCTTACGATCTCGCCACAACGCGCGCTGCGTAAAGACAAACATGAGAAAGTGGGGCGGGCTATCGTCCGCTTCGCTTGTTATTGGGCGGGGGATCGTCCACTTTAACCTGTCGATTTATCTCAATCTTAGGGTATCGGACCAAAATGGAATTTGACTTCACCGATGCTGGCTTGATTCAGGCTGACCGAATTCTTCGTATTTCGACCTCGCTGGGATTGGACGTGCTTCTGGCGGAGAAGGTTGATCTGCGCGAAGAGATCAATGGGCTGTTTGAAATGCATGTGGATGTCAAATCCAAGCGCACTGACATCAAGCCGGAAGAGCTTGTTGGAACAATAGCCGATGTTTCGCTTGAGATTGCCTATGGGCAGCGCCGCCCGTGGAACGGACTGATCTCAGGATTTCGGGAAGGGCCGCCTGTTTCACGCGGCTTGCGATCCTATCGTCTCGTCATCCGACCGCAACTGTGGTTGCTGTCGCAGCGTTCGGATTGCCGTATCTGGATGGACATGACCACGCTGCAGATTGTCGAAACCCTGCTGTCCGAGCATGGCATAAAGGCGGCTGTAATAGGCGGTGTGGTCAATCCACCGGAACCGATCCATTATTCGGTTCAATGGAACGAAACGGACCTTGCTTATCTCACCCGGCGTTTGGAATATGACGGACTGTTCTACTGGTTCGAACATGAAGATGGTCAACATACGCTACAGATCGCCAGTCATTCCTTCGGTTATACGAAAGGACCGGATACGGACGTGCGGTTTGCAGCTGGTTCCACCGATAGAAATCATATTAATGAATTTACCAGAGATTACCAGTTCACGCCGGGAAAACGTGCTGGAGGTGACTGGAACTTTGAAAAACCGCAGGGACCGCAGGGGGCAACAACACCCTCGCTCGTGTCCCTGCCGAAAAATGCCGAGTATGAGTTGTTCCACTATCCGTCAAAGGCACTCGACCAATCTGCCAATGACCAGGCCTCCAAGTTGCGCATGCAGGCCGTTGAAGCGGATCATGAAAAGATTGAAGGCAATTCGACCGTCAGGACCCTTGCTGCTGGACGGAAGTTCAAACCCTACGAAGTCGCCCATGCGGACCATGTGTTTGAAGAATATGTGGTCACAGCTATCGTACACCGGATCGTTGATCATTCCTATGAGACGGTGGAAGACGGCACGCTTGATTATTCTAACAGCTTTATTGCCCTTCCCTCAAGGCTTCCGGCGACGCCCCACCGGACAACGCCGCAGCCACGCATAGATGGCTCGCAGGTGGCCATTGTCGCCGGACCATCAGGTGAAGAAATCCATCCGGATGAATATGGGAGAATTAAAGTCTGGTATCCATGGCAGAGAAACCGCGCCAAGAAGGACGGTTCTGACACCTGTTGGATCCGTGTGATGCAATCCTGGGCGGGCGGCGGTTTTGGCGCACAAGTCATTCCACGTATCGGCATGGAAGTGATGGTCACCTATCTCGAAGGTGATCCGGACAGACCCGTCGTGACAGGCATCGTGCCCAATCCCAGCACGAAGGTTCCTTATACGCTGCCCGAGAACAAGACACGTACTGTTTTAAGGTCCAATACACACAAGGGACAAGGCTTTAACGAAGTTTCCTTCGAAGACGAGAAGGGCAAGGAGAACCAGTTCTTCCATGCTCAAAAGGATCAGACAACACGGGTTCTGAATAACCGCACGAAACGCGTTGACGCCAATGAGGTTTCGTCCGTAGGCGCTAACCGTGCCGTTGAGGTTGCGGGCAACCAGAAGCACGAGATCGGCGGCTCCATGAACATGGTTGTCGGCGGGACCGGCGCTGGTGCATTGGGCCTCGTCGCACAGGTTGCCGGTCTGGCCGGACAAACGTCCGGTCTGATGCAGCAGGCAGGACAAATAGCAGGCGGTGCCCCCAACCTTGTCAACTTCGCCATGTCACTGGGCCAATCTGCACTTGGCTTTCTCTCGGCAACCGGTCTTGGCGCACGCAATGGCGTTGTCTCCGGGCCAAGCCCACGCTTCGATCAGGGCACAGCACTCGCGGCTTCCGGCGACGGCATGGGGCAAGCCACCGGAGCGTTGTTCCAACTTCCCGGCATCATGAACACTGTCGTCGGCAATTTCAAATCCGACACGATCGGTGTTGCCAGAGCCGAGCAGATTGGCGTGAGCAAAGTAACGAATATCGGATCAACGCACTTCACCCAGATTGGTAAAGAGCAAAACACCAAGGTTGGCAAAACAATCAAGGTAGAGGTTGGCCAGCTTTACAATATTGTTTCCGGTGAGAAATATCACGGCGAGGCCAAAGTCTGGGAGATTTATGCCGACGATGAAATACGCCTATCGGCCCCCGGTGGATATATTGCCATCAACAAAAAGGGTATCAAGCTGTATGCCCTCAAAATTGACATTGAAGGCAATGCAATCAACTTCAAAAAAGGAGGGCCGGGCAAGGGGGCTTCGTGCCTCAAGAAGATGTCGCAGTCACAAACACCGTTTGTGAGGGGAGTGTAGACACAAATGCAAAAGCCGGAGTCTGATGCATCGAGTTCCAACGAAATTGCTCGGGCGCTAAGTGTCGCTTTAGACAGGATGCCACGACCCATTTTTGCTGTGCTTGATGGCGCACATTTCGATGACCTTGAAGATGAACTTGGTGATGCGGGTATCAAGAGCCGCTCGTTGTTTCTCAAGGGTGGTGATGACAACATTCGCCGCGACGGACCATGGATGGTCGCGCTCGATGACAATCACGTTCGCGACCGCATCGAAGAACTTGCTCTCAAAAAACCCTGCGCCGTGTTTTGGTCCTGTCCCGATGGCGAGCAGGCGCTTTGGCAACACCTGCGATCAATCAATAAAGTGCTTGTTCCTGATGACCAAATTCCGGGGAATGACGGCAGTTTAGGTAGGCCTGTCAAATATGAGTGGGTGCTGTTCCGCCATTGGGATCCGAACGTACTGGCCCAAGTCTTGCCAGCGCTTGAGGCAGCGCAATATACGCGTTTCGTGGGGGCGGCCGCAGAAGTACTATTTGCGCCGAGCAATGAATGGAGAAGCGCCTTAATGCGTGCAGGTCACTCCAGAGAATTGCCAAGACCTAAGATTGGGCCATTGAAGCTTACGCCCGATGTAATACAAGTAATCGCATCTCGCCGTTTGGAGGCATCTCGCGCTCGCCGTGCTACTTACCTGCGTCAGACTTGTAAAGATGAAGTAGCCAACGCAAGTGAGGGCGCGATTGCAGAACACATACGCATTAGCGAGGAGACCGGATTAAAGTTAGGACTAGAGTCTGAAGCTGCTCATTGCCGGTGGGCGTTTATTGTATGCAAGTCAAATGGGCGCGTCCTGAAATCAAAGGATGCGCAAAATTATATCTCAAATGGAGGTGATCACCCTGACAACCGGGTAAAGCAATTCATGTCTGATACCTTGAGATGGCTTGAGCAAAGCAACCACAAGGGAATTGGCCAATGAGCGGTTTCTTCGAATATCTGTTTGGCGCTGGAGGGGCCGTAGGTGGGGGTGTTGTTGGTGGCGTAGGGGGCGCCGTCGTTGGAGGCGCGGTTGACGCCGTTCCTGGCGCGGTTGTAGGTGGCGGGGCCGGAGCACTTGCTGGAGGCATCGGTGCGATTCCAGGGGCAATCGGAGGCGCAATAGCGACAGGCGCGCCCGGTGCTACAACAGGAGCAATTGCAGGAGCGGGCGCGGGTGGATATTATGGTTATACCAAAGGTACAGAAGCCGGTGCTACTTTAGACAAGGCCATTAGTGATTGGTGGAATAGCGATCAAGTCGCAAATCAGGCACAAGCGACTCCCGTTCCCGCTACCGCAGGTACACAGACGCAAACTCAAACTGGTGCGGTGGCTGCAACCTGCGCGACAGGCAATTGCCCACCACCAGGTCCCAACTGCAATGATAGAAACAAGAAGATCAAGGAGCGCAGAGACGAACTTGAAGAGCGGTATAATGATATGGTAGAGGATAAAGCAAATATCTTCTATAATCACTATTACAAATGGCAAGCACATCCACAATATAGATCATGGGAAGGCCATCTTGAACAGTATCGCGATAAGCAGAAGAATTTAGCTCGTCAGATGCAAGATGCAGAAAAAGCCGGTTGCAAAATAGATACTCCGGACGCTGAGGAATGGGCGACGAATAGCCCACCACAATCCCCCAAATTTAGATACCCAACTATTACACCGCCTTAACCACTATCGTCCGACATGAAAGTTTAGAGATAGTAATATGAATGATATATACGACGACATGAATTCCCTTATGGCCAATCTTCAGTCGCACGACGGTGTGGACTGGAAAATGGCCCTTGGAGAACTACAGCTTCACTTCAACGAGGCTTGCTTTTGGATTCTAGTCGATAAAGCCGAATCTTCTGGTCAGAGCTTAATCGTTTTTCGGGAGCAGATAAAAGGATTTAAGAATAAATGGGATACAGTGAAATGCACTGTTTCATTTTCAGCAATAGAGGAAAATGAGAAGCTATTTATTGAATACTTAGAAGGAGACGAGATATATGATGAAGAAAAATTAAAAGAAATAGGATCGCGAATTGATCGAGAGCCACTGAGAGATGATGATATATTTGTCTCTGTCATGAACAGAAACGCAACATCCCTCTAAATTTAAGTATAATATATTTCATTACCTCGACAAATGGGTTGTTTGCATATGATAAACAAACAACCCCGAACTATGGAGTATTTTACGTTGCCCGGAACGATAATGCGGGAAAATGGATGAATAGGTTGTTATGGAGAATTTGAACAAGTATGGGACTTCCCGTCACCCTTTTAGGCCACATGCATACTTGTCCGATGGTTGATCCGGGGCCGAGGCCGCATGTTGGTGGTCCCGTCATTTCAACTGCCCAAAATTTCGTCAAGGTAAACGGTATTCCGATTGCAACCGTTGGCTCCAAATGCCTGTGTAGCGGCGTACCGACAACAGCGGCCATTACCGGCGGCTCTTCAGTCGCCAAGATCGACGGTAAGAAAGTTGCCCGCACCACCGATGGTTGCGAGCACGGCGGCAAGCTTGTTCAAGGTGTGGATTGGTTGACCTTCGAATGAAAATTACGCAGGAAGAAGTTGCGACTATTCGGAACTTTCTTCGGCCTTTTGCATAACCGTGTATGGATCGATAGGCACCGCTCTGCACATCATAATAAACTCCGCTGCATCCAGACGACGCTCACCCAATTCAACTTTAGATATAAAAGTTTGTCGCTGGCCAAGACGCTTTCCCAATTCAACTTGGGTTACGCCGACATCCTTGCGAGCCTCTACGAGAAGCTCAATCATCTTTCGATAAAGATCAGAATGGATAGATGTCACGATGAAACGCCGATATTGAGACCAGCGTTCTTTAGAAACCCGAATTTATAGTACCCCAAAATCGGGTATTCCGATTATACTATCTTGGCAGAGTTGATTCGAGACAACACTGAAAGCGCGGGTTGGAGCGTTATCATACTGAAATAATTGACAAAAATTCTCTTGGCGTGTTCTGATTGACCATAACATGCGCTGATTTACTGCAGGGGGTAAAATGATAAGCGATGATCCTGATTTGAGATTTTGGCCAGTTCGCGGCACTCTAACCAATGTGCAATACACGTCCTCCGCGTATCACCATGTGAGTGGTGTAATGGGCGTCATCGACGCCCCCATACCGAACCAAATAGAGAAGTCGGAAGTGCTATTGGCCTCGTGCGAGCTTGATGATTTGATTGATGTTATAGACGCGAATGGTAAGCGATTGGATTATTGTTCTCATCTACAGATTCATTTCTATCGTGCATCAGGCAGATTGGGCTTCCCTCACGGCAAAGACGATAGACAATCTAGGAACATTCACGAATTCATTGTTAGCGCGAGCCGGATATGGAAAGAGCCACTTCGCGATAAGGTCAAAAGCTACACAGCAAATGTTTTCTTGCCTGATGACTTGTTCGACCAAATTTTAAACTCTCCTACACCTGATGAAACCATCAAAGCGGACTTTCAATTGGATCGCCTTCAGAGCAGCGTGAAAAATGGTGCAATTGCAGAACAAAGCTTACCAAAACTATTTATTACACAAGGTGAAAACGTCACGTTCATCTGCCATGGAATTGCCGTCACAAGATCACTGGCGCGGACACTGCAGAGTGAGATAACAAAACCCAAACGACGTTGGTGGCGAAAATACATTGGTGTCGTTTGCATAGGCATTGTCAGTGCTGCCATTCAATACACGTCTACGTCCACGGCGTTATTTGTGGCATCGGTGATCATACTTATATGGCTGACCGAAATTGATGACAAATTATGGAGCGTTTCCAGCAAGGAATCGTCGCCAACATAGTTGGGCGCGTACTGCGTATTCATTTTCGACTGAATTACAAGGCCGCACGGGTCCCGGCCTCAACTCTCCCGATTATCAAAATTAGGGGAGGGTCAAACATTCCCGGATGCGCTCCATGGAAGTAACTAAGCATTTGATAAAACTCGTATAATTGCACACAATATATCCGCTGTGTTTTACTCGATTGGAGCAATCGGAAAAGTGAAATGCAGCAATTTCTTGTCACGGATATCGTCACGCAACAAACACAGATTCTAAATCTGGATGAAGCGTCAAACCTCGCTCAAATGAGCACTAATGATCTTGAGGTTGTACTGGCGGAGTATGGAATCTGCGAGACTGCGCGTCACACTGTTGTCGAGATCATTGTCGCGTTGAACCCTCACCAAAGAACACTTGCTTAGCTAATTTCAGTGAGCCAGGAAGCGGCACTCCCGTGCAGGCCTCTGGCGGGCAGCTACGTGCCGCTCGCCAGCGGCCTAGTGCGGTTCCGTGGCACCACGGCGTGGCAGGGCTATACCACTGGCCGCTAGCCAGCAGCACCATAGGCTTCCTCCAGTGTTTCCACAGCCACCTCCCCACCACGAACAGCTTGCGTGTAGTGACCCAATGTAACTGTTGCGTTGGCATGACCAGCAAGCCGAGCTACAAGCCCAACCCCAATACCCTTCGCCTGCATATTGTCGAGATAAATGAATGCCGAGCACTATGCGGCGTCACATAAGGCAGACCCAATTTGGTACATGCATTGTTGTTATTTCATATTTGTTACTGGAACATCTATAAATTTCTGAGAACTATTGTGTGCACTGGAAAATGTTGCGGTTCCAGTGTGGTTACCGTTTACAGCCTTTGCCATACTACATGAGAATTACTTGAAATCGTATCTAGTTCATCGTTTCACACTCTCTCACATTGGAAGAATTCGTACAGACCGGAATTTTGGATGAAACCCACGACCCCCTTAAACCAGTCGGACAATCTTATTTCGCCTTTGCCAAGGTTGGGGTCGAGGGTTCGAATCCCTTCTCCCGCTCCAGTTGTCCGAAGATCAAAAGGCTCAGGTTCACCTGGGCCTTTTTGCTATCTGGAGTTTATTCCCTGCCCTTAAAGCGCTGCTTTGATAAGCAATGTGCAATTGCAATCCGTGTTCAATGCGCTAAACCCTACAACCATGGCACAGAAGAAAGCGCATGAGGTTGATTCCTTCCTGAAAAGGCTCGATCGAGCCTATCCCATTGTGCTTCTTTACGGTCCGGACAAAGGCCTGGTGAGCGAAAGGGCAAGGAGTTTCATCAAACTAACCGGGCTCTCACAGGATGATCCCTTCGCCGTCATCCGTCTGGACGCCGATGATATTCAGGCAGAACCTGGCCGTCTTTCCGATGAAGCCAATACAATTTCCATGTTTGGTGGCGAGCGCCTGATCTGGGTCCGTAACGCATCAGGGCAAAAGGGATTGGCCGATGCCGTAACGCATCTGACCAAAACACCACCCGTAGACACGTTTATCCTCATCGAGGCTGGCGATCTGAAAAAGGGCGCAGGCCTGCGTGGCATTGTCGAACAAAGCGCCAGTGCCATGGCACTGCCTTGCTATAGCGACGATGCCAAGGGGATCGATGCAACCATTGACGATATGCTTGCAAGGAATCAGTTGCAGATCACGCTGGATGCCCGCAATCTGCTCAAGGAAAGCCTTGGCGGTGACCGTTTGGCGACCCGTGCCGAGCTGGAGAAAATTTGCCTTTACGTTCATGGCCGGGAACGTATCACCATTGAGGATGTTCGCGATATCATCGGCGATGTCAGTGCAACATCCTACGAAACGATTATCGATGCGCTCATGACTGGCAATCTCAACGATTTCACCCACGCATTTGATCGGGTAATCGGCTCGGGTTCATCAAGCTTCCTCATTCTAAGCTCAGCTATACGGCAGTTCCAGACGCTTCAGTCCCTGCGTTACGGCATGGAGACAGAAGGCAAAAATGCCGGTTCCGCCGTGGCAGGTGCACGTCCGCCGGTATTTTTCTCCAGACGTCGACTTGTCGAGACAGCATTGCAGCGCTGGACAACGCAGACATGCGCCAAAGCCATTGAAAGATTGCAAAAAACCGTTCTGGAAAGTCGTCGCAACGCGGTACTATCCATTCCGATCATTCGGCAATCACTCATAGCTTTGGCTGCCGAGGCTGCGCGAGCAGGGCGGAGCGGGCGTTAGGTAACGCACGCAAGAATCCGCGACTAGCCAGAGAATAAGCATTTGAATTAAAACGATAATATACCGTTACGTCACGCTAGCTTTGCAGGCGCCGGCAAATTTCATCCAACTGCTCCAGCGTCGTATAGTGAATACGCACATCCCCACCCTTTGCCTGGTGGTTAACCGTAACACGCATCCCCGTGACGTCGGAGAGCAGCTTTTCCAATGCCCGCGTATCGGCGTCTTTATTCTCATCATTGTCGGCCTTGACTTTGGGTGCCGCTGGTTTGTTTCCGCCGCCCTGTGCCAGAGCTTCAGCCTGACGAACCGAAAGACCATCGCGAATAATCCGATCAGCAAGAAGCCCGGGATTCTCCGCTGTGATCAGCGTGCGCGCATGCCCGGCTGAAAGAGCACCGTTCGTAATATGGTCGCGCACTGGCTCAGGCAATTTCAGCAAACGCAGCGTATTGGCCACATGACTGCGGCTCTTGCCGATCACCTGCGCCAGATCCGCCTGCGTGTATTCATGATCATCGATAAGCTGCTGATACCCCATACCTTCTTCGATCGGGTTGAGATCGGCACGTTGTACGTTCTCGATAATAGCCAGTTCAAGTGCAACGCGGTCATCCACTTCGCGGATAATGACAGGAACAGTTGTCAGACCGGCACGTTGCGCGGCACGCCAGCGCCGTTCACCGGCAATCAGTTCGTAGCGATCCGCCGAATCCTTGGCAGGGCGAACGACAACGGGCTGAACGATGCCATGCTCTCGGATCGACTGTGTAAGGTCTTCAAGATCAGCTTCCGTGAACAGGCGGCGCGGATTGCGTGGATTGCGGCTGACAAACTCAATAGGAACCTGACGATCCAACGTTGCAATACGCGGAGGAACGTTTTCTTCCGGTAGACGGTCCATCTCTCCAATGAGCGCGGCAAGACCACGACCGAGGCGTTTTTTTGACGGATCTTCATTCATTGTCATAGGCTCTCATAAATGTTTCGTATTCGAATCGATATCAAGCGGCGCGCAAATGCCGCTCTCTTTGAATAACTTCCGATGCAAGCTGCAGATAAGCCTGACTACCGGCGCACTTCAAATCATAAAGGATGGCCGGTGTTCCATAGGATGGTGCTTCTGATACCCGAACATTGCGTGGGATCACGGTACGATACACCTTATCGCCCATAAATGAGCGCACATCATCAACGACTTGCGTCGCAAGATTGTTACGGCCATCAAACATTGTCAGCACGATACCCTGGATGGTCAAAGACGGATTGAGGGCCGTGCGCACCTGATTTACCGTTTCCAGCAACTGACTTAAACCCTCCAGAGCAAAGAACTCACACTGCAAGGGGACAAGGACAGAATCGGCAGCCGCCATAGCATTCATCGTCAAAAGGTTGAGGGATGGCGGGCAATCAATCAAAATATAGGTGAAAGGGGAGGCCACATTGTTACCCCGAAACGCCTTACGCAAACGGGTGGCACGATCTCCGGACCCGGCGATTTCCATTTCAACACCAAGAAGGTCAAGTGTCGATGGGATCAATGAGAGATTGGGAACTGCCGTTGCAATTGCTGCCTCTTCAACCGACGCAGTCTGCATGAGAACGTCGTAGGACGACAATTCACGATTTTTGCGGTCAATTCCAAGCCCGGTGCTGGCATTACCCTGTGGATCGAGATCGACAATCAACACATTCTCGCCAATGGCCGCGAGCGCCGTGGCCAGATTAATAGCGGTCGTGGTTTTGCCCACACCACCCTTTTGGTTGGCTATGGTAATGATACGAGTCTGACTGTTCATCACTGTCTTCCCAAGCAAATCATCGTTATCGACGACCGAAATCGAAAAGTGGTGTTACTTTACCGCCGAATTGCGCCGCACATTGCTGATCTGCAGCACGACCGACTCAACATCAACCACACTTGGATGTTGTACCAGATCAAAGGACCAGCCGTCACGGCTTTCCTCGATCTCCCGCCGGTAATCCCGGCCTTTTTGGAAAAGAGCCGTTGCACCACCTGCCAGCCAAGGCTCAGTAAGTACAAACAGCTCCTTAAGGGGAGCAAGCGCGCGCGCGGTAATAACATCAGGAGTTGGAATTTTCGCCCAAACAGCATCAATTCTGGCGGAATGAACTATGCCAGGCGTCGCGAATTGAGCCAAAGCAGTGCGAAGAAAAGCTGCTTTCTTGCCATTACTCTCCACGAGGTCGATCTTTGCGCCTGCCTTTTCCTTCAAAAGAATGGCGAGAATAACGCCCGGAAAGCCACCGCCCGAACCAAGATCAAGCCATTGTTTAGCATCAGGGAGCAAGGGATAGAGCTGAGCACTATCGATAATGTGCCGCTCCCACAACTCATCCAGCGTGGCAGGGGAGGCAAGATTGATTGCTTTTGACCATTTTCGAAACAGGTCTTCAAAGCCTATCAGGTCCGCCACTGTTTCACGTGAAACAGTTGGCAAGACTTCCCGCAGTCGCTTCTCGCGCCGATCGCTCACGCTACATCTCTCGCAATAGAGCTGCGACGTATTTGCGCAATAATTAAAGCGAGTGCTGCAGGCGTCATGCCATCAATACGCTGTGCTTCGGCAATGGATCTGGGCTGACGCTGCTGAAGCTTTTGTTTCAATTCATTGGACAGTCCCGAAACTGCCGAAAAATCGATGCTCTTTGGAATGAGCAGTGCCTCTTCGCGTTCCATCGCCGCAACATCGGCTTTCTGTCGCTCGAGATAGACAGCATATTGCGCTTCAATCTCGAGCGCTTCTGCTATCCGCCCTGTGACTGATGTTAGTTCTGGCCAGATAGCGGTGAGGCGGGCAAGGTCGATATCGGGAAAGGCAAGAAGCTCATAGGCTGATCGGCGGACGCCATCTTGGTTCAAATGCAAATTCACCGAAGCTGCTGCATTTGGCGTGATATTCAGTCGCTTAGCCATCTGCCGCGCCGCATCCAACTCCTGCGTGCGTTTCTCGAACCGCGCTCTGCGCGCAGAGCCAAGAATTCCCAAGTCATCCGCCATTGGGGTAAGCCGCTCATCTGCATTATCAGCACGCAAAGAAAGTCGAAATTCCGCACGAGAGGTGAACATTCGATAGGGTTCGCTGACGCCGCGCGATGTCAGATCATCGACCATCACACCAATGTAAGCCTCGGTACGCTGTATAACGAACGGTTCACTGCCGCTTGATAGTCGGGCCGCATTGAGGCCGGCCAACAGACCCTGTGCAGCTGCCTCTTCATATCCAGTCGTTCCGTTGATTTGTCCGGCAAGAAACAGACCACCAATACGTCGCGTCTGAAGGCTCCGATCCAACTCGCGTGGATCAATGAAGTCATACTCAATGGCATAACCCGGTTGCAGCATAATCGCATGCTCGAGACCAGGTATTGTCTTGAGAATTTCCAGTTGCACTTCTTCGGGAAGCGAAGTGGAAATACCATTCGGATAAACCGTATTGTCATCCAAGCCCTCGGGCTCCAGAAAAATCTGGTGGCCATCGCGATCGCCAAACTTGACGATCTTGTCCTCTACCGACGGGCAATAACGCGGTCCAATGCCTTCAATCGATCCTGAATACATGGCTGAACGATGCAGATTCGCCCGGATCACCGCATGCGAAGCGGCTGTTGTACGTGTGATCCCGCAATCGATCTGAGGATTGGTGATAGCATCCGTCATCAATGAAAAGGGCAGCGGATCCTCGTCCGCAGACTGAACGTCAAGAGCCTTCCAATCGATTGTGCGCCCATCCAGACGTGGGGGTGTTCCGGTTTTTAGGCGCCCCAAAGCGAATTCATGCTTGGCCAATGTGTCGGATAGACCGAGCGCCGGGGCTTCACCCATTCGTCCAGCCGGTATTTTCTTCTCACCAATATGAATGAGCCCACGTAGAAATGTTCCCGTTGTCAGAACAACCGAACCACAAGATAGAACACGTCCATCCATCAGCTGTATGCCCGAAATCTTTCCATCTTGAATGACGAGATCATTGGCCCCCCCTTCGATAACGGTCAGATTCGGCTGTTCAGCAATGGCCGACTGCATGGCAAGACGATACAATTTCCGGTCGGCCTGTGTGCGGGGACCACGCACAGCCGGGCCCTTTCGCCGATTGAGCAGACGAAATTGAATACCGGCAGCATCAGCGACGCGGCCCATCAAACCATCCAGAGCATCAATTTCGCGGACAAGATGGCCTTTTCCCAGACCACCAATCGCCGGGTTGCAGGACATCACGCCAATCGTGCCAGCTTTATGCGTAACCAAAGCGGTTCGCGCACCAAAGCGAGCGGAGGCTGCTGCAGCTTCACAGCCTGCATGTCCACCCCCAATGACAATAACGTCGAAATTGTCTTCCACGAGCCAAACTTTCTGAGATTCGAATTTAGTGCCTTGATGAGCAAAACAGCGCCGTGAGTCAAGTGTGAGTCAAGGAACGATGTTTCACGTGAAACAATTCGATGAAGTCAATCTGGCAACTGATCCTCAATTGTTTCACGTGAATCATTTCCCGATACAGAACTGGGAGAATACCACATCCAGAATATCTTCAACATCCACGTCGCCGGTAATCCGTCCCAGTGCGTGGGAAGCCCGGCGTAGATACTCCGCCCGTACCTCCAGCGGAGCATCCTCATCCACCACCGCCTGATTGATCTCACGGCTGGTCTCAGTCAGCAGTTCCATATGACGCCGACGTGTTGGCAGGGGATCTGAGAGATTGCCCGCGGCCGCCTCGGCTTTGGTTTTCAGGGTATCAAGGAGTTCAGCCAAACCAGTATTGGATTGAGTCGACAATGTTAGATCAAAATCATCTGACGTTGTTTGATGGCGTAGATCTGTTTTCGTGCCGACCCGCAAGATGTCATTGCCTGCAAGCTGCTCCAAGGGAACGGGTAGGGGGTGAGATATATCGATAAGTGCCAGAACCAAATCTGCAGACGAGGCGCGTTCAAGCGCCCGATCAATGCCGATTTTCTCCACCTTGCCTTCTGTTTCCCGTAGGCCCGCTGTATCTGTAATGAGTACAGGAAGGCCGCCCAGATCAAGCTTGATCTCAATGAGGTCCCGCGTTGTGCCAGGTTCATCCGAAACAATAGCAACATCACTCCCGGCCAGTGCATTCAACAGACTGGATTTACCTGCATTCGGAGCGCCAATGATGACGACCCGAAAACCATCACGGATGATTGCACCGCGCTTGCCGTCCGCAACGTGCTTTTCAATCCTCTCTGCCAAATCCCGCATGGATAGCCAGACCTGATCGGAGACCGAGCCGGGCACATCGGATTCATCGGCAAAATCCAGCTCCGCTTCAATCAGAGCGCGTGCGCGGATCATTTCCGTGCGCCAGGAAGAGTAGAGTTGAACCTGTGACCCGGACGCAATCTGCAGGGCGAGGCGACGTTGCCCATCGGTTTCCGCCGCTATCAAATCTGCGAGGCCTTCCGCTACGGTCAGATCGAATTTTGCATTGGCAAAAGCGCGCCGCGTGAATTCGCCCGCCTCGGCAAGCCGGCAGTTCTCGAATGTGTAGAGAAGTGAAATCATGGAATCCACGACGGCGCGCCCGCCGTGCAGATGAAATTCACCACAATCTTCGCCGGTAAAACTGTTCGGATTGGGGAAGAACACTACGAGTCCCCGATCAACGAGATTTCCTTCTCTATCCTTGAACGACCGCAGCTCGGCACGGCGTGGTTCTGGAAGTCGACCGCAAATTGTTTCGATAACGAATCGAGTTTGGGAGCCGGAAATACGCAGCACCGCCACGCCCGACGGCAAACGCCCGCTCGACAGGGCGAAGATGGTTTCAGGAAAATTCTCGTTCTGTTTCATTTGTTGCTATCCGCGTCTACACTCGCAGCCTTGATAGACCTCACGGCACCATTCGGAAAGAGCACAGTCTCCAATGTATCAGCAAGCCAATTTGCTCGGACAGGAATCCAGTCCCTATTTGCGACAACACGCCCATAATCCCGTTCACTGGCGACCTTGGGGGAAGCTTGCATTGCAGGAAGCACGGGAAACAGGCAAACCCATACTGCTTTCCGTGGGCTATGCCGCCTGCCACTGGTGTCACGTCATGGCGCACGAGTGTTTCGAAGACCAGCAAGTGGCTGATCTCATGAACGCCCACTACGTCAACATCAAAGTTGACCGGGAAGAGCGGCCGGATATTGACCAGATATATATGGCAGCGCTTGGAGCTATGGGAGAACAAGGCGGCTGGCCGCTTACAATGTTTCTCACCCAGGATGCAAAACCCTTCTGGGGGGGAACCTATTTTCCCAAGAACTCGCGCTATGGTCGGCCGGGTTTCATAGATGTGCTGCAATCCATTGACCGGGTATGGCGCGAAGACCGTGCCCGCGTTGTCCAGAATGTCGATGCGCTTACGGATCATGTCAGCGCGCGCCTTGATGCAAAAGCGACGGCCATCCCGCTCGACAGGCAGCTCTTTGATCAATTCGCCGTCAATATAGCGGGCATGATTGACATGAAAAAGGGTGGTCTTACCGGCGCGCCTAAATTTCCCAATGCTCCTTTTATGGACACACTTTGGCTTTCCTGGCTTCGGAGCGGCAATATTCAGCACCGCGACGCATTCCTCAAAAGCCTGCGAATGATGCTCCAAGGTGGGATCTATGATCATCTCGGCGGCGGGCTGTCGCGATATTCCGTCGATGATGACTGGCTTGTCCCGCATTTTGAGAAGATGCTTTACGATAATGCGCAATTCATTCGTCATGCGACTTATGCCTATGCGGAAACCAAAGATGAATTGTTCCGCATACGAATCGAAGAGACCATTGATTGGTTGAGGCGGGAAATGCTGGCAAATGGTGCGCGTTTTGCCTCAAGCCTTGACGCGGATAGCGAAGGGGAGGAGGGACGTTTCTACGTTTGGTCCGCGAGCGAAATTTCAGACGCTACGGAGTTTCAAGCGTTCAGAACAACCTATGACGTCACGCCTGAAGGAAATTGGGAAGGCAAGACAATTCTGAACCGCCTTAAATCTCCGGATGCCTTCAACACCGATACTGAGACAGATCTATTGAAGGTCCGGCAAATCCTCTTTGCTCAACGTGAAAAACGCATCCATCCCAATCGCGATGACAAATCATTGACTGATTGGAATGGGCTCATGATTCGCGCGCTGGCGGAAGCATCGCGTGTTTTTGAGCGCGCGGATTGGCTCGAATTGGCTATCAACTCTTATCGTTCCATATCCGAATCGATGGTCGACGGACGCTTGCCACATTCCGTTCTCGGCCAATCGCAACTTTTTCCCGGTCTTTCATCGGATTACGCAGCTATGATTAACGCGGCAGTCTCTCTGTATGAGGCCACGCAGGACAAAACGTTTCTCAGCGACGCAAGCCGCTGGCTCGAAGCCCTTGATCGCTGGCACATGACCGCTGAAGGAAATTACGCCCTCAGTGCCGCCGACAGCACTGACGTTATCATCCGCGTGCGTGGCGACCAAGACGAGGCAATACCCAGCGCTACGGGACAGATCCTCGAAGCAATTATCCGTCTGGCAACAACCACTGCGGACTATGCGCTACAACAGAGAGCTGAGAAACTTGCAGAGAATGCTATTGGCCGCGTTCTTGAACAGCGCTATGGCCAGGCCGGCGTTCTCAACAGCGCCAGCCTGTTGCTTGAACCGATGAAGCTTGTCCTTGTCACCACCGATAAAGAGCATCCACTTATCCGTATTGCGAATAGCCACCCAGATCCGCGGCGAACCGACATATGGATAAAGTTCGAAGAGAATACAAAAATTGAGCTCGTGCCCGGCGCCGGTGAATTCACCATAAAAAAACCCGCGGCCTATCTGTGCCGCGGGCTTGTTTGTCTGGCTCCTGTGGAAACGGCGGAGGCGCTCGCAGAGCTGCTTAAGCCGAAACCGTCAGAGCATTAGGTATTCATTGAATCGAAGAACTCGCCATTCGTCTTGGTCTGCTTGAGCTTGTCGATAAGGAACTCGATTGCATCTGTTGTACCCATCGGAGCGAGGATACGGCGCAGAACAAAGATCTTCTGCAGATCCTGACGCGGTACCAGCAGGTCTTCCTTACGTGTACCGGATTTGAGAATATCCATTGACGGGAAGATGCGCTTGTCAGCAACCTTGCGGTCGAGCACGATTTCCGAGTTGCCTGTACCCTTGAATTCTTCAAAGATAACTTCATCCATGCGGCTGCCGGTATCAATCAAAGCCGTCGCAATAATGGTGAGCGATCCACCTTCTTCGATATTACGCGCAGCACCAAAGAAACGTTTCGGGCGCTGCAATGCGTTGGCATCCACACCACCGGTCAGTACCTTGCCGGATGATGGCACGACGGTGTTGTAGGCGCGGCCAAGGCGGGTAATGGAATCGAGAAGAATAACGACGTCACGGCCATGCTCAACAAGGCGCTTTGCCTTTTCGATGACCATTTCTGCCACTTGAACGTGACGGGATGCCGGTTCATCGAACGTAGAAGAGACAACTTCACCCTTCACCGAGCGCTGCATATCCGTCACTTCTTCCGGACGTTCATCAATAAGAAGAACGATCAGATAGCATTCCGGATGGTTTGCGGTGATTGAATGAGCAATGTTCTGAAGAAGAACAGTCTTACCGGTACGGGGCGGAGCGACGATCAGACCGCGCTGGCCTTTACCAAGTGGTGCCACCAGATCAATGACACGAGCCGACAGATCTTTGGTAGTCGGGTTTTCCAGTTCCATCTTGAAGCGCTCATTTGGATAGAGCGGCGTCAGATTGTCAAAATGGATCTTGTGGCGAATCTTTTCCGGGTCTTCGAAGTTGATCGTGTTGACCTTGAGAAGAGCAAAATAACGTTCGCCTTCCTTGGGTCCACGAATCGGACCTTCAACCGTATCGCCGGTTTTCAGTGAAAACCGCCGGATTTGCGACGGTGAAATATAGATGTCATCAGGGCCTGGGAGATAATTTGCATTGGCAGAACGCATAAAGCCGAAGCCATCCTGCAATATCTCGACCACACCTTCGCCGATAATCTCGACATCCTGGGAAGCCAGTTTTTTCAAGATTGCAAACATCAATTCCTGTTTGCGCATGACACTGGCGTTTTCAACTTCCAGTGTTTCAGCAAACGCCAGAAGGTCTACTGGCGTCTTGTTCTTGAGTTCTTGTAGTTTCATTTCCTGCATGTGTGCGGAACTCTTAATTCTATAGGTTTGAAATGGGGAAGGGAAATGACGATGCCGGAATGCAGTGCCATGTATGAATGGCTGAAGATCGCTATGGCGGTATTTCCAGAGAGGAGCCCTTATCTAGCCAATCATGACTGCAAGGGCAAGAGGTTTCATGAGTAGTATTGATATCAGGCAGAAAATAAAATGATGAGTCAAAATGGCTTTATGATGACCATGATGACAATAATGATCATCAGGAGCGTCGGCACTTCGTTCATCATGCGCCAAAAACGAGCAGGTTTTTCGTTTTTATCTTCGGCAAACATCCGTACAGCTTTGGAAAAATAGCCGTGAAGGCCAGATAAAATCAGAACGGCCAGAAATTTAACATGGAACCAGCCATCCATATAGGCAGTAGTTTTCCAGGCAAGCCAAAGTCCAGCCGCCCAGGTTACCATCATTGCCGGCGTTATAATTGCTTTGAGCAGGCGACGCTCCATCACCTTGAAGGTTTCCGACTGGATCGAACCTTTTTCCGCAGCGCAGTGATAAACGAACAAGCGTGGCAGATAGAGCATTCCCGCCATCCATGAAATAACGGCAATCACATGCAACGCCTTGACCCAGAGATAGGCCTCATCGGGATATAGATAAACCAGAGTAACAATGATGAGGGCGAGAATAACACCAATTGCCATAGCCATTGGCGCCGTTTTCTTCGAACCTTGCGCCGGTATCTGGTTATTACTCATAATCGATCCTTCATTGCTTCCTAGGACTTGGCTTGCCGCACGCGGGCAACCATTTGTTCCACATGGGACACCGGCGCATCCGGCGTGATGCCATGGCCCAGGTTAAAGATGAGGGGTCCGTGACCCAGCCCATCCAGAATTGCATCGACACCCTCATCCAGAGCCCGGCCACCCGCAACCAYGCGCAAAGGATCAAGATTACCCTGAATAGCGCCGTTGCCTTGAAGCGATGATGCCAGTGAAAGCGGTACGGTCCAGTCCAAACCAAGAGCTGTAACACCGGTTCGTTCACGATAATTCACATAGAGTGCCCCGGCCCCCTTCGGAAAACCTATAATTGGAACGTCAGGATGAGAAGCGCGTACTTTTTTGACGATTCGGGCCACCGGAGCGATACAGAATTGTTCAAAGCAGGTTTCGTCCAGAACGCCAGACCAGGAATCGAAAATCTGCACAGCATCAGCACCGGCATCAATCTGCCTGATCAGATACTCAGCCGAAACATCTGCCAGTTCATCCAGCAATTTCTGGAAGGCTTCAGGATTTCTATAGGCGAACAATCGGGCCGGCGCCTGATCCGGCGTACCGTGCCCCGCTATCATATAGGTCGCTACGGTCCAGGGAGCCCCACAGAAGCCAAGCAATGTGGTTTCCTGAGGCAGTTGCTGCCGGAGGAGCCGCACCGTCTCGTAGACAGGCTCCAGCCGTTCTACGGCACCATTGGGTTCGAGCCAGAAGATACCTTCCGCATCAATCGGAGTCATCAATGGGCCTTTGCCTTCTTCAAAGCGAAGATCGCGCCCGAGTGCATGCGGTACCACAAGAATATCCGAAAACAGGATAGCTGCATCAAAGCCAAAACGGCGAATTGGCTGGAGTGTCACTTCAACGGCCAGATCCGGTGAATAACAAAGATCAAGAAAGGTTCCGGCGTTCTTTCGCACTTCCCTGTATTCGGGAAGATAGCGACCCGCTTGGCGCATCATCCAGATAGGAGGCGGAAAGACTGTCTCGCCTCTAAGGACTTTCATCACTTTGCGAACCATTCCGTCTCTCTCCAGCTTTGTCCTACAAAAAAGAAAATTTGATATTTTCTGATTTTCTGATTCTTAGAGTCTGTTTGTATCGGGAATTACCAGATTGCCAGCATTTTCCCACAGGCAACAACATCGAAGCCAAACTGGGAAAACCATAAAGCAAAATTCTGAGAAAGCGGAAATAAAGAAGAATAACATTATTTATCAACGAGTTATGGCGCATACACCTGTGGATATTGGTGTGGGAAAACACGGAATAATGGACGAAGAGTCGCAACAATCCCCAGATCGCAACACGCTTGGGAAGAGTCATCCACAAGTGGGCTCGCTGTGGATGACTTGCCAATAATTCACATGGCTGCCATTGCTTGTTCAAAACCGGGAGATTTCTCCCCAGTCATCAACAGGGAGTGGAGTTTTCTGTGACAAAGCCAGTAAACTACTTCCATCTTCATATGATTTCTGATGCGACCGGAGAGACTCTCTTGGCGGCCGGGCGGGCGGCAGCGGCGCAATATGTACATGCGCGCGCCATTGAACATGTCTATCCGCTTATTCGTACGGAAAAGCAGATCAAAAAGGTGCTCGACGGGATCGATGCTGAGCCGGGAATTGTCCTTTATACGATTGTCGATAAGCGGCTGGCGGCAATGATCGACGAAAGTTGTGCAACCATCGGTGTACCCTGTGTTTCGGTGCTTGAACCGGTTCTCAGTATTTTCCAGTCCTATCTCGGTGCTCCAGCTGGACGGCGTGTTGGTGCGCAGCACGTCCTCAATGCTGAATATTTCAGGCGAATTGATGCACTGAATTTCACCATGGAACATGATGATGGTCAGCTGCCACTGGATATAGAAGAAGCCGATGTCATCCTGATTGGAATTTCGCGGACATCAAAGACGCCGACCAGCATTTATCTTGCCAATCGAGGCGTCAAAACAGCCAATGTTCCAATCGTACCCGGCGTGCCCATTGCAGATGTCATTATCAATGCGGAAAGACCGCTGATCGTCGGACTGATCGCGTCGGCAGAACGGATATCGCAGGTGCGCCAGCACCGCGTTCTCGGAGCAACGCCGGGTTTCGACACGGATCATTATCTCGACCGGGCCAATATTATAGAAGAGCTCTCCTATGCCCGGCAGATCTGCCACCGCTACAATTGGCCTATGATTGACGTATCGCGCCGGTCTATTGAAGAAACCGCCGCGGCCGTTCTTGCCCTGCGTTCGCAAGGGCGATAACCAGATTTTAGCAACACAGAAGAAGACAAATGCAGATCATCCTCGCGTCCAAAAGCCCTTTCCGGGCAACGTTACTGAAGAATGCTGGCGTTTCCTTCATTGCAGAGTCGGCCAATATCGATGAGCGGGCTGTGGAAGCGCCACTTTATAAAACCGGCGCAACCCCCGAAGATGTAGCGCTGGTTTTGGCCGAAGCAAAGGCCCTCGATGTAAGCGAGCGCAACCCGGATGCACTGGTTATCGGCTCGGACCAAACATTGTCACTGGGCGATGAAGTTCTGCACAAACCTGAGGATATGGATGCTGCGCGCCGACAATTGCTCAAGTTTTCGGGCCAGACGCATCATCTGAATAGCGCGGTTGTTCTGGCCAAAGGCGGACAGACCCTATGGCGGCACGTATCAGTGGCGCGCATGACATTGCGGGATCTCGATGCCGCTTTCATCGGTCGCCACCTGTCGCGCGTCGGACCAATCGCCCTGCAAAGTGTCGGCGCCTATCAATATGAAGGTGAAGGCGTGCAGCTTTTCGAAAAGGTCGATGGCGACTATTTCACCATTGTCGGTCTTCCGCTGCTGCCATTGCTGGCTGAATTGCGCCGGGAAGGAGCCATCGATGGCTGATAATCCTCGCGCATTCGTAACGGGTTTTCCAATCCGTCATTCACGCTCGCCGCTCATTCATGGATTTTGGCTGGAGCAGTTCGGGCTGAAAGGGTCATATCAGGCGGTGGAAGTTGCTCCTGAAGCCTTCCCGCAGTTCATGAATGGTTTGCGGGACAATGGGTTTGTCGGTGGAAATGTTACAATTCCCCATAAGGAAGTGGCCTTTTCCCTGTGCGAAAAACGTGATGCCGCGGCTGAGGAAATTGGAGCTGTTAATACACTCTGGTTTGAAAATGGCCTGCTTCATGGTGGAAACACGGATGCTTACGGATTTGTGGCAAATCTCGATGCAGGCAGCCCTGACTGGAGCGAACGCAAGAGTGCGCTGGTGCTGGGGGCGGGCGGTGCAAGCAGGGCTGTTGTCTTTGCTTTGAAACAGCGTGGCTTCACCGATATTCGGATCGTCAACCGGACTGTGGAGCGGGCTAGGGAATTGGCCGACCGATTTGGGATCGCCGGAGGTGCGCATGGTTGGAATGCGATTCCTGAATTGCTGCAGGGCGCGGCTCTCATTGTAAACACCACATCGCTCGGCATGCAGGGCAAGGATGAACTCGATATTGATCTGTCCGGAGCTGATTCGGATGCGCTGGTAACCGATATTGTCTATGTGCCGCTGGAAACACCGCTTTTGCAAGCAGCACGCTCGCGCGGTCTTAAAACTGTCGACGGACTTGGTATGCTGCTGCATCAGGCAGTGCCCGGTTTTGAACATTGGTTCGGCAGGCGGCCCGAAGTGACGCCGGAACTGCGAAACCTTGTGCTGGCCGATATGGATTCGGCGGCGGAGAAAGCAAAATGATCGTACTTGGCCTCACAGGCTCGATCGGTATGGGCAAATCAACTGCCGCCCAGATGTTTATGGACGCGGGCATTCCAGTCTATTCCGCCGATGAAACGGTTCATAAGCTCTATTCCGGTGTCGCTGCGCCATTGATTGAAGCGGCCTTTCCCGGAGTAACTGAGAATGGTGTCGTGGATCGCGCCGAACTGTCAAAAGCCGTCATTGGCAATCCTGAGGCTCTAAAGAAGCTGGAATCCATCATTCATCCGCTGGTTCGATCGGAAGAGAACGCCTTTCGCAAGACGGCCGAATCGCAGGGAGCCAAACTGGTCGTGATCGATATTCCACTGTTGTTTGAAACGGGCGGCGACGAGCGGGTGGACAAGATACTGGTTGTCAGCGCACCGGCTGACGTGCAGAAAAAGCGGGTTCTGGCGCGGTCCGATATGACACCCGAAAAACTGGAAGCGATCCTTAAGCGCCAGACGCCCGACGCGGAAAAACGCAGCCGCGCCGATTTTGTCGTCAATACAGATCAGTCATTTGACGCCACGCGGGCCGAAATCAACGATATTATTCGCGTTCTTACGGAGTCTTGATCAAGGGAAGGCGGGGAAACCGTTGCTCCTCATCTTGCGTATCCTGTCCGATTCGTGAAATTTGGACAAAAGGATGATTCCATGCGCGAAATCATATTCGATACGGAAACAACGGGCCTCGACCGGCTGGACGATCGCGTGATCGAAATTGGCGGTGTCGAGCTGGTCAATCGTTTCCCCACCGGCAATACATTCCACGTTTTCATCAACCCTGAGGGTAAACAGGTCCATCCAGATGCTCTTGCGGTTCATGGCATCAGCAATGACCGTCTGAAGGACGAACCTGTTTTCGCAGGTGTTGTCGACAGGTTTCTTGAATTCATCGACGGGGCAAAGCTGATCGCCCACAACGCCACATTCGATATGGGTTTTATCAATGCTGAGCTCGGGCGGCTCGGTCAGCCTGCTATCAGCAATGACCGGGTTATCGACACGCTTGCGCTTGCGCGCCGCAAACATCCAATGGGTCCAAACTCGCTGGATGCGCTGTGCCGTCGATACGGAATTGATAATAGCCACCGCACAATGCATGGCGCATTGCTCGATTCGCAATTGCTCGCGGAAGTTTATATCGAACTGATTGGTGGGAAGCAGGCGGCTTTGGGGCTGACTGTCGCCGAACAGTCGGACAACAAGCAATCGGCAAATACCGAAACAGTGGTTATTATTGCCCGCCGCGCTGCGCCGCTTGCATCACGCCTGACGGATGCTGAAAAGCAGGCCCATGAAAAACTGGTCGAGAAGATTGGCGAAAAAGCCATCTGGAACGAACGTATAGCCGCTCTTTAGAACAACAAAAAACCCGGGCCAGACCCGGGTTTTTGCTATTTACGGATCAATGATTTAACTGACCATCGACTTGGCTTGTTCTTCAGCCATACGCTGCTGGAACATCTGCGCAAAATCGATCGGGTCGATCATCAGTGGCGGGAAGCC
The DNA here is from genome assembly GCF_052113785.1 of Phyllobacterium sp. TAF24. Classification (NCBI taxonomy): domain Bacteria; kingdom Pseudomonadati; phylum Pseudomonadota; class Alphaproteobacteria; order Hyphomicrobiales; family Phyllobacteriaceae; genus Phyllobacterium; species Phyllobacterium sp. TAF24. The sequence continues at coordinate 66,975 of NZ_JBFRDN010000019.1, read as the reverse complement.
GCCATTGCGGGTTGCTTCCGCAATGATCTGACGCGCAAACGGGAAGAGTAGGCGTGGGCATTCAATGAAAAGCAGCGGCAGGAGATGTTCCTGCGGGAAACCTTCCAGACGGAAAACACCGCCATAGACGAGTTCTGCATTAAACAGAACTTCCTTGCCTTCGCCGGCACGCGCCGTAAGGGTCAGAACAACATCGAAATCGTTCTCAGCAATCGGATTAGCGTTGACATTCACATTGATGCTGATGCCAGGAGCCTTGTCACGCGGACGCAGCGACAAAGGCGCGCCGGGGCTTTCGAAGGAAAGATCCTTCACATACTGCGCAAGGATGTTCAGTGTCTGCTGCTGGACGCTCCCATTGCCATTGGTCGCTTCATTGCCGTTTTCGGCCTTTTCATCAGGCTTTTGAGCCATTGTCTGGAAACCTTCTCTCGTTGCGTCCGCGTTGGCGGTTATCGAATGAATGATGGCTGGCTAGCATGAGTGTTCCAGCGAGGCAAGCCGCGAGCGCTCATCCTATGGTACTAGGCCTATTCTTTCGGTTTCCAAGGAGAGTTAGGATCAGATTTTCTGGAATAGTCTTCGGGATCAAGCTCAATGACACGGTCCGCGTTGCGAGTGGGCCTTGTGCGCGAGTAATCAGCAGTTCCCGAATTGACAACAACCACGCGGCTTTGGACAAAACGCCAGCCAATATCGCGGACAGCGGGGATGAACAGCAGCAGACCGATAATGTCCGTAATGAAACCCGGAACGATCAGCAGAAATGCCGCGAAGAACAGCATCACACCATGCACCAACTCCCGGCTCGGTGTTCGTCCGGCTGCCGTTTCAGATCGAATTTTTTGCAAAATGCCAAAGCCTTGCAGGCGCAGCAGAAAAACACCGAGGAAGATCGACAGTATGATCAGACCGAGCGTCGCCAGGACACCGATCTTGCTGCCAACCACAATGAAACCGGCAATTTCCAGAAATGGAAGCGCTAGGAGCAACAGGGGCACAAAAGAGGATCGCAACTAATTTACCTTTCAAATGACTTATCCGGTTATAATCCATACCCGGCGTCGATTTCATGCCTATATATAGGGACTGAACATGAGCATTTGTATGATTGCCTTCAGCAATCTATATGTTTTTGGTAATTCGACAAAACCGTGATGGCCGCAAAACCAATGGCCAACGAATTTAGGGATGAATGGCAGGCGACATGGAATATCTGGACTTCGGAACGATTTTCTTCTTCGTAGCAGCAGTGGTGATCTTTTTGCAGCTGCGCAAGGTCCTTGGTCGTCGCACGGGTAGCGAGCGTCCACCATTCAATCCGTACACGTCTTCGCGCACGGCCGAGGTCGATGACAAGACCAAGCCTGGCGATAATGTCGTGTCTTTGCCGCGTCGTGGCGAGCCTAAGGAAAACCAGTTCGAGAAAGTCGATACGCTGGCCAAACCGGGTACGCCGCTCAATGATGGTCTGCGGGCTATCCAGAATGCTGATCCGGCATTCGATCCGGTCAAGTTTCTCGAAGGCTCGAAGATGGCCTACGAGATGATTGTCATGTCCTTTGCCGATGGTGATCGCAAGACATTGAAATCACTTCTGTCCCGCGAAGTGTTTGATGGCTTCGTTTCGGCCATTACTGATCGCGAATCGCGCGGCGAGAAAGTGCAATCCTCATTCGTCGGTATCAACAAAGCTGAAATTACCGGTGCCGAGATGAAGGGAACAGAAGCACATGTAACTGTGCGTGTTGTCAGTGAGTTGATTTCGGCAACGCTTGATAAGGATGGCACCGTTATCGACGGCGACAAGGAAGCGGTTGCTGAAGTCAAGGATGTCTGGACCTATTCGCGCGACACGCGTTCGAAAGATCCGAACTGGAAGCTTGTCGCGACCGAAGCCGAAGATTGATTCTCCTGTCGCGAGCACAAGACAATGCTTTCCCCTTTCTTCAAACCGGTGGCATTCACCGAGTGCCCCGGTTGGGGGGACGACAACCAGCTTGAAGCGTTTCAAGCCTTTGCGCGTTCCGCGGCAAGAGTCCTGGAGAAACCCTATAAAAGCGGTTCTCTCGGGATCTCTTTCGAAGCCTTGGCTCCAATTTTTACTGATTCACGTGAAACATTGATCGAAAATGACGAGCAGGCGCGGCAGTTTTTCGAAAAATGGTTCCATCCGGCCCGCGTTGAAACCCCGGAAATGAAGCAGGGTTTTGTCACCGGGTTCTACGAGCCAGAAGTGATTGCCTCGCCTGTTCGGACAGAACGTTTCTCCGTTCCATTTCTTAGCCGCCCCTCCGATCTTGTCGATGTTGATGACAATAATCGACCTGAGAATTTTGATCCTTACTTTGCTTTCGCCCGGCAGACTGCGACAGGACTTGTCGAATATTTCGACCGTGCCGCCATCGAAACCGGTGCGATCAAGGACCAGAATCTGGAAATAGCCTTCGTTGAAAGTGCGGTGGACGCCTTTTTCATTCACGTTCAGGGCGCAGCCCGACTGAAAATGACTGATGGACGTTTGCGCCGCATCACCTATGCCGCAAAAACAGGTCACCGTTTCACGGGCGTCGGTAAAATTCTTCTGGACCGCGGCGAAATTCCACTGGAAAAAATGTCGATGCAGGCCATTCGCCAATGGCTTGCCGAGAACCCCGATCAGGCTCAGAACCTCCTGTGGAATAACAGATCCTATATTTTCTTTCGTGAAGCAGCTGTCGATGACGTTACGCTTGGTCCCATTGCAGCGGCCAAAGTGCCATTGACAGGAGGTCGATCCCTGGCGGTTGACCGGCTTCTGCATACATTTGGCACCCCGTTCTACATCTCCGCCCCTACGTTGAACGCTTTTGGCGGCAAAGGTTTTGCCCGTTTGATGATCGCGCAGGACACCGGCTCGGCTATTGTAGGTCCAGCACGTGGTGATCTTTTTGCCGGTTCCGGCGATGCGGCGGGTGAAATTGCTGGTGGAATCCGCCATGAGGCCGATTTTTACGCGCTCGTACCCCGATCACTATTGGCGGGCCAGATATGAGACGATCCAAAGACGAATTTGCCAATGTTGAAGATCGTATCCTCTGGGAGAAGGTCGCGAAATCCGCCCGTCCTTTGAAGGGCAAGGACAAGATGGAATTCCTGCTTGACGAGATGCAGGATCAAGCCGCGCTCAACCCATCGGCGCCTGAAAAGATCAAATCAAAGGCGATGCCAACGCCGGCTCCTGCAAAACCGGTAGCCCCCACCCATCGCCTGCATCCAATCGATCGGCCGACTCATAAGAAGATTTCGCGCGGCCGCGTGGTCATTGAAGGCCGGATTGATCTGCACGGTCTGACACAAAGCGAGGCCTATGGGTTGCTTCTTGGCTTTCTTCGCCGCGCGCATCAGCGCGAACTGCGGCATGTGCTTGTTATCACCGGCAAGGGATCGTCTTTAGGAAGTGATGGGGTTTTGCGTCAGGCTGTGCCCCTGTGGTTTACCACGCCGCCGTTCCGCATACTCGTCAATGGCTATGAAGATGCGGCCCGCAATCATGGCGGCACAGGTGCCATTTATGTGCGTATGCGCCGGATACCGGAGGCTCCATGACGCCGTTTGGTGAGAAACTACGTCAGCTTAGGGATCAGCGTGGCGTCTCGCAGAAAGACATGGCCAAAGCCATTGGTGTTTCAGCTGCCTATCTCTCGGCGCTGGAACATGGAAGGCGCGGTCAGCCAACTTGGGACAAACTGCAGCGAATTATTCAATACTTCAATATCATCTGGGACGAGGCCGAGGAACTGCAACGCCTCGCAATGATCTCGCATCCGCGTATTACGATTGATACGGGCGGCTTGTCATCCGCAGCAACAGAACTGACCAATCTGATCGCCGCGCATATACGCGATCTCGATACCAGCGCCGTTCAGTCTCTGATCGACCAGGTGAAAAAATCCACCGACAAGCGCCGCCGCTAGAGCCGTTCTTACTCGGAAAGGCCTAGAACAGAGCTTTCAACTGATCCAGCTTGCTGTTGACGAGCCAGCCATAATAATTTTCCTCAGGCATTTGAGCCGGTTGGCCAGCCGCCACTCGGCTTGCATTGGCATTGGCAAGCGCCCGTGCGCGCGCATCAGCTCCACCCGTATTGTAGAGCGTTGCCGTGATGCCGGGGTTTTTTGAAATGTCGAAATCCGCAACCCGCTTGTAGACGTCAATGGATTCCTTGATGGTCGCCGCCATATAGGGAAGCGTAAAATCCGGATCCATAATGGTCTTGTAGACATCTGCCGCATGGTCGGCATCAAGTTTCGGCAGACCAGAGTAGCGATTGACCATATCGGTCATTTGCAAGGCTGTGAGAGGGCTGAGCTGGCCAAGGCCAAAGGTCTGTCCGGCGTAGAATGGCTGGAAGAACACGGCAGCGAACCGGTTATCGGTAAAACGCTTACCACCCACTGTCTTGCCACGGAAGTCCGATTCCCAGACGTTTTCACGGCATGTCCACAGGCGAAGGCTGTCCTTATATTGCGCGCACTCAGAAAACTGCGGGCGCTTGATGAAATCGCTGATGTTCTCACCCTGATAGTCAAAGCTAATTCCTTGTTTTACATAGGAAATGGCTTTTACATAATAAGTCTGAAGCCGGTCATAGGCGTCAACATTATAGGTGTGTTCGCCGACGAGGGCTCCGACAATATGAACCGGATCAACGCCATAGGTTTTGGCAACGCTCGAGATTTTCGAACGCAGCTTCGGGTCCGATTTCAGGAGATTGTAGATTTTCTGATACTTCGCTTCATGCGTCGTATTCAAATCACCCGTGCGTTTGATTGAGGCGAGAGGAATACTTGGCTGGGTCGCATTGCGATTGCCTTCGGGCACAACCGTTACAGCTGCGGCGGGCTGCAGTGCTACGGACAGTGAAAGAAGGCAGGTGGTCGCGAAAAGGATCAGATGGCGTTTCATTGTCAGTCCAGATTTTCGATCAAGTCATAGGAACGGACACGCGCCCGGGAGATGGATAAACACCGCTCCCCGTAACAGGTTCCGGCCAAAGTTGCGCGAAAATAAAAAATGCCCCCTCATAAGTCGAGGGGGCATCGGTAATAAGCTTAGAACGGTGCTTATCTGTCACAGGGTCAAAGAATGAACCGGGATAGGTCGGTGTTCTTCGCAAGATCGCCGACTGTTTCACGGACGTACTTGGCATCGATTGTAAATTCCGCACCGGCCTTATCGGGGGCATTGAACGAGATATCGTCAAGCACGCGTTCCATCACCGTTTGCAGGCGGCGCGCGCCGATATTCTCGACGGTTGAATTCAAATCAACAGCAATGTCGGCCAATGCATCAATTGCATCGTCGGTGATTTCGAGTTTCACCTCTTCCGTCGCCATCAGCGCAATGTACTGCTTGAGCAAACTTGCTTCCGGCTCGGTGAGAATGCGGCGCATATCATCGCGCGTCAGGGCGCTCAGTTCCACGCGGATAGGCAGACGGCCCTGCAACTCCGGCAGAAGGTCGGATGGCTTTGATACGTGAAAAGCACCCGACGCGATGAACAGAATATGGTCGGTTTTGATCGGGCCATATTTTGTTGCAACGGTTGTGCCTTCGACCAGGGGCAAGAGATCGCGCTGCACGCCTTCGCGTGAAACACCAGCACCCATGCCGCCATCGCGAGCAGCGATCTTGTCGATCTCATCTAGAAACACGATGCCGTCATTTTCTGCCGAGCGTAGTGCTTCCTGCGTGATCTGATCCTGATCGAGCAACTTGTCCGACTCGTCATTGATTAGAACACCATAGGACTCCTTGACCGTTGTCTTGACGGTCTTGGTGCGTCCACCCATGGCTTTACCCAGCATATCACTGAGATTGAGCACACCGATATTGGCGCCCGGCATACCCGGAAGCTCGAAATTCGGCATGCCAGAGCCCGAGTCGGCGATCTCTACTTCGATTTCCTTGTCGTCGATCAAGCCGTCACGCAATTTCTTGCGAAATGAATCACGTGTTGCCGGACTGGCTGTCTTGCCGACCAGCGCATCGAGAACACGTTCTTCCGCATTGATATGGGCCTTGGCCTTGACGTCTTCGCGCTTTTTCTCGCGGACAAGACCAATCGCAACTTCAACGAGATCACGGATGATCTGTTCGACGTCGCGGCCAACATAGCCGACTTCGGTGAATTTGGTGGCTTCCACCTTGATGAAGGGCGCCCCCGCCAGCCGCGCGAGACGGCGGGAAATTTCCGTCTTGCCGACGCCGGTCGGTCCGATCATCAGAATGTTTTTTGGCATGACTTCTTCGCGCATCTGGCCTTCGAGCTGCTGGCGGCGCCAGCGATTACGCAGGGCAATAGCGACGGCACGCTTCGCGTCCTTCTGACCGATAATGAAACGGTCAAGTTCAGAGACGATTTCGCGAGGGGAAAATGTTGTCATCATGGTCTCATTTCATCTGGATTATCCCGTGCCATCATCAGGGCAGGGCCATAAACGGTTGTGCGGGTATCGAAAGGGATAAAACCCGCCTTTGTGTAAGCTCTGATAGCGCGCGCATTGGCTGGATCAGGATCGAGGATCACGCGGGGCACGCCCTCTTCAAAGAGCAGGGAAACAAACTCATCGATCAGCCGCGAGCCATGTCCATCGTTGATCAGTGTCGGTTCACCAATGAACTGGTCGAGGCCAAGTGTACCTGTTGGCTGATCCTGATAGGGATGATCATCCTCCAGATGCGGATCATAGGTCTGCATATAACCAATTGGCCGTTCACCCAGCATAATGATGAATGGCTCAACCGAAATACTGTCCATATGCGCCACAATGGCGTCGAACTCTTCCTTGGGATCAGCACCCCACCATTGCGCGACATCCGGCTCCAACGGCATGAAGCGGTAGCGGTGGGTTGGTTCACTCGGCATCGATCGTCTCGAGCGTTACACTCGTATTGGTAAAGATGCAGATATCCGCAGCGATCTCCATGGCCTTGCGGGCTATTTCCTCCGCACTCTTGTCCGTGTCAGCAAGCGCAAGGGCTGCAGCCAGGGCAAAATTGCCGCCAGAACCGATGGCCATGACGCCATGTTCGGGTTCCAGAACATCGCCATTGCCGGTCAATGCAAGGGTGACGGATTTGTCTGCAACCAGCATCATCGCCTCAAGGCGGCGCAGATAGCGATCAGTGCGCCAGTCCTTGGCGAGTTCGACGCAGGCGCGCATAAGCTGGTCAGGATATTGTTCAAGCTTGCTTTCAAGCCGTTCAAGCAGGGTAAAAGCGTCAGCCGTCGCGCCAGCAAATCCGGCAATGACATTGCCTTTACCAATCCGGCGCACCTTGCGGGCATTGCCTTTCATGACGGTATTGCCAAGGCTGACCTGTCCGTCGCCGGCAATGACCACTTTGCCACCCTTGCGGACGGTAACAATCGTGGTCCCATACATGGTGGAGGGGTTGTGTTCTTGCATTCGATTCTCCTTCAAGCAGGTCCGACTATGCCCCAAATGGCAGCAGATCGAACCCCTTCTGTGCAACTTATGTATGATGCCGCTCCGGAATTGCAAATCCGGAGTTGAGACTGCGCCATCAAAGCATTTGGAGATTCGGCAATCCTGATCTAGAAGGCCAAGATTAGTGCCGTTTCGAGAAACCCATATAGCGGGAAACAGGGATGACCAGTGCCAGCACACGGACTGCGAAAGTAGAACGGACCACCAAGGAAACCAGCATTGCCGTTTCGGTGAATCTGGATGGGACCGGTGCGTTCGATATTTCCACCGGTGTGGGTTTCTTCGATCATATGCTGGAACAGCTCTCCCGCCATTCGCTGATCGATATGGACATCAAGGCCAAGGGTGATCTGCATATTGATGATCACCACACGGTCGAAGACACTGGTATCGCCATTGGACAAGCAATTGCCAAGGCGCTCGGCGACCGTCGTGGTATCAACCGCTATGCGTCGCTTGATCTTGCTATGGACGAAACACTGACCCGTTCAGCGCTTGATGTTTCGGGCCGCCCGTTTCTGGTGTGGCAGGTGGAGTTTTCCGCGCCGAAGATCGGTACATTCGATACGGAGCTGGTGCGGGAGTTCTTCCAGGCGCTTGCCCAGAACGCGGGTATCACGCTGCACGTATCCAATCTCTATGGTGCCAATAACCACCATATCGCCGAAACTTGTTTCAAGGCTGTTGCGCGCACGTTGCGCACGGCTATCGAGACGGACCCGCGCCAGAAGGGTGTTATCCCTTCGACCAAGGGTACGCTGAACGGCTGAGAAGAAGGGCTAGGGTATATGGCCAGTTACATTGTTTTGGTGCCACCGCTACTGAATAATCAGCGGCAAGATGACAAGACCGTTTTTGTCAGGGATGGTTTTGCCATACTCGCCTTCTTCCTGCCGGTGCCTTGGCTGCTCTTCAATCGACTGTGGTTTGAGGCAGCACTGGTTTTTGCAGCTATTGCGGCTATTTCTGTTGTTGGCACCTATACGGATCATGCGGTTCTGGCAGAAATCGTTGCTGCACTACTCTCGCTACTGGTGGCGTTCGAAGCTTGCAATTGGCGCATCAAGGCACTTGAGCGCCGCGGCTTCGATCAGGCTGCAATTGTCGATGCGCGCAGTGCCGCCGATGCAGAGACAGCCTATTTCTATGGTGGTAATTTTGTTTCAACTCCAGCACCTGTTTTGCCCGACCTGAACCATGACGCTCCTTTAGCGATGTCTGCTGACAGCAAACCGATTGCGGGCGGCATGCTCGGCCTTGTCGGCTATCGGGGAGAGCGTTGAGTATGCGTGTTGCCATTATTGACTACGGATCGGGCAATCTGCGCTCGGCCACCAAGGCTTTTGAACGGGCTGCGCGGGAAAGCGGTATCAATGCCACCATCGACCTGACCGATGATGCCGAGCGCGTGCGCACCGCAGACCGCATTGTTTTGCCGGGCGTCGGCGCCTATGCGGATTGCCGGCGTGGCTTGCATGCGGTGCCAGGCATGCCTGAAGCGATCCACGAAGTGGCTATCGAAAAAGCCCGGCCATTTTTGGGAATTTGTGTTGGCATGCAGCTCATGTCATCCCGCGGATTGGAAAAGACAATCTCCACTGGTTTCGACTGGATCAAGGGCGATGTCCGCGAAATGGTACCATCGGACCCCAATCTGAAGATTCCTCAGATCGGCTGGAATACCCTTCGCCTCAACAGACCGCATCCGCTGTTCGATGGCATAAAAACGGGCCCGGACGGCTTGCATGCCTATTTTGTGCATTCCTATTTTCTGGATGCTGAAATCGAGAATGATGTGCTGGCGGTAACCGACTATGGTGGACCGGTTACGGCAGCCGTAGCCAATGACAATATGGTGGGCACGCAGTTTCACCCGGAAAAGAGCCAGGCTCTGGGTCTTGCCCTTATCGCCAATTTCCTGAGGTGGCAGCCATGATTTTATTCCCCGCGATCGATCTGAAAGACGGTCAGTGCGTGCGGCTGAAGCTGGGTGATATGGATCAGGTAACGGTCTATAACGAAGACCCGGCAGATCAGGCAAAATCCTTTGAAGATCAAGGGTTTGAGTGGTTGCATGTGGTTGATCTCAACGGCGCTTTCGTTGGCCAGTCCGTCAATGGTGCGGCGGTAGAATCCATTCTGAAGGCAACAAAAAACCCGGTTCAGCTTGGTGGCGGCATTCGCACACTTGACCATATCGAAAATTGGCTGGCCAAAGGCTTGTCGCGCGTCATTCTCGGCACGGTGGCTGTGCGTGATCCGGGGCTGGTTATCGAGGCCTGTAAAAGGTTTCCCGGCAAGATTGCTGTCGGTATCGACGCCAAGGGCGGCAAGGTAGCCGTCGAAGGATGGGCGGAAGCGTCAACATTAGAGGTCGTTGAACTGGCAAAGAAGTTCGAAGGCGCTGGTGTAGCAGCGATCATTTATACCGATATTGATCGCGACGGCATTCTGGCTGGAATCAATTGGGAATCGACGCTGCAACTGGCGGAAGCGGTTTCCATACCAGTGATTGCATCGGGAGGTCTTGCTTCCCTCGCTGACGTCGTTCGCATGACCATGCCTGATGCACGCAAGCTTGAGGGCGCGATTTCAGGCCGTGCGCTTTATGATGGGCGTATTGATCCGCATGAGGCACTGCAAGTGTTGCGTGAAGCGCGGGAGCGCGCCGCATGACCCTGAAAGCCCGCGTTATTCCCTGTCTCGACGTGAAAGATGGCCGTGTCGTCAAAGGCGTCAACTTTGTCGATCTTGTCGACGCTGGTGATCCCGTTGAAGCGGCCAAGGCCTATGATGCTGCGGGTGCAGACGAGCTGTGCTTTCTCGATATCACCGCTTCATCAGACAATCGCGAAACCATATTCGATGTGGTGGCCCGCACCGCCGAACAGTGTTTCATGCCGCTGACCGTTGGTGGCGGGGTTCGGACAGTTGCTGATATCCGCAAGCTGTTGCTCGCCGGTGCCGACAAGGTTTCGATCAACACAGCAGCGGTGAAAAACCCGGAGTTTATCGCCGAGGCGGCTGATAAATTCGGCAATCAATGCATTGTCGTTGCGATTGACGCCAAGAAAGTGTCAAAAGCAGGTGAAATCGATCGCTGGGAAATATTCACCCATGGCGGGCGGCAGGCAACCGGCATTGATGCAATTGAATTTGCCCGCAAGGTGGTTGATCTTGGCGCCGGCGAAATTCTTCTGACGTCAATGGATCGTGATGGTTCAAAGATCGGTTACGACATTCCGGTAACGCGGGCCATTGCCGATGCGGTACGTGTGCCGGTTATCGCTTCCGGCGGTGTTGGTAATCTCGATCATATGGTCGAGGGTATCCGCGAAGGCCATGCCACGGCGGTGCTTGCCGCATCCATATTTCATTTTGGCACCTATACGATCAGCGAGGCGAAAGCCCATATGGCAGCCGCGGGTATTCCCATGCGGCTTGATCCCATCCGCCCATCCACCGGAGTTGCACGATGACAGCATTCACTCTTGCCGATCTTGAGCGGATCGTAGCCGAACGGGCTGCTTCTTCGGATGCCAAATCCTATACGGCCAGCCTCTATGCCAAGGGTATCGGCAAAGCCAGCCAGAAGCTTGGCGAAGAGGCCGTTGAAACTGTTATTGCAGCCGTGTCTGGAGATGCGCAAGGCGTTGTTTCCGAAAGCGCAGATTTGCTCTATCATCTACTTGTTGTTCTTGGACTTTCCGGAGTCAAACTTGATGACGTCCTCAAAGAACTGGAACGACGTACGGCGCAAACCGGGCTTGAAGAAAAAGCCGCCCGTGAGCATGGTTGACCAAAGCCATGTTTAAATCACAGGCGCTAGAACGACAAAGGGATGGGGACGTCATGGATCAACTGGCACCCAGCGAATTTTCGCCCTACCGGTTTTTTAGTGCCGAGCGTTGGGCGGAGTTTCGTGCCGACACGCCGATGACGCTGACCTATGATGAGGTCAAGCGCCTGCGCTCGCTCGGCGATCCCATCGACCTTGATGAGGTCAACCGGATTTACCTGTCATTGTCACGGCTTTTGTCCGCCCATGTCGAAGCCAGCCAGCTGCTATTTTACCAGCGCCGCCAGTTTCTCAACACGGGTGACGCCTTCAAGACGCCTTTTATCATTGGCATTGCCGGTTCCGTTGCCGTTGGCAAGTCGACAACTGCCCGTATTCTGAAGGAATTGCTTGCCCGCTGGCCCTCAAGCCCCAAGGTCGATCTGGTCACAACAGATGGCTTTCTTTATCCGAACGATGTCTTGCGTTCGAAAGGCCTGATGGAGCGCAAGGGTTTCCCGGAAAGCTATGATGTCGGCATGCTCCTGCGTTTCCTGTCGCAGATCAAGGCTGGTCAGCGCAATGTCAATGCGCCGCTCTATTCGCATTTGACCTATGATGTGCTGCCGGGGATGTACCAGACCGTCGATGCGCCTGACATTCTGATTTTTGAAGGCATCAATGTGCTGCAGGTTCGTGATCTGCCGGAAGATGGAAAAATGGTGCCATTCGTTTCCGACTTCTTTGATTTTTCGATTTATATCGATGCGGATGAAGAGCAGATTCACAAGTGGTACATCCACCGTTTCATGCGGCTGCGGGAAACCGCCTTTAAGGACCCCAGCTCCTTCTTCCATCGTTACTCGACCATATCGGACGATTCTGCCCTCGCGATCGCCGAGAATCTTTGGAACAGTATCAATCTGAAGAACCTGAAGGATAATATCCTGCCGACGCGTCCGCGTGCGGACCTCATCTTGCGCAAGGGCGGCAATCATCTCATTGAGGAAGTTGCGCTCAGGAAGCTGTAACCCGCCGCAGCGTCAGGTTGATGCGGCCGGTATTTTTCAGAAGGGTCGATGTGCCGGGATAGATGCGGTCGACGCCGTGAAACGCAAGGCGGCCTTCACCGCCCAGTACAATCACATCGCCACTCTTAAGCTTGATGGACTGAGTCCTGTCATTGCGTTCCACGCCGCCAAAGCGGAAAAGGCAGGTATCACCCAGGGATATGGAAACGACAGGAGCAACAAGGTTCTGTTCGTCGCGATCCTGATGCAAGCCCATCTTCGCGGTTTCAGCATAAAAATTGACGAGGCAGGCTTCCGGAGGAAGTGCGAAATCTCCGACCTTGTTCCAAAGGGTGAGCAGGCGCTGCGGGATATCTGGCCATGGCTTTTGCGTGACCGGATGAATGGCCTGATAGCGGTAGCCGCGTTCCTTATCCGTTACCCAGCCAAGTGAACCGCAATTGGTCATGCGCACGCTCATTTCCTTGCCGGTTTTTGGCATGGCAGGGATATAGAGTGGTGCTTGGGCAACGATGGTCCTGATCTCTTCAACCAGAGCGGATTGCTCGTTCAAATCAAGATAATCGGGGAAATATCGGATGCCGGGCGCAAGCAGTAGCATGGCGTGACCTGATGAATGAGAAACAAAGACCCGGACGTCAAAGAAGGCCGGGTCCTTGTATGAGTCAGCGCGATCAGTCGATCGACGGAATGCGCAGGACCTGTCCGGGATAGATCTTGTCCGGGCTGGTCAGCATCGGCTTGTTGGCTTCGAAGATTGCCGTGTTCTTCACGCCCTTGCCTTTGCCATAGACCGCTTCAGCGATCTTCCACAAATTGTCGCCTTTTTTGACGGTGTAGAAAACCGGGTCTTTGGCTACAGAACCGGTGGTGGTGTTATCGACTGCGAGCCCGCCAGTATCGACTTTGGAAACGCCGAGTGAATTGCCGACAGCAATAATGGCCTTTTCCAGAATTTCCTGATTGGTGACGCTGCCCTTGAGGATAGCCTTGTCGCCTTCGACCACAACGTCGACCTTATCAGTACCGAGGTTGTGCGAATCGAGCTCTTTTTTCAGATCGTCTGCCTGAGGCTCGTCACCACCGATACCGACTTTCTTGCCGACTGATTTAACAAAATCGAATAGTCCCATGTCTGGCTCTCCTTGTTGATTGTTCAAACCGACGATTAGGGTTGTTACATTACCCGTCGAGCTTGAAAAGCAAAGAATAACAACGTTCAGTCACGTTCTGTTCCCGACACTAATCTCCTTTGACCCGTCCGCGCATCTTTTTCACGTCAGAACGACCCGCTTTTACTTTAAGGCGGCGCTCGATAGACCCTTTTGTCGGTCTGGTTTTCTTGCGTGGCGGCGGCGGTGGTTCTGCTGCCTTGGCAATCAGGGCGATCATGCGTTCGCGTGCATCCTCGCGATTGCGCTCCTGCGTGCGAAACCGGCTGGCTTCGATGAGCACGTCACCATCCTTGGTGCCCCGTTGACCCGCAAGTTTCAAAAGCCGTGCCAGCACTTCGTCGGGCAGTCCAGCCCGTGCTGCGAAAAATCGCAATTGCACGGCTGTGGAAACCTTGTTGACGTTCTGTCCGCCCGGGCCGGCGGAGCGAATGAAACTCTCCTCCAGATCATCCTCATGGACGTAGATCCGGTTGGTGATTTTGATCTGGTTGCGGTTCTCTTCCATGCGGGATTGGTAACCTAATCTTTTCCGGGCGGAAAGCACAAAAAAGCCCCGCTGGTGAACAGCGGGGCTTCAGTTTGGGAAGTAGAACCCGGATTACTCGGCAGCAACCGGCGTGTGCGGAGCCGCAGCGCGGATATCGCTATCGACGTGACTTTCGAACTTGCCGAAATTGGTGACGAACATGCCAACCAGCTTCTTGGCCTGGGCATCGTAAGCCTGTTTGTCAGCCCAGGTTGAGCGCGGGTCGAGAATCGATGTGTCCACGCCGGGTACAGCAACCGGTACGGCAAAACCGAAGTTCGGGTCAGTGCGGAACTCTGCATCCTTCAGCGAACCGTCAAGAGCAGCACTCAGAAGAGCGCGTGTCGCCTTGATGGGCATGCGCTTGCCTGTTCCATAGGCACCGCCTGTCCAGCCAGTATTGACCAGCCAGCAATCCACACCATGTTCAGCAATGAGCTGGCGCAGGAGATTGCCATATTCCGAAGGGTGCCGGGGCATGAACGGCGCACCGAAACAGGTCGAGAAAGTCGCTTCCGGTTCCGTGACACCGCGTTCAGTGCCAGCGACCTTTGCCGTATATCCGGAAAGGAAGTGGTACATGGCCTGCGCTGGCGTCAGCTTGGCAATGGGCGGCATCACACCGAACGCATCTGCCGTCAACATGATGATATTCTTCGGGTGGCCCGCTTTGCCAGTTTTGGATGCGTTCGGAATGAAATCCAGCGGATAGGCGCAGCGGGTGTTCTCGGTCAGGGAGCCGTCATTGAAATCCGGAACCCGGTTCTCGTCGAGGACGACATTCTCAAGAACTGTGCCGAAACGCTGTGTTGTTGCGTAGATTTCCGGTTCTGCTTCTGCCGAAAGCCGGATTGTCTTGGCGTAACAGCCGCCTTCGAAGTTGAAAACGCCGTGTTCGCCCCAGCCATGTTCGTCATCGCCGATCAATGTGCGGGTTGGATCAGCTGAAAGTGTCGTCTTGCCGGTGCCCGAAAGACCGAAAAACACTGCCGCATCACCATCTGGACCTTCATTGGCCGAGCAATGCATAGGCATGACGCCCTTGGCAGGCAGGAGATAGTTCAGGGCGGTGAAGACAGACTTCTTCATTTCACCCGCATAGGCCGAGCCGCCGATGAGAACGATCATGCGTGTAAGATCAACGGCAATAACCGTTTCAGTACGGGTTCCGTGCCGCTTGGGATCGGCGCGGAATGAAGGAAGATCAATGATCGTCATTTTGGGCACGAAACTTGCGAGTGCTTCGCGTTCCGGACGGATCAGAAGATTGCGAATGAACAGGGAATGCCAAGCGAATTCCGTGATCACGCGGGTGTTCAGGCTGTAATCCTTGTCAGCACCGCCAATGAGGTCCTGAACGAAAACTTCCTTGCCTTTGGCATGTTCGGCAAAGTCTGCATAAAGCAATTCAAATGCTTCTGGAGTCATCGGGGCATTGTTATCCCACCAGACATGATCTTCCGTCGATGCATCACGCACGACAAACTTGTCCTTGGGCGAGCGGCCTGTGTGCTGGCCGGTCTTGGCAACCAGTGCGCCTTGTGCCGTCAGCTGTGCTTCGCCGCGGCGCAAAGTCTCTTCGTAAAGCTCAGCGGCCCCGAAATTATAATAGACCGCCGAAAGCTCCTTCAAGCCTGAGGTGCCGAGCGCGATCGACGCGTTATGGATACCGGTCTCTCTAGTCATGTGTCCGCCGTTGTTTAAGAAGGTTCAGGGTCAATATTAGAATACGCCGCCTCACACATCTTCCAGCATGAATGCGGGTACATCACGTCAAAAGCAGAAAAAATGAGTAGTATCAAATGTTTAATCGATTTAAAGAATTTAAAAAATATCTAAATCGTTTTAAATGATCAAAATCCACAGGACGGGTTTGCCTTACGCATCACTGACGGACGTAGTCGGGAAACTGCTCGCTGATGAGATCAATGATGGACAGTGTTCCGGAAAGATGTTTGCGAACGGCACTCTCCGCTGCGCCGGGGTTTTTCGATCTGATCGCATCGATGATGCCTCTGTGATCGGCCAATACCGTCTGCATCTTTCCGGGCATGGGGAGATTGAGGCGGCGCAGGCGATCAAGATGCACACTTTGGCGACGCACCGTCGCCCACAGATTGAGAATGTTGGCTCGTTCGTAAATTTTGCGGTGAAATTCCTTGTCGAGTGTATCGAACAGATCAAATGTCTGCGGGGAGGCGACCATTTGCTGGCGGGTCAAAATATGATCGAGGTCATCAGCCAATTGTTCGGGGCATTCTAAGGTCAATCGTCGCACGGCCTCCAGTTCAATTGAAAGTCTGAGAAACTGCGCTTGCCGTGCATGGTTGAGGTCAATTCGTGCAACCACGGTGGCGTATTGCGGATAGACTTCGACAATCCCTTCCTCTTCCAGGCGCATTAGTGCGTCCCTGACAGGTGTTTGACTGACTCCGAATTCCAGCTGCAGGGATGCGCGCGACAAGATGGTTCCCGGAACAAGCTCCACCGCGAGAATCCGCTCCCGCAATATTTCATGGATTTGATGGGCCACTTGCCGGGTCCGATCCAGAATGCCGCCGTTCACCCTGTCGCTCATGTCTGATTCTCTCGTTTGCTCCTGCGACATTAGCACAATTGTTTTGTTGATGTACTGATGCATTAGTGCTTTAATGTAAATAAGCGAGGATGGAGGATCGTCGCCAATCGGAAATCAAAGAAATAATCGGGAGGAAAAAAATGCGATTGCTTGTTCGCGGGATTACCGCACTTGGTTTGATATTGGGTTTGAGCTCTGCGGCACTCGCTCAGCAAAAAACCGAGATTTCGATCACACGCCAGCCGGGTATTCTCTATCTGGCAAGTCATGTCATGGAGACCCAGAAGCTTATTGAAAAACACGCGGCTGAAGATGGGCTCAAGGGCGTCACCGTCAATTGGCGGACGTTCAGCGGCGGCGGCGCGCAAACCGATGCGTTGCTCTCAGGCAATGTCGACGTGGTCAATACCGGCACAGGCAATCTGTTGCTTCTGTGGGACAGGACGCGCGGAAAGGTAAAGGGGATAATCACCAGCTCGGCGCAGCCCGTGATCCTTGTATCCCGTGATCCCAGGATCAAATCGTTGAAAGATATCGGGCCGACTGACAAGATTGCCGTGCCGACAGTGGGTGTTTCAACACAGGCAATTTTGTTGCAGATGGCCGCGGCGCAAATGTTCGGTGAAGCTGATACCAAGCATTTTGACCCGAACACCGTGCAACTCGGCCATCCGGACGCAATGGCGGCACTGGCAAACAAGAACCATGAAGTCGCCAGTCATTTTTCTGCTCCGCCGTTTCAATATCTTGAGATTGCCGCGGGAAATCACGTCGTCGCCAATTCCAAGGACATTATTGGCGGGCCGCTGACACAGGCAACCTTTTTCACCACAACAGCTTTTGCTGAGTCAAATCCGGTGCTTGTCAAGGCATTGCGGGAAGCGACAGTCGAAGCAATTGACCTGATCAAGAAAAATCCGCGGGAAGCCTTGAGTGAATATAAGCAAATATCCGGTGATAAGACCGATCTTGATGCGCTGGTGAAAATCCTTGAACAGCCAGACATGATGGAATTTCGCACCGATCCTCAGGGGACGATGAAATTCGCGACGCACCTGCACAAGATCGGGACGCTCAAGACAATGCCTGCGGCCTGGACAGATTATTATCTGCCTGAATCCGCCGATCTCAAAGGCAACTGACATCCGGACAAGCAAGCGCCCCGGCACATCTGCCGTGGTTGCGCCCGTTCAAATCTATGGAGCCGATATGTTGCAGGCCACTCAGCGAATGACCCATGGAATAACCGAAACTGCCGATGCCCACGGGCAAGGGGCGAGCAGATCGCTTCTCACTGTCGACAAGGTAACGCTGCGGTACAAGACGCCAAATCTGTTGGTCACAGCGACTGAAGATGTGAGTTTTTCCGTCGAACAGTCCGATCGCTTCGTTCTTCTGGGACCATCCGGTTGTGGCAAGTCTACGCTTTTAAAGGCGGTGGGCGGCTATATGACGCCGGTCAGCGGTTCCATTCACATTAATGGACGTCCTGTTAAAAAGCCCGGTGCTGATCGGATGATGGTTTTTCAGGAGTTCGACCAGCTCCTGCCTTGGAAGACGGTGCTTGAGAATGTGATGTTTCCTTTGCTGGTTGCACGGAAATTACCGCGCGCCGAAGCGGAAGAAAGGGCACGCGATTATATCGACAAGGTGAAGTTGACACGCGCTGCTGATAGCTACCCCCATACATTGTCAGGCGGCATGAAACAGCGCGTGGCTATCGCCCGAGGCATGGCCATGCAACCGGATATCCTGCTGATGGATGAACCCTTTGCTGCCCTTGACGCGCTCACCCGTCGCCAGATGCAGGATGAGCTTCTACAGCTTTGGGACGATACGAAATTCACCGTCATCTTCGTGACCCACTCGATTGCCGAAGCCATCAAGATTTCCAATCGGATTCTTCTGCTTTCGCCACATCCGGGGCGCGTCAAGGCCGAAGTTATCGATGTTGATCAGGCACGCACGGATGACGGTAGTGCCGCTGCACTGGAACGCGACATTCACAATCTGCTCTTTTCTGAACCGGGTCACAGGGAATAACACTATGGCCAATCCACAAATCATACTCGCTTCCGACGTCACGACGAACCGGCCGCATTCCAATGTGGCTGAAGTCGAACAGAAACTCGGAACACTGGAACTGGTGTGGGGCATCAGTGCCGTACGCAAGACGGTGCTGATCATCGTGCTGGCATTAATTTGGCAAGCATATGCTGTTTATCTCGATAACCCTCTGCTGTTCCCGACGCTCAGCGATACACTCATTACGATGTATGATCGTTTTGCCGATGGCGTATTGCCAGCGCGCATCTGGACAACGCTTCAAGTGCTGATAACTGGATATGTGGCGGGCACGGCACTTGCCGCGCTGTTGACCATTCTCGCGATCAATACGCGCATAGGCACCGACTTTCTCGAAACCATGACGGCGATGTTCAATCCCTTGCCTGCCATCTCGCTGCTGCCGCTGGCACTGATCTGGTTTGGGCTCGGTGCTTCCAGTCTTGTCTTCGTTCTTATCCATTCGGTGCTTTGGGCTGTGGCGCTCAACACCCATGCGGGATTCCTTGGCGTTTCCAGAACACTACGCATGGTTGGTGGAAATTATGGGCTAACGGGACTTTCTTATGTTTTGCGGATTCTGGTGCCGGCGGCCTTTCCGTCAATTTTAACCGGATTGAAGATCGGATGGGCCTTTGCCTGGCGCACGCTAATTGCCGCCGAACTCGTATTTGGCGTTTCATCCGGGCAGGGTGGTCTTGGTTGGTTCATCTTCGAGAACCGCAATCTGCTGGATATCCCGGCCGTGTTTGCCGGTTTGCTGACCGTCATCATCATTGGTCTTGTCGTTGAAAACCTCGTCTTTCAGACGATTGAACGCCACACGATTCAAAAATGGGGAATGAAGGAATGAACGGATTTTCCTTCTGCCAAAGCCGCATACGCCTCGAGGTTCAGTCATGACAGTCAAGAAAACACAGGACATGTTGAGGAGCGCGCGCTGGTTCGCCCCGGATGATCTGCGCAGTTCCGGGCACCGCTCAAGAACGATGCAGATGGGCTATGCGCCGGAAGAGTGGGCTGGCAAACCTGTGATTGCTATCCTCAACACCTGGTCCGATGCTAATCCGTGCCATGCTCACTTCAAGCATCGCGTTGAAGACGTAAAGCGCGGTGTATTTCAGGCGGGAGGATTTCCTCTGGAATTGCCAGCGCTGTCGCTGTCCGAAAGTTATGTCAAGCCAACGACCATGCTTTATCGCAACATGCTGGCCATGGAGGCCGAGGAATTGCTGCGCTCCCATCCGGTCGATGGCGCTGTGTTGATGGGCGGTTGTGACAAGACCACGCCGGGGCTGGTCATGGGCGCATTAAGCGCCGGATTGCCGATGATCTATCTGCCCGCCGGACCCATGCTGCGTGGCAATTATCGCGGTAAAGCTTTGGGCTCGGGCTCCGATGCCTGGAAATTCTGGGACGAGCGGCGTGCAGGTAATCTTTCGACTGAGGAATGGGTTGAGGTCGAGGCCGGGATTGCCCGCTCCTATGGACACTGCATGACCATGGGGACGGCAAGCACCATGACAGCAATCGCCGAGGCCATGGGGCTGACATTGCCCGGTGCGAGTTCAATACCTGCGGCAGACTCCAACCATATCCGCATGTCATCCGCCGCCGGGCGGCGTATCGTGAATATGGTGTGGGAGGATCTTGTTCCCGGCAAAATTCTGACGAAGGCGGCTGTCGATAACGCGGTTGCGGTGGCTATGGCCACCGGCTGCTCAACCAACGCTATTGTTCATCTGGTCGCCATGGCCCGCCGTGCCGGGGTGGACCTGACAATGGACGATCTCGACAGAGCGGGTCGCTCGACGCCTGTTCTCGCCAACATAAGGCCAACCGGCAATACCTATCTGATGGAGGATTTTTATTACGCCGGAGGCCTGCGGGCACTTATGGCAAAGCTTGCCAGCAAACTTGATCTTTCCGTGCTTACCGTCTCCGGACGAACGCTCGGAGAGACATTGGAAGGAGCCGAGTGTTTCAATGATGATGTCATCCGCTCGCTCGATAATCCTGTGTATCAGGAGGGCTCGCTTGCAGTGCTCAAGGGCAATCTGGCGCCAACGGGGGCAGTGATAAAACCTGCCGCCTGCGATCCGCGTTTTCATCAACATGAGGGCCCCGCCCTTGTGTTTGACAGCTATCCCGAGATGAAAGCCGCGATTGATGATGAGAATCTGGATGTGACGCCGGACCACGTTCTTGTGCTGCGCGGCGCCGGACCGCAGGGTGGGCCTGGCATGCCTGAATGGGGCATGCTGCCTATGCCAAAGGCTCTGTTAAAACAGGGCCATCGCGACATGCTTCGCCTTTCCGATGCCCGGATGAGTGGCACCAGCTATGGCGCTTGTGTTCTCCACGTCTCTCCCGAGTCGCATGTCGGCGGTCCGCTCGCACTTTTGAAAACCGGCGATATTATCAGGCTCGACCTGAACGCACGCCGGATCGACATGCTTGTTGATGATAGCGAACTCGAACATCGCCGCCGGAACTGGGTAAAACCAGCCGAGAAAGCCGGCCGAGGTTATGGCTGGATGTTTGCCCGCCATGTGGGACAGGCTGACACGGGCGCGGATTTTGACTTTCTTGAGACACGATTCGGACCATCCGCCCCTGAACCAGATATTTACTGACCCCAAGGATCTGACATGACAAACTATGATCTAAAGCCAGAAACGCGCGAAAAACTGATGGGCGTTGCGACGCCGACCATTGCCACAGCACTGTTCAAACGTGGACTACGCAACCAGTTTATTCAGGACGTCCGCCCGCTTTCTGCGAAAAGCCGTAATATGGTCGGCCAAGCCTTCACCCTGCGCTATATCCCGGCCCGTGAAGACCTGAACACCATCGATGTGTTCAAGAATCCCAATCATCCGCAACGCGCTGCCGTCGAGCAGTGTCCGAAGGGTGCAGTCCTTGTGATGGACAGCCGCAAAGATGCGCGTGCAGCCTCGGCAGGTTCCATCCTGATCTCGCGGCTGCAGGTTCGCGGCGTCGCCGGTGTTGTCACCGATGGTGGTTTCCGCGACAGTCCGGAAATTGCTGGTCTGTCTATCCATGCCTATCACAACCGGCCATCGGCCCCCACCAATCTCACACATCATCAGGCCTATGACATCAATGCACCGATTGGCTGCGGCGACGTTGCGGTGTTTCCTGGCGATGTACTGGTCGGCGATAATGAGGGTGTCATTGTCATACCTCAGCATCTTGCGGACGAGATAGCCGATGAAACAGTCGAGATGACGGCCTATGAAGATTTCGTCACTGAACAGGTGATGGGTGGCGCTTCAATTATCGGGCTTTACCCTGCAACGAGCGACAAACCCAAAGCTGAATTTGCTGTCTGGCGCAAAAAGAATGGGCGGTAAACCCGTTTTCATCTGCTTTTCCAGCTGAAATTGATGAGTAAGACTTCAGCAATTGCCTGCAATTGTCGTGTGAAAATGACACGGGATGACATGACTTTCGATCTGTGCCACATTTTGTACCTAATTTGTCCGGCACAAGCACGATCGGATTTAACCTTTTAAACAAGGAAAAGCAGGGCATGAGGGAAGTACCCGCAATGCAGACCATCGCGCTCGTTGATGACGATCGCAATATTCTGACGTCCGTATCGATTGCGCTTGAATCGGAAGGTTATCGTGTCGAGACTTATACCGACGGCGCTTCGGCACTCGACGGCCTGATGGCTCGTCCGCCAAATCTTGCCATTTTCGATATCAAGATGCCGCGCATGGATGGAATGGAACTCCTGCGCCGTCTGCGCCAGAAGTCCGACCTGCCTGTTATCTTCCTGACGTCCAAGGACGACGAGATCGATGAACTCTTCGGCCTCAAGATGGGCGCGGATGATTTCATCACCAAGCCGTTCTCGCAGCGTCTTCTGGTCGAACGCGTCAAGGCGGTATTGCGCCGTGTTGCTGCGCGTGAAGGCGCCGCCAAGCCCGGCAGCCCGCAGGCCAAATCACTGGAACGTGGTCAGCTTGTCATGGATCAGGAACGCCACACCTGCACCTGGATGGGTGAACCTGTGACATTGACTGTGACCGAATTCCTCATTCTGCACTCGCTGGCCCAGCGCCCGGGCGTTGTCAAAAGCCGCGATGCCTTGATGGATGCAGCCTATGATGAGCAGGTCTATGTGGATGATCGGACGATTGACAGTCACATCAAGCGCCTGCGCAAGAAGTTCAAGGTCGTCGATGATGATTTCGATATGATCGAGACATTGTACGGCGTCGGGTATCGTTTCAGGGAAACGTGATCCTGATTATACCTGTTGTTTGCGTATAAATGGGCTAAAGATCTCGCATGGGAATTTCACGCATGCGTGATCCCCTGTAGAATAAGATTGTCTCGGCGCGTTTTGAGTGCGATGAGACAGCCCATTTACGATGTTCTGAGGCAGAAATGGTAGCCGGACTCCAAGGCAGCAATGTTACGCGCAAGAGCGCCGTCATGCGCCGGAAGCGTTCGCTTGCCGTGAGGCGATTCCTGCAACCACTCAATCGGTTGTTTGGCAATTATCTGTTTTCAAGCCTGACCCGCCGCATTCTGTTTCTCAATCTTGCGGGTCTGGCAGTGCTCTTGTCCGGCATCATGTATCTCAATCAGTTCCGCGACGGGCTGATTGATGCGCGTGTCGAAAGCCTGATGACGCAGGGTGAGATCATCGCGGCAGCCATAGCCTCGGAAGCCACTGTCGATACAAACTCCATCTCGGTTGATCCGGAGAAGCTGCTGGAGCTTCAGGCCGGGCAGAGCATAACGCCATCGCCGGATGTGCTGGATAATCTTGATTTCCCGATCAATCCGGAAAGGGTTGCCCCTGTGTTGCGGCAACTTATCCAGCCAACCCGAACCCGCGCGCGTATTTACGATCGCGATTCCAACCTCCTGCTGGATTCACGCCATCTTTATTCGCGCGGTCAGGTGCTGCGTTACGAACTGCCGCCCATTGAGGGGGATCAGCCCACTTTTCTGGAGCGGCTTACCAATCGTATGACCCGGCTGCTTCGCCGGAGCGATCTGCCGATCTATCAGGAGCAACCCGGTGGTAACGGTGCGTCCTTCCCTGAAATCGTCAAGGCATTGACCGGACAACCCGCCACCATTGTTCGCATGACGGAAAAGGGCGAGCAGATCGTCTCGGTTGCCGTGCCAATTCAGCGCTTCCGCGCTGTGCTTGGCGTTCTGCTGCTTTCCACCGAAGGCGGCGATATCGATAAGATCGTTCAGGGCGAACGCTATGCGATTATTCGTGTGTTTACCGTTGCCGCGCTGGTTATGGCCATTCTTTCGCTGTTTCTGGCGTCAACGATTGCCAATCCCTTGCGCCGTCTTGCCGCCGCAGCGGATCGCGTCCGCCACGGCGTCAAAAACCGCGAAGAAATTCCTGATTTCTCCGAACGTCAGGACGAGATCGGACATCTGTCCACCTCTATCCGCGACATGACCAATGCGCTCTATGCCCGTATCGAATCAATCGAGAGTTTTGCCGCTGATGTCAGCCACGAACTGAAGAACCCGCTGACGTCGCTTCGAAGTGCGGTGGAGACTTTGCCGCTGGCCAAGAATGATGATTCACGCAAGCGACTGCTTGATGTCATCCAGCACGATGTGCGCCGACTGGATCGTCTTATCACGGATATTTCCGATGCCTCGCGTCTCGACGCGGAACTGGCGCGCGAAGATTCGGAGCATGTAGATCTTAAGTTCCTGCTTGGCAATCTAGTGACTGCCGCGCGCGAAGTGCGCCGCAACAAGAAAGACACGCAGATCGACTTTGTGGTGGGCAAGCTGCCACCAAACAAAAAGGGCTTTTTTGTTGTTGGCCATGATCTGCGCCTTGGTCAGGTCGTCTCCAATCTGATTGAAAACGCGCGATCTTTCGTGCCGGAAGAACATGGCGCCATCACCGTTTCACTGCAACATATGGGTGATCGTGTCCGCATTCTGGTCGAAGACAATGGCCCGGGCATTCGTGTCGAGCAGATTGATCGTATTTTTGAGCGATTCTATACGGATCGGCCGTCGGGCGAAGCTTTTGGCCAGAATTCCGGCCTTGGTCTTTCCATCAGCCGCCAGATCATCGAGGCTCACGGCGGCACGCTGAATGCGGAAAACATTATCGATCCAAATGATTCTGAAAATTATCTCGGTGCCCGCTTCACCGCGATTCTACCGGCCGAGATCTGATGCAAAGCGAAGGTGGTGAGCTGATTCATGCCAGCGCCGTGCTCGTCGGTGATCGCGGCGTGCTCGTTTGCGGAAATTCCGGATCGGGAAAATCATCGCTCGTTCAGGCGCTTATGGATCGGGCTGCCTATAGAGGCATGTTCGCAATCCTTGTCAGTGACGATCAGTGCCGAATTCGCGCGGAGTCAGGTCGCCTGCTTTGTACAACGCCGCGTGCCCTGCATGGCGGTCTGGAAGTACGCGGGTCCGGTTTACACGCTGCAGATTTTGAAGAAAGCGCTGTCATTCACCTTGTGGTCGATCTGGTCGAACCGAACCAATCGGTTCGTTTTGGCGAAGATGCTATAACTTGTCTTCACGGCGTCGCAATCGCACATCTTATTCTGTCAAAATGGGCGATAAATGCTGCCTGCCGTGCGGTTGAAGCCAGGCTTTTTCGGCCTGTCTGGAAAAAATAATGTATTGAGATCAATTGGTTGCGTTATTAGCCTGCGATAAAATGACTGACACTTACCCTCAAGTCATTTTTCCGCTTGCCTTCGCAATTCGTCCTGCCAAAATGCGACACCTGCCAAGTGGGGCATTCAATGCGCAGAAAAAAGCCTGATCCCAATGGGCTGGCGCGACAGGAGCAGTTTCAGAATGATCGGACTCGTGCTTGTGACGCACGGAAGACTGGCCGAAGAATTTCATCATGCTGTTGAGCATGTTGTCGGCCAGCAAGAGTATTTGGAAACCGTCTCAATCGGTGCCGATGATGATATGGAGCAACGCAGGCGCGACATTGTCGACGCCGTGGCGCGTGCTGACAGCGGCAATGGCGTCATTATTTTGACAGATATGTTTGGCGGCACTCCGTCCAATCTGGCAATTTCAGTGATGGAATCGGGGCGGATTGAGGTCATAGCCGGCGTTAACCTGCCCATGCTGATCAAGCTTTCCAGCGTGCGCGTGACCAATGATATGGCTGCGTCGCTGCGCGAAGGTCAGGATGCCGGACGTAAATACATCAATGTGGCCAGTCAGGTGCTGACAGCGAAATAGAGGTTGAACAAGCATGCGCCTGACAGGAGAAACCACCGGGACATTCGATCCTGATAATGCGCTGGTGTCATCTTTTGAGATCGTCAACCGGCGCGGGCTGCATGCGCGTGCTTCTGCCAAATTTGTCCAGCTGGTCGATGGCTACGATGCCCATGTGCGCGTCGAGAAGGACGGCATGACCGTGGGTGGGACCTCCATCATGGGATTGATGATGCTTGCCGCTTCACCGGGGTGCTGCATCAAGGTCAGCGCATCAGGCCGTCAGGCCAGCGACGTCATGATGGCGCTTGGCGCGCTCATCGCCGACAAATTTGGCGAAGAAGCCTGATTTGTCGCTTGTCCGTCCGATTGCGGTGTTTGATGCGGGCATTGGCAGCTATTCGATCGTTGATCTGATCCGGCGTAGGCTGCCAAAGCAGGATATTCTCTATTTTGCTGATCGTGCGAGTTTCCCCTATGGACGGAAATCCCGTGACGAGCTTCTGACGGTCATGGGCCGGACGATGCGATTCCTCTCGCAGCATGAGCCGTCAGCCATTATTGTTGCGTCCAACGTGCCGTCCATCACAGTTATGGATGAGTTGAAATCCATGGTGGAGGTGCCGCTTTTTGTTGTTTTGCCGCCTCTGGCGGACGCTTTGTCGCAAAGCCAAACCGGCAAGGTCGGTATCATGGGTGTTCAATCCATGGTCGAGAGCCCGCAGCTAAGACAATTTGTTGGCAAGCATACGAGTGATCCAGATGCCGTCGCGTTGATCAATGCTTCTCTCATGGTTGATCTTGTTGAAAACGGCGACTTTCTCTTCGATCCCGTTGGGACGCAGCGAAAGGCCGATGATTTTCTGGGCGACGTTTTTCTGGATCATCCGGATATCGATGTGCTCACCCTGTCGAGCACGCATTTGCCATGGCTGCGTTCCTATTTTGAGAATGGCCGCCCGTCATGCCGGTTTCTTGATCCGGCTGATGCGATTGTCCAAACGATTGGTGCGGGAACGTCAGGTTCCGGCATGACGAATGCGCTGGTGACAGAAAGCCCGGAATACCCTGCGGATGCATTCCGGGCGATGCTGGCAAAGCTGCAGATTGATATTCCAATCCGTATCGTCCCGACGCCTTTTCAATAGAACCAATGCCTTCGGATATGCACGCATAAGGATTTCTTTATATCCCATTGTGCGATCCACCCTAATCTGATAGTCAACAGCCACCTCCGGTCGCCTCGGAATGGCGGCTGGACCCGAAAAACAAAGACGGAGCTGACAACAGATGGCCGATAACCAGGATTTTATTGTCAAGGACCTTGAGCTGGCCGCATGGGGCCGCAAGGAAATTGAAATCGCCGAAACCGAAATGCCGGGCCTGATGGCAAGCCGCGAAGAGTTTGGCACGTCCAAGCCACTCAAGGGCGCACGCATCACCGGTTCGCTTCATATGACGATCCAGACGGCAGTTCTGATCGAAACATTGCAGGCTCTTGGCGCTACCGTGCGCTGGGCATCGTGCAACATCTTCTCGACACAGGACCACGCCGCTGCCGCAATCGCCGCAACTGGCACGCCGGTTTTCGCCGTCAAGGGCGAGTCGCTGGAAGAATACTGGACCTATACCGACAGGATTTTCCAGTGGCCAGATGGTCAGCCTTCCAACATGATTCTCGATGATGGCGGCGATGCCACCATGTACATCCTGATCGGCGCACGCGCTGAAGCTGGTGAAGACGTTCTGTCCAAGCCTGAAAGCGAAGAAGAAGAAATTCTCTTTGCCCAGATCAAGAAGCGCATGAAGGAAACCCCAGGTTTCTTCACCAAGCAGCGTGATGCCATCAAGGGCGTGACGGAAGAAACAACGACCGGTGTAAACCGTCTGTACCAGCTGCAGAAGAAGGGCCTCCTGCCTTTCCCGGCGATCAACGTCAATGACAGCGTGACCAAGTCGAAGTTCGACAACAAGTATGGCTGCAAGGAATCACTGGTTGACGGCATCCGCCGCGCCACTGACGTCATGATGGCTGGCAAGGTTGCCGTGGTTTGCGGCTATGGCGACGTCGGCAAGGGCTCGGCACAGTCGCTGCTCGGTGCTGGTGCTCGCGTCAAGGTCACAGAAGTTGATCCGATCTGCGCCCTGCAGGCGGCCATGGACGGTTTTGAAGTGGTTACACTTGAAGATGCTGCGCCGACCGCAGACATCATCATCACCACCACAGGCAACAAGGATGTCATCAAGCTCGATGACATGCGCAAGATGAAGGATATGGTGATCGTTGGTAACATCGGTCACTTCGACAACGAGATTCAGGTCTCGGCACTGCGCAACCTCAAGTGGAACAACATCAAGCCACAGGTCGACATGATTTCCTTCCCTGATGGCAAGCGTATGCTGCTTCTTTCCGAAGGTCGTCTGCTCAATCTGGGCAACGCCACAGGTCATCCAAGCTTCGTCATGTCAGCTTCGTTCACCAATCAGGTTCTGGCTCAGATCGAGCTCTACAGCCGTGGTGAACAGTACAAGAATGAGGTCTATGTTCTGCCAAAGCACCTTGATGAAAAGGTCGCGCGCCTGCATCTCGACAAGCTCGGTGTAAAATTGACGACCCTTTCGGACGAGCAGGCTGCCTATATCGGCGTAACGCCGACTGGTCCTTTCAAGTCGGACCACTACAGGTATTAATCCGTTAACCAATACCCACAATATATGGAAGCCGAAGGATTGACAAATTCTTCGGCTTTCTTTTTTGCGCTGAGTTCTTCCCGTCGATTCGCCAAGGGTTTATTGTAGTGATTCGGGATAGCTTTCTTCCAGATGGGCCAAATGGTTGGATCAATCAGATGGGTTGGAACATGAGATATCTCTCAGGATGGGGCGACGACGGCTGTTATGAAAATTGTTGATGGGGATGTTCGCGGAAAAGATGCAGCACGCGGAAGGCGGGTGCTGAAGAAACTGCGGACTGCGCTGGCAGGAGCCGGCTCGACCCTTTCATTCCTTGGTGCGACATGCATCGCTGCCCATGCCAATGACCCGCTTGGCAAGATCAACACCCCGTTCGGCGTGGCATTCGGCACTTTTGAAGTCATCCAGTTTGCCATGTTTTTGGGCGCAATGGGCGCGGCCCTCTTGTCAGCCGGCTGGCTGATCCGCGAGCGCAGCCGTATCGCCAGTGAAAACCGGCAGTTGCGCGATAAAGTCGCCGATCTCAATGTTGCCGTTCAGCGCAGCGAAGCTCTGCTCAATCTCAAAGATCAACGGGTCGTTGTCTGGGAAGGCAATTCCACGACGCCCAATCTCGTCGGCAGTCTGCCGCAGGAAATAGGCATTCCGGAAGACCGCTCCCTGTTTCTTGCCTATGGGCGCTGGTTGCGGATCGATTCCGCGACCTTGCTTGATCGCTCCATCGAGGCTTTGCGTGGCAAGGCTCGTCCCTTCGACATTGTCGTTGAAACATCAAAGGGCACGCCGCTGGAAATTCAGGGTCGTACCTCCGGCAGCTATGCCATTGTTCGCTTTATCAGTCTCGGCGAAGCGCGCGCGACGCAGGCCTTGCTCAAAACGGAAAACTATCAGCTCAATGAAGCGCTGACGACCTTGCGCGGCTTGCTGGAACAGCTGGAAATGCCCGCGTGGAGCCGCGACAGGAGCGGCAAGCTTAATTGGGTTAATATGGCCTATGCCAAGGCCGTTGACGGCAATGATGTGAATATTGCCGTGGCGGAAGCCCGCGAACTTTTCGGCGTTCAGGCGCGCGAACGCATCGAGCGTGAGAAAGCTACGGCCCAAGCGTTCCGAGACGAGCTTTCCACGGTTGTGGGCGGCGATCGCCATGTGTTCCGGGTCACGGATGTGGCCAGCAGTGCGGGCTCCGCCGGTCTTGCCAATGATGTGAGCGATATTGAACTGGTGCGTGAGGAATTCAAACGCACGGTCCTTAATCATTCGGACACGCTGGATCAGTTGAATTCCGCTGTTGCGATGTTCGACGCGAACAGGAAGCTGCAATTCTTCAATCAGGCTTTTGCCAAGCTGTGGGGGTTGGAAACCGCATTGCTCGAAAGCCAGCCTGACAATGCCATGCTGCTGGACCGTTTCCGCAGCGATGGCACCTTGCCTGAGCAGCCGGATTGGCGCCGATGGAAGGAATCCATGCTTTCGGCCTATCATTCGGTCGAATCGCAGGAGCATTTATGGCATTTGACCGATGGCCGCACCTTGCGCGTCATTGTTAATCCGCAGCCAAAGGGCGGCGTGACCTGGGTCTTCGAGAACCTGACTGAAAAGCTTCAACTGGAAAGCCGGTACAATACGCTCATCAAGGTACAGGGCCAGACATTGGACCATCTGGCTGAAGGTGTGGCCGTGTTTGGTTCTGACGGCAAGATCAGGCTGTCCAACCCAGCCTTCGCCTCGCTCTGGTCGCTAAAAGCCGAGCAGATCGCCGAGGGCATGCATATTTCGGCTATTCGCCGCCTGTGCGAACCGGTCTCAAATGCAGGGCAGTGGGAGAATTTCGTAACCACTGTCACGGGCTTCGATGACAAGCGGGAATCCCTGTCAGGCCATATTGAGCTGACAACCGGCAAGATTCTCTACTTCGCTTCCGCGCCTTTGCCGAGCGGCCAAACCATGCTGACATTTGTCAATGTGACGGATTCCGTACAGGTCGAACGGGCTCTGAAAGAGAAGAATGAAGCACTGGAGCGCACGGACGAATTGAAGAATGATTTCGTTCAGCATGTGTCCTACGAGCTGCGCTCGCCGCTTACCAACATCATGGGCTTCACCGAACTGTTGCAGACGCCGATGACCGGACCGCTCAACGAGCGCCAGCGCGATTATCTTGATCATATCGGCACGTCCTCTTCGGTCCTGTTGACCATCGTCAACGATATTCTCGACCTTGCTACCGTTGACGCCGGAATTATGGAGCTTGATATCAGTGACGTTTCCGTTGCCGATGCCGTCGCGACAGCCTCTGAAAAAGTGGCTGAGCGATTGAAGGAGCACAATATCCTGCTCGACACACACATTGCCTCAGGCGCCGGTTCTTTCCGCGCCGATGCCAGCCGGGTCAAGCAGGTACTTTCCAATCTCCTGAGCAATGCCGTCAATTATGCGCCGGAAGGCAGCACGATTACTCTGACCTGCAGGCGCGAGCCGGGCGAGATGATTTTCAGTGTTCAGGACAATGGTCCCGGCATGCCTGACTATGTTCTCGACAGCATCTTCAAGCGCTTCCAGCCCTATCCCAATGGCGGGCGCAAGCGCGGCGCCGGTCTTGGTCTGTCTATCGTCAAGGGTTTTGTGGAGTTGCATGGCGGCAAGGTGGACATCAGCAGTGCCGCTGGCAGGGGAACGCTGGTCACTTGCCGCTTCCCGCTGGAAGCGCGCACTTTCAGCATTGCTGCCGAATAAGGCGCCCATGACGTCTTTGATTATCCAGCTTGCAACGGCAGAAGATACGGAACGGCTTGGCCAGGACTTGGCACTGGCGCTGGTCAAGGGCGACCTTGTTACCCTTTCCGGCGATCTCGGCGCAGGAAAGTCCACACTTGCTCGTGGGCTCATCCGCACCATCGCCGATGATGGTGCCTACGAAGTTCCAAGCCCTACCTTTACCATCGTGCAATCCTATCCTGAACTGCGTCTGCCGATCAGTCATGTGGATCTATACCGGCTCTCCTCCGGCGAAGAGATAGACGAGCTTGGACTTGATGAAGCGCTCGAAGATGGCGCGGTGCTGGTGGAATGGCCTGAACGGGCTGATGATGCTCTGGCAAAGCCGACCATCCGTATCAATCTTCTCAATGATGGCGATGGCCGCAAGGCGGAAATTGAAGGCGAGGCTGCCTCGCTTGCAAGATTACAACGATCCCTTTCAATCCGGACTTTTCTCGGTCGGGCGGGATATGCCACAGCTGATCGCCGCTACCTGCTCGGTGATGCTTCTGCACGCGGCTATGAAACGGTTGATACCGGCTGCGTGCGTCCGCTTATCCTGATGAACTCACCTTATAATCCCGGCGGGCCTGTCCTGCGTGACGGCAAAACCTATATGCAGATTGCTCACCTTTCCCAGTCTGTTACGGCTTTCGTCGCTATCAACCAACTTCTGCGGTCGAATGGTTTCTACGTTCCGCAAATCATGTCTGATGATCTTGATAATGGTTTCCTGCTGCTGGAAAACCTTGGAAGTGAAGGCATCCTTGATGCTGACGGAGCGCCGATTGTCGAACGCTACGAAGCCTCAGTGCGGCTGCTTGCGCGGATGCATGAGCGTTCGTGGGCGCGGGACATTGAAGTCGCCAAGGATCACTCCCATCATGTGCACGATTTTGACCGCGATGCCATGATGATTGAGGTTGAACTTTTGTCTGACTGGTATGTCAGGCGCATGTCTGGTAAGTCGCTGACGCCTGAACAGAAAGACGAATATGTGGGCGCCTGGGATATGGTATTTAGTCAGCTTATTAATTCTGAGAAGAGCCTCGTGCAGCGGGATTTTCACTCGCCCAATATCCTTTGGCGCAGTGAGGCAACAGGTATGGACCGCGTTGGGCTTATCGACTTTCAGGACGCTATGATCGGACCATCGGCCTATGATGTTGCATCACTGGTACTTGATGCGCGTGTCACAATTGACCCCGCCCTCCAGAAACATCTGCTTGACGCGTATATCGAAGAACGGCGGTCGCGCGACACAGCATTTAACGAAGCGGCCTTTCTGCAAGCATTTTCAATTATGGCAGCGCAGCGCAATGCCAAAATCCTTGGAATTTTTGTGCGGCTGGATGAACGCGACGGAAAACCCTATTATCTGAAACATCTTCCGCGCATTCAAACCTATCTTGCCAGCGCCCTTGTTCATCCGTCGCTGAAACCTGTACGTGAATGGTGCGAGAAGATGGGCATTCTTTCCCTGGAGCTGCAGTAAATGGCGATACCCGGTACGGCAATGATTTTGGCTGCGGGGCTGGGCAAGCGTATGCGCCCCATCACGGATACAATACCAAAGCCATTGGTAAAGGTAGCCGGCAAATCATTGATCGACTGGGGATTGGATTCACTTGCCGCAGCAGGGGTTGGGCGAACGGTTGTCAATGTCCATTATTTGGCCGATCAGGTGGAATCGCATCTCAAATTGCGGCGAACACCAGCCATTACTGTGTCGGACGAGCGAGCCGAATTGCTTGATTCTGCAGGAGGGATCATCAACGCTCTATCGCTGATTGGTTCGGAGGCGTTCTATATCCTCAATGCCGATACATTCTGGATCGAAGGATCTCGCCCTAACCTTGTTCGGCTTGCCGAAGCGTGGGATGCTTCGAAGATGGATATCCTTCTGATGATCGCGCGAATGGATCAGGCAACCGGCTACGAAGGGCACGGGGATTTCACCGTGGCTCCTGATGGAACATTGCAGCGGTTCCGCACCGATGATGCCTCACCCTATATCTATGCCGGCGCTGCGATCACCCACCCGCGATTGTTTGCCGGAAAGACCGCGGCTCGCTCCTCGCTCAACCGCTATTTTGACGAAGCCATCAGCGCCGGGCGGCTCTACGGGATGCCCATGCAGGGTCATTGGCTGACTGTCGGCACGCCCGAGGCGATCGGCGAGGCGGAAGCCGCGATTGCTGGTCTCGGGCAGGAGAGCCATGGTTGACCGCGACAACCCCCGCATTTTTTCAATAGCGCCCGGAGAACCGTTTCTTCCCGCTCTGGTTGATGCGATCCTTTCTGGCAACCTTATTTCAGGCTTTCCCGTCAACCCTGCTGATCCGCTGGCTCTGGCCCGGGCCACCATCTATGTGCCTACCCGCCGCGCCGCACGCACGCTGCGGTCATTGCTCGTTGAAAAGAGCCCGGTAAAGTCCGCCATTCTGCCGGTCATTCGTCCGCTCGGCGATGTGGATGAAGATGCGGCCATGTTTGATATGGGATCGGATGCATTTTTCGATCTGCTTCCACCGGTTGGTTCCGCCGAACGGCTCTTGCTGCTTGCACGGCTTGTTCGCCCGTGGCGCGAACGCTTGCCGGAGCATGTCCGTGCCTTGTTCGGCAATGAGGATATTGCCATCCCCGCGACAACAGCGGATGCGATCTGGCTGGCGCGCGATCTGGCTGGACTCATGGATCAGGTGGAGACTGAAGCCAGCGGTTGGAGCACGCTATCCAATATCGTCTCGGAGGAGCTGCCGAACTGGTGGCAGGTCACGCTGGATTTTCTGAATATCGTTACCAGCCTGTGGCCGGAAATTCTCAACGAACGGCACCGCTCCAATCCGGCTGCTCATCGCAACCGCCTGATTGAGCTGGAAGCGGAGCGGCTTGTGCGTAGCCCTCCGGATGGCCCGGTTATAGCGGCCGGTTCTACCGGTTCGATTCCCGCAACGGCGCATCTACTGGCGGCAATTGCAGCTTTGCCGCTGGGTGCCGTGGTCCTGCCGGGACTTGATCGCGATATGGATGAGGCAAGCTGGCAGGTATTGGCGAATACAGAAGACAACCCTTCCATATTCGGACATCCGCAATTCGGTCTGAAGAAACTTCTGGGTGAACTTGGTGTTCTTCGTCAGGATGTGGTTCGTCTTGGCGCAGTTGCGCCACAGAAGCGTGCGCGCGAGCACCTGCTCGCCGAAGCAATGCGCCCCGCCGAGACAAGCGAAGCGTGGAGCGCCATTAACAGGGAAAGCAGTCAATTCTCTGCCGCGGTCGCGCCGGTTGCCCTGATTGAAGCTGCCAATGAGCGCGAGGAAGCGCTCGCCGTTGCCATTGCCCTGCGCGATGCTATTGAGAAACCAGACAAGACAGCGGCGCTGATCACTGCCGATCGTGATCTCGCCCGGCGCGTTGCCAGCGAGCTTGCGCGCTTCAACATCGCCGCCGATGATTCTGGCGGCCATGCCCTGCGTGAGACGCAGCCTGCAACGCTTTTGCGGCTGACCTTGGAAACGGTCTTCAATCCCGGCGATCCTGTTGTGTTGCTCGCCCTGCTCAAGCATCCGCTCACCCGGCTTGGCATGGACCGTAACGCCGTGCGTCAGGCCGCCGAAACAATTGAATTGATCGCCCTGCGCGGCGGTACCGGACGCGCCACCTTGGCCGGACTCGCCGAATTCTTTGAACGGCGTCTTGCCGAAGGCAGCGATTCTCCGTTTGAACCTGTCTGGTTACGCCAGATCTCCGTGCAACGGATTGAAGCTACCCGCATTGTCTGTGCGGCGCTCGGGAAATGCATGAATGAGCTTGGCGCCTTCACGCAGATTGGTGAGCCGGTCGGCATAACCGATATCATCAAGGCGACCATTGCCAGTCTTGAAAATCTCGTTCGCGATGACAAGGGTGATATCGGCGGGCTTTATTCCGGTGCTGCGGGTGAACAATTCGCTGCTTTCCTGCGCAATCTCGTTTCTGCCGATTCCGGCCTCGATTTCCTGCCGGTTGAATGGCCGTCAATGATCGAAGCGCTGATGGCGGGTGAAGTGGTCAAGCCAAAGGCGGGTGCGCATCCCCGCCTGTTCATCTGGGGTGCGCTGGAAGCGCGTCTGCAGACGGTTGATACGGTTATTATTGGCGGATTGAATGAGGGTTCGTGGCCGGGCAAGACCCGCAATGATCCTTTCATGTCCCGGCCGATGAAATCCATCATCAATCTGGAGCCGCCGGAGCGGCGTACGGGCCTTGCGGCACATGACTTCCAGATGGCGCTTGGCATGGAGCGGGTGATCCTTAGCCGGGCACAGCGCTCAGCCAATGCGCCAACCGTTGCTTCGCGCTGGTTGCAACGGCTTGAAACGGTATTGGGGAAGAAAGCCAGCGATGAGCTGCGTGCGCGCGGTGCGCAATATCTGCATTGGGCGCGCGCGATTGATGATGCGCCGGATGAGGATTTTGTTAAACGCCCGGAGCCAAAGCCCCCGCTGGAAGCGAGACCCAGGCATTTTTCCGTCACCGAAATCGAGACGTTGCGGCGCGATCCCTATGCGATCTTTGCCCGGCGAATCCTGCGTCTGCGTCCCATTGAGCCACTGATCCGCGACCCTGACGCGGCAGAGCGCGGCTCACTGTTTCACAATATCCTGGCCCACTTCACCGAGCAGGGCATCAATCCTGCTCAGGCCGATGCGGCGGCGCGCCTCTCGCAGATCGGGCGCCGCTATTTCGATGACATAGCCCTTCCGGAAGAAATCGATGCGGTGTGGTGGCCGCGGTTCCTCAGCCTTGTGCCGGAGTTTCTGCAGTGGGAACGGGAACGCGCGCCGCTGCTTGCCGTACGCCACCCGGAAATTGCATCAAAGAAAATTCCAGTCGAAGCAACTGGTGTCACGCTATCAGGCCGCGCTGACCGTGTTGATCTGATGAGCGATGGAACTGTTGAAATCATCGACTACAAGACAGGCTCCACGCCATCACGTAAACAGGCCCATGTGTTGCTCTCCCCGCAACTGGCGTTGGAAGCAGCGCTTCTTGCGCGCGGTGCCTTTCATGAGGTCGGCAAGCGTCAAGCTTCGGATCTGCTCTATGTCCGCTTGCGTCCAAATGGCAGGGTTGATCCGGAATCGATCCTCAAAGTTGGAACGGCGGCAAACAAGAGCGAGAAAACAGCGCCTGAACTGGGTGAACTTTCCTGGCTGCGGCTGAATGAATTGCTTCTTGCCTACCAAGACCCGCATAAGGGCTATCTGTCGCGCGCATTGCCGTTCAAGGAAAGCGATCTGACCGGGGATTATGACCATCTCGCGCGCGTGCTGGAATGGTCGGCAGGCGGAGCCGATGACAGCGGGGAGGGCGGCGAATGAAAAAGCCGCTTAATATCCCGCATGAAACGATTACCGACCAGAACCGCGCCGCCAATCCTGTGGATTCCGTCTGGGTGTCAGCCAATGCAGGCTCCGGCAAAACCCACGTCCTTACGGAGCGCGTCATCCGCCTTCTGCTCGATGGTGCCGATCCATCCAAAATATTGTGCCTGACCTACACCAAGGCCGCAGCTGCCGTCATGCAGAATCGCGTTTTTGCCCGATTGTCAGACTGGGCGACGATGGACGAAGAGGCGCTTGAACAGACGATTGCGAAGATCGATGACAAGCGCCCAAGCCCGGCTCGCCTCGCACAGGCCCGGCGTCTGTTTGCCCGCGCACTGGAAACGCCGGGCGGATTGAAAATTCAGACCATTCACGCCTTTTGCGAAGCCATTCTGCATCAGTTTCCACTGGAAGCGAACATCGCCGGTCACTTCGAACTGATGGATGACATGATGCAGATGGCGCTGGTCGGTGAAGCCAGACGCCAGTTGCTGCAAACAGCGCGACTTGACGGCAATATCGAACTCGCAACCGCCTTTGCAGATGTTCTGGATGCGGCCGGAGAATTCGGTCTGCAGGAACTGCTCGATGAAGCGGTCAATAAGCGTTATGACCTCACCCAGTTTATTCGCGAAGTCGGCCATGATGCACTGCGACGGCCGCTGTTTTTCGCCCAGTTTGGTTTTAGCGGCGATGAGACCGAAACGGATATCCTTTCAACGCTGTGGCCCGTTCCAGAATTTCCGCAAGGGGTGCTTGAAGACATTATGGCGGTGCCGAAAGGCGCCTCGCGTGCGCAGGAATTTGCCCTTTTACTGCGTTTTGCCAAAGTAAATGAGCAGGTCGATCAACGCGAAGAGGTTCTGCGATCGGCTTTTCTGAAGGCTACGGGAGATCCCAAGAGCGGCAGTTATGTCGGATCGAAGGGCGTCACGGATCGCATTCCTGATTTTGTGGAGCGGTATGATCGGGCTGCGGACAGAGTTTTCAACGGTCTCGACCGCCTCAAGCAATTGCGGCAGATACGGCTCACCCTGTCGGCACTTGTCCTGATTGACGACTTGATCGGCCGTTATCAGCACATGAAGAGGGCGCGTGGTCTTCTCGATTTTGATGATCTGATTGTACGCACGGTGACATTGCTGGCGCGGCAGGATGCCGGGCCGTGGGTGCAGTACAAGCTCGACAAGGGCATTGATCATATTCTGGTCGATGAGGCGCAGGATACGAGCCCCAATCAGTGGCGGGTCATTCGCCTTTTGAGCGAAGAGTTCTTTTCCGGCAATACCGCGCGCAACATCCGCCGTACACTGTTTGCTGTCGGTGACGAAAAGCAGTCCATCTATTCCTTTCAGGGCGCTATCCCGGAGGATTTTGCCCGCCACGGCAAGACAACCGAGAAAAATGCCGATAATGCCAAATTGAGTTTCTCCAAGGTCAATCTCAATTTCTCATTCCGTTCCGTTCCAGATGTGCTTTCTGCGGTTGATGAGGTTTTCAAACGGCCCGAAGCCAATCGCGGCTTTGGCGTTGATCATGGTGCGACTGTTCATACGGCGATCCGCTCCAATGATCCCGGCGAAGTACAGATATGGGACATGCTCACGCCTGAGACCACGCAGCAGGAGGAAGATTGGCGAACGCCTGTCGATAGTCTTCCCGCACCGCCCGTTCGCCTTGCCGAACAGATTGCCAGGACGATTGATCTCTGGCTGAAGAATGGCGAAATCATTGAAGGCAAGAACCGGCGTTTGCAGGCACGGGACATCATGGTTCTGGTGCGCAAGCGCGACCAGTTCATGCCAGCCCTGTCGCGCGAGCTGAAGAAGCGTCAGGTACCGGTTGCCGGTGCTGACCGGTTGAAGCTGACAGACCATATTGCCGTCAAGGATTTGATGGCGCTCGGGCGGTTTATGCTGCTGCCATCGGACGATCTGTCTCTGGCCGCGCTTCTCAAAAGCCCTGTTTTCAAATGGGATGATGATCAGCTTTTCGATCTGGCCTATGGGCGCGCGGAGAATGAAACACTACATCAGCGTCTGACGATCCGGGCGAAGAGCGATCCAGCATTGGCCGCCGTTGCCAAACGCTTGCAGGAATGGCGGAACCGCGCCGATACGGTGCCGGTGTTCGAGTTCTATGCCGACATTCTTGGCAATGGCGGGGCGCGCCGCGACCTTCTCGCGCGGCTTGGCCACGAGGCTGGCGACGTTATCGATGAATTCCAGAACTATGCAATTGCGACCGAGAAAACCGGCCTGCCCGGACTTCAGGCATTTCTGGAAACGCTCGATGCGGCAACCCCGGAGATCAAGCGTGAGCTTGATCAGAGCCGGGATGAAGTGCGCATCATGACCGTTCACGCGGCGAAAGGTCTTGAAGCTGCGGTGGTGTTTCTGGTTGATTCCGGTAGTTCCGCCTCGTCAGGCGGGCGAACACCCAACCTTCTGTCTTTCCCGATGAAGGAAGAAGAGGGATGGGAGGGTAAGGGTTTCCTCTTCGTGCCATCGAAATCCTATGCAACAGCCTTTACTGGATCTATCGTGGAAAGCCTCAAGATCCGGTCGGAAGAGGAATATCGCCGTCTTCTCTATGTCGGGATGACCCGCGCGGAAGATCGCCTCATCGTCTGCGGTTATCGCGGTGCCAGACAATCTCCAGATACCTGGCACGGCCTTGTCGATGCGGCGTTGTCAGAACTGAGCGAACCATTTGAACATCCGGTGGGGGATATCGTTGCCAGACGCTATCGTAAGACAGCGCGCTCAAGCGTTCCGGTGGAGGAACCGGAGCCCCTCCCTTTAAGACCTGTTCTACCTTTCCCAAGTTCATACCGGTCGCCCATGGCGCGCGAAGCGGGGTTGCCACGTCCCCTCGCCCCCTCAGGCGTTTCACTTCTGATCGAGCCCGAGGAGGAGGAGCCGCTGGTCACTGGTTCGCCAGTTCTTGGCTCTGGTGGCACTGACCCGTCATTCGCGATCCGGCGGGGTACGGTCATTCACGCGCTGTTGCAAACCTTGCCCAATCTGCCAGTTGATCAAAGGCTGGTTGCCGCCGAACGCTATCTCTCCCGCGCTGCTTTCGACTGGAAGCCGGAAGAAATCGACAACGCCCTGCAATCGGCGTTCGGCGTTATGAATGATCCACGGTTTGCGCCCGTATTCGCGCCCGGTTCTCTGGCAGAAATCGCCATTATGGGAACCTTGCATTTGCGCGGCAAGGATCATGCGGTTTCAGGTGTTATCGACCGGCTCGCCGTGAGCGAAAGCCGAGTGCTGATTGTCGACTACAAGACCAATCGCCCCGCTCCGCGCACATTTGCGGACGTGCCTGACGCCTATGTGGCCCAGCTTGCACTCTACCGGCAGTTACTGGAGCCGCTTTATCCCGGAAAGAGTGTGGAAGCGGCCTTGCTGTTCACCGAAGGTCCCCATATCATCGATATACCAGTGAATGAGATGCAGGCCGCACTTGTCCGTCTCACCGCATCGTGAGATGAGCGAGCTTGACGCGGGTGGGTAGACTCACCACATGATGGGCAACATTCAATAACGTAATAAGGAAAAGCCGATGGCTACCGTCAAGATCGACACCAGCAATTTCCAGTCCGATGTGCTTCAGGCCGGTCAGCCTGTTGTTGTTGACTTCTGGGCCGAGTGGTGCGGCCCATGCAAGATGATCGCACCAGCCCTTGAAGAAATCGCTTCGGAGATGGAAGGCAAGGTCACGATCGCGAAAGTCAATATCGACGAGAATCCTGAACTTGCAGCCCAGTTTGGCGTGCGTTCCATTCCGACACTGCTCATGTTCAAGGACGGCGAACTGGCTGCCAATCTGGTTGGCGCTGCTCCCAAGAGCAAGCTCAGCGACTGGATTCGCAATTC
Source organism: Phyllobacterium sp. TAF24 (assembly GCF_052113785.1). NCBI lineage: Bacteria > Pseudomonadati > Pseudomonadota > Alphaproteobacteria > Hyphomicrobiales > Phyllobacteriaceae > Phyllobacterium > Phyllobacterium sp. TAF24. Next base: position 26,387 of record NZ_JBFRDN010000019.1, on the reverse strand, counting down.
AGCTGCATAAGCTGAAAGACGTTTGCTATTATCAAGCCCGGCCTTGTGCCGGGCTTTTTATTATTGCGGCGGTGTTCCGTTTTCTGACAGAACGTCACCAGCAAGATAGAGAGAGCCGCCGATAAGAATACGCGGAGCCGGTTCTGACTTGTCCCAACTGTCGCGCAATATTTTCAGGGCATTCTCGACGGAATGCACCGGTTCGGCAGAAAGCCCGGCTTCCGCTGCGGCAATCGCCAGCTCGTCATGGGGAATACCGGAATCGCTGGAACGGATCGGCACCGTATAGACGTGCCGTGCCATGCCGGTGAAAGCAGCGAAATAGCCAACCGGATCTTTCGTGTTGATCATGCCTGTTATCAAAAACAGCGGACGCGGGCTGCGATCTTCCAGCGAGGCGATGGCCTCGGCAATCACCATGCCTGCACCGGGGTTGTGACCGCCGTCGAGCCATATCTCGGAACCCGGCACTGCCAGCTCAATCAGCTTTCCCCTGACCAGGCGTTGCATGCGTGCTGGCCATTCGACCGTCGTCATGGCTGTTTCGATGGCATAATCGGGCAGGGTAAAGCCAGCCGTCTTGACCGCTTGAATGGCCGCAGCGGCATTGGACAGTTGGTGGCGGCCAAGCAGGGAGGGCAAGGGCAGGTCCAGCAGGCCGGTATTGTCCTGATAGATCATTCGCCCGCGTTCTTCGAAGGCCAAAAAGTCCTGCCCATAGACAGCGAAGGGGCAATCCCGGCGCTCGGCTGTTTCGATCAGCACAATGCGCGCGGCGTCCTCTTCCTGCGCTCCGATAACAACCGGGCATCCCGGTTTGATAATCCCGGCTTTTTCGGCGGCAATCAGTTCCACGCGATCGCCAAGATAGGGCTGATGATCAAGCGAGATCGGCATGATGACGCTGACTGCGGGTTCCGGGATGACATTGGTGGCATCGAAACGGCCGCCCAGACCGACCTCAAGGATCACCGCATCGGCGGGATGCTCGGAAAACAGCACGAACGTAACGGCCGTGAGTATCTCGAAGACGGTAATGGCTTGGCCCGCATTGGCTTCCTCGACCCGCATCAGTGCATCGGCAAACACAGCATCTTCAACCAGCTTGCCGCCACCCGGTGCGCCGAGCCTGTAGCGCTCGTGCCAATGAACAAGATGGGGTGAAGTGTGAACGTGAACAGTATAACCGGCGGCTTCCAGCAGAGCCCGCGAAAAGGCGACGCAGGAGCCTTTGCCATTGGTTCCCGCCACATGGATGACGGGAGGCAACTTCAGATGCGGATTGCCCAGCGTATCAAGCAAACGCGTGACACGCCCCAGCGATAGATCAAAACCCTTGGGATGCAGCCCGAGCAGCCGCGCAATGATCGCCTCAGCCTTGGATGACATGGACAAAACCAATGGCAAAAGCCTCCAGAACCATCAAATGAATCAAGCTTCGGCTTCAATCGTTGCCGGTAGTGCGGCACCATTTGGCTTGGCTACGGGAACTTCCGTGGCTTTTTCGCCCATAAGCATCTTCAGAAGGCGGGCAATGGTGGCTTTAAGTTCGGTGCGCGGCACAACCATATCGATCATTCCGTGTGCCTTCAGATATTCTGCGGTCTGGAAGCCCTCAGGCAGTTTTTCCCGGATGGTCTGTTCGATAACGCGTTGTCCGGCAAACCCGATCATCGCACCCGGCTCAGCAATGTGGATATCACCGAGCATGGCATAGGAAGCTGTAACGCCGCCGGTGGTCGGATTGGTCAGGACCACGATGTAGGGCAGGCCCGCTTCTTTCAGCATTTCCACAGCAACGGTCGTGCGCGGCAGCTGCATCAGCGAAAGAATGCCTTCCTGCATACGCGCTCCACCTGATGCGGCAAACAGCACCAGTGGCCGTTTTTGCGCAATTGCCGTTTCGAACGCCTTGATGATCGCTTCACCCGCCGCCATACCGAGAGAGCCGCCGATAAAGCTGAAATCCTGCACAGTCGCAACAATCGGCAAACCTTCGATCGTGCCGAGTGCGTTGATGATTGTATCTTCCACGCCTGATTTGGCGCGATGTTCCTTCAGGCGATCAATATAGCGCTTTTCATCACGGAACTTCAGCGGATCGGTTGCTACCTTCGGCTGTTCCAGCAATTCGTAGGCACCGTCATCCATGAAGTACCGCAGACGGTCCTTGGCACGAATGCGCATGTGGTGACCGGACGATGGCACAACCCACTGGTTCTTTTCCAGATCGGTATGGAAGACCATTTCGCCAGAAACCGGATCCTTGATCCAGAGGTTTTCGGGCATTTCACGGCGACCAAGCATCGAATTGATCTTCGGCCGGACGTAATTTGTGATCCAGTTCATGATCGGTCCTGTTCTTTCGTCGATATTTTGATTTAGGGCTTCTATTCCGCCGCTGCAAGGCGCACGGCGCGCACGCCGCTGGAAAGTCCCTGCACCATCGTGGCGACGGCTTCTGCCGGATCGGCGACGAGCGAGCCATCCGGACGGATTGTATTGGCGACCGCATTGACGATTGCCGTGCCGACGACAACGCCGTCAGCCGCCATGCCAATGACCTTGGCCTGTTCGGCAGTCTTGACGCCGAAGCCGACAACGACAGGCAGATCCGTGTGTTCCTTGATGCGCTTGACGGCGTCCGCCACCTTGCTCGTATCGGGCAGGGCGGAACCGGTAATGCCGTTCATCGAGACGTAATAGACGAAGCCCGATGTGTTTTGCAGCACTTTAGGCAGACGCTTTTCATCTGTGGTTGGGGTGGCAAGGCGAATGAAATTGATACCCGCCTTGATGGCAGGAATGCAAAGTTCCGCATCCATCTCAGGTGGCAGGTCGACAATGATCAGGCCGTCAATGCCAGATGCTACCGCATCTTTAAGGAAGCGGTCGACGCCATAGATATAGATCGGATTGTAGTACCCCATGAGAACGATGGGTGTGGTATTGTCGCTCTCGCGGAAGCTTGCGGCCAGTGCCAGCGTCTTTGTCAGTGACATGCCCTTTTTCAGCGCACGCAGACCAGCGGCCTGAATGGCCGGACCATCGGCCATAGGGTCTGAGAAGGGAACGCCGAGTTCGATAATATCCGAACCGGAGCCGGGCAGCGCTTTCATGATCTTCAGCGAGGTGTCGTAATCCGGATCACCGCCCATGAAATAGGTCACGAGCGCCGGACGTCCCTCAGCCTTCAGCGCAGCAAATTTTCTGTCGATACGGCTCGCCATGCTTAAATCTCCATACCCATCAATTTGCCAACCGTATGCACGTCCTTGTCGCCACGACCTGACAGGTTGACGATCATGATTTTGTCCTGCGCCATGGTGGGCGCGATTTTCACAGCCTGAGCAATGGCATGAGCGGATTCAAGTGCCGGGATGATGCCTTCAACGCGCGTCGTCAGCTGGAACGCGTCGAGAGCTTCGTTATCGAGGATCGGCACATAGGAAACCCGGCCCGTGTCGCGCAGCCATGAATGCTCAGGGCCGACACCCGGATAATCCAAACCGGCGGACACAGAATGACCGTCGAGAATCTGGCCGTCTGCATTCTGCAAAAGATAAGTACGGTTGCCGTGGAGGACGCCCGGCCGTCCAGCACTCATCGAAGCGCAATGTTCTTCGCCATCAAGGCCACGGCCACCGGCTTCAACACCGATGATCTCGACGCTCTTGTCATCAAGGAAAGCATGGAACAGGCCAATGGCGTTTGAACCACCGCCGACGGCAGCGATAATCGTGTCGGGCAGGCGGCCTTCGCGCTCCAGTATTTGTTCGCGGGCTTCTTCACCGATCACCGACTGGAAATCGCGCACCAGTTCAGGATAGGGATGCGGACCTGCGGCAGTACCGATCAGGTAATAGGTGTCATCGACGTTTGACACCCAGTCGCGCAGGGCCTCGTTCATCGCATCTTTCAGCGTGCCATGACCTGACGCAACCGGCTTCACTTCCGCACCGAGCAATTTCATGCGGAAAACATTGGGTGCCTGCCGTTCAACATCTGTCGCACCCATATAGACAACGCAGGGAAGACCGAAGCGCGCCGAGACTGTTGCAGAGGCAACACCATGCTGGCCAGCGCCGGTTTCGGCAATGATCCGGGTCTTGCCCATGCGCTTGGCCAGCAGAATCTGACCGAGGCAATTGTTGATCTTGTGGCTGCCGGTGTGGTTGAGGTCTTCGCGCTTGAAGTAAATCTTTGCACCGCCATCAAGACCCTTGTCTTTGGCGAGCTGGCGGACATGCCTGGTCAGGCCTTCAGCATAATAGAGTTTTGAAGGGCGTCCGGCATAATTGGTCGACAGTTCACGCAGTTCAGCCTTGAAAGCCGGATCGTTCTTGGCGTCATCATAGGCTTGCTGCAATTCAAGGATCAGCGGCATCAGGGTTTCGGCGACAAAGCGCCCGCCGAAAATACCAAACATGCCCTCTTCGTCAGGGCCTGTCTTGAATGAATTGGGTTCAACCGCCTTGTCCACCATTCCGCTCCGTTTGTTCAGGCTGCGTCTGCGCTTTTGGCAGCGCGCACAGCCCGGAAAAATTCTCTGATCAGGCTAACATCTTTTACGCCGGGCGCGGACTCGACACCTGACGAAATATCGACACCGCGCGCATTCGTCGCTTCCAGCGCCTCGGCAACATTGCCAGCGTTGAGGCCCCCGGAAAGCATGTAATCAATGGAGGCGTCAAGGGCACCGAGGATCTGCCAATCGAAAGACACACCATTTCCGCCCGGAAGTTCCGATCCTTTGGGGGGCTTGGCATCGAACAGAAACCGGTCAGCTATACCGATATAGGAGGTAATCGCGTCAAGATCGCGGCGTTCGCGCAGGGCAAGTGCCCTGATGACAGGCAATCCGTAGCGTTGTTTTACCTCGGCAACCCGAGCGGGACTCTCATCGCCGTGCAGTTGCAGCATATCAGGCTTCATTCCGGCAACGATCATATCAAGCGTCGCGTCATCCGCATTCACGGTTACAGCAACCGCCTTGGCACGGCCTTGTGCTGCTTGGCGCAGGCGGCCGGCAGTCTGCGGATCAATATTGCGCGGGCTTTTGCCAAAGAAGATGAAACCGATATGCGACGCACCTTCATCAAGCGCTGCCGCAACCGCATCCTCGGTCTTCAAACCGCATATTTTGATATCAAGTCTCATAATCGGTGCCAGTGCCATGAAAACACGCAGGAGTCGAGTGTTTTGCTTGGTTTATGGTTGGTGGTGCAGGTTCGCGGTTCGTGGTTCGACAAGCTCACCATGAGGCCCTTCGACAAGCTCAGGATGAGGGGAGCTGAGTTCTGCAACCTTTATGATCTGCAATCTCTGCGATTATCGTTGCATCCTCGCTCTCCCTCATGGTGAGCTTGTCGAACCACGCACCACCGCTTTGCAAAGTGCTATTCACGACCGCAGCTCTAAAGATGGTGGTCATAACCCGCTTTGACAAGAAAATCGAAGGCATCTGCGACAGGCGCAGGGATTGATTGCGGAATCTGAAAGCCTTTGGCCGGATAATCGATCATACGTTTGACGTCACCGACCATTTCATGGATCAGCTTGTCGCGCGGGTAGGCAGGAATTGGCTGCTGCTCGAAATTGATGAGTGGCGCGGTGATATCTGCATGAACTTCCGGCCACTGCGCTCTTACGGTCGCAAATGCCCGGCGCTGCGTCTGCGGCTTGGTCACAAAGATGATCCGCTTCATGGCATCGCCTGCCATCGACCGGGCAAACCGGATATTCTCGCCAATATTGGTGGCGTTTGGTTCAATGATGATGGCTTCGGCAGGAACGCCAGCATCTCTGGCGCGCTCGGCAAAGGCTTCCGCCTCTGACGTTTTGTAAAGATGATCGGTCCAATTGCCAGCCTTGCCGGTGAACAGGATTTTCGGTGCCAATCCCTGATGAAACAATTCAGCGCAACGATCTGCAACGCGCAGGTCATAGCTGCCCAATCCTATAAGGAGATCAGCCTTTTCAAGCGGGTCATAGATGAGATGAAAATCCCACAGCGTGCGGGCAGCTGCTTCTACAGCTGGCGTAAGGGACTCTGACATCAACTGAAATCAATCGCCTGCAAGGCACTGCCATTGCGTTTCAGCCAAGCCTTGCACCGTTCGGTATCGGGGCAGAGTTCGCCGCAGAGTTTCCAGAATTTTGGCCCGTGATTCATCTCTTTCAGGTGTGCCACTTCGTGGGCAACGAGATAATCGATGATCGGCGGCGGTGCCATCATGATGCGCCATGAAAAAGAGAGTGTTCCATCTGATGTGCAAGAGCCCCAGCGGCTCTTGGTATCTTTCAGCCGAATGACCTTGGCACGCCGCCCGACCGTTGCCGTATGCCGGGCCACAAGCATATCGAGATCGTGCCGCGCCTCGCGCTTGAGAAAATCGCCAACACGGCGGGCGAGATGTGGCCGGTCGCCATGCACGATCAATCTCGGGCCTTCTGCGCCGTTTTCCTGCTGGACAGTCCCGCGCTTGCCGGGTTCATGCACGATAAGATGAGGGACACCGCGGATCGGGATTTTGACACCGGGGCGCACTTTCGGCTGATCCGGCATTTTGGCAATGCGGGTTTCGATCCAGCCCTCATGCCGCGCCAGAAACTTTTCAACCTCGCGCACAGGCATTCCCGGTGGCACGGTAATTCGCAAGCCCTTGCCGCCCGCATCGATGCGCAGGGTTAGCCGCGTTGCCCGGGGATTCTCCATCACACGCAAGGGCAGAATACGACCGGCAACCTCGTAGCTCCGCTCGACTTTCAGCGTCGCGGATTTTTTCGGCGGGCTTTTGAACAGAGACAGGATCATGTGCAGGACTTTAATTGATTCGGGTGAAAGCCGTGAGACAAAACAGAGGCGGCGCCGGAAGGCTCCGACGCCGCTTTAGTGTCAGGTTGCGGGCAGCACCGGAGGAAACCGCCCGCAGAGTGGTTATTCCTCTTCGGCGTCGGTAACGCCTGGAACCGATTTGCGCGATGACGGCTTTTTCGGCGCGGCATTGCGCTCGGCCATGAAGCGATCAAACTCTTCCCGGTCCTTGGCACGGCGCAGTTCGCTCGCATAGTCTTCGAACTCGGCACGCATTTCCTCAAGCTTGCGACGCTCTTCAGCGAGGCGCTCAAGTTCTTTCTCACGCCATTCGTCAAAGGCAACATTGCCTGTGCCAAAGGAACCACGTCCGAAAGATGGACCATTGCCGCGGCGGAACGCGCCACAGAAGCCATCGGTGGCGCGATTAATGTCGCGCTTGAAACCATCCAGCCGGTTACCCCAAAGGATATAAGCGAGCATGGCGAAACCAAGCGGCCAGAACAGCATGAAACCAATAATCATCAGGGCGATGGTTGCAGGGGTCCAGCCTGGCCGGATCAAAGCAGCAGTGTTCATAAAACCTCTTCCTTCTCACGAAAGCCCGACCCCGATTGGTCGATTGAATACGACATGGGAGACAGATTGCGGCTTTTCAAGAAATCGTGAGCGGGAATGCGATAAGGGTTTGAAATCAGATATGTTTCTTTGCGTGATCGAAGGCAACGACAAGCAGGCCGGCAACCAGCGCCCAGAAGGCCGCGCCAATTCCGGCAATCGAAATGCCCGATGCGGTCACCGCAAAGGTCACAACGGCGGCAAGCCGCTCCGTCTCATTCTTGAGGGCAATGGTCAACGCATTGGCAAAGGCGCCGATAAGGGCAAGTCCGGCAACGAGTGCAATCAATGGAGCGGGCAGGACTGCAAAGAGCGCCACCAGTGAAGCGCCGAAAATTGCCAGTATCAGATATGAGAGTGCGTAGAACGGTCCCGTCAACCAGCGTTGCGCCGGGTCTGGATGGGCGTCGGGTCCCGTGCAGATTGCCGCCGAAATCGCCGCCATGTTGCTGGTATGCGCACCGAAAGGCGCGGTTAGCAGCGAGATGAATCCTGTAACCTGCAATGCCGCTGATGTTGGCGGTTCGTAACCGGCAGCACGCAGAACTGCGAAGCCCGGCAAATTCTGCGATGCCATTGTGACAAGGTAGAGGGGAAGGGCAATACCGATAATCGCTCTGGTATCGAACACCGGCATGATGAGCGTGAGAGTAGAAAGACCGATATCCGGCACATTGGCGACACGGCCGCTTGCAAAAGCAAACAGAATTCCGCCGAAAAGCACCGCGAGCACAGCCATGGCGGGGCTGAACAGGCGGATGACGAAGAAGAGCAATATCAGCGGTAATACAAACAGCGGATCGACAGGAATGGTTCGCGCTGCGCCGGTAAGGAACGCGAAGAGAACGCCAGCAAGCATGCCCGAAGCAATCGATGCGGGGATTTTGGAGACGAGACCCGAGACCGGCTTGACCAATCCTGTGATGATGATGGCGATCGCCGTGACAATGAAGGCGCCAACGCCCTGTTGCATGGTAAAGCCGGTGCTTGCCCCGATCAGCGCCAGACCCGGTGTCGACCACGCGGTGATAATGGGCATTTTATAGCGCCAGCTCAGATAACCAGTGCCGGCAAACATGGCGAGACAGAGCGCCGTAACCCAGCTTGCTGTCTCTGCCTGTGTTGCCCCAAGCGCGTTTGCAGCCGCGATGATCAGCGCGAGCGTTCCGCCAAAGCCAACGATGGCAGCAACGACAGCAGAAGCAATCACGGAGGAGCGCATGGGTGAAACCTGTTTCGGAAGAAACTTAACGGAGCGGTGGGCGGGGTTTTGAGTGTTCGACCATGGATGCCACGGTGCGGGTGAGAAGCTCGAGATCCTGCGGACGTGACAGACGATGATCGCCATCGCGCACCAGCGTAATCGTCACATCGTCAACCGGCAAGTGATCAAGCAGTCTCAGAGCGTGTGTATAGGGAACATCCTTGTCTTCCATGCCCTGCAGGATATGAACAGGGCAATCGGTCTGGATAACACCTTTGAGAACCTGATTGGCCTTGCCGTCGTCAAGCAGGGCTTTGGTATAGATATAGGGCTCATGCGAATATTCGGATGGCTCTTCCATATAGCCCCGCTCGGTAAGCTGACGACGCTGATCCTGCGTCAGGCCCGGCTCGACCAGTTCAGACGTGAAGTCGGGGGCAGGTGCAATCAGAACCAGTCCGGCGATACGGTCACGCTCGCCAGCCTTTTGTAGTTCCTCGATCATACGCAGGGCGATCCATCCACCCATGGACGAACCGACAAGGATTTGCGGGCCTGATGAAAACTGCCTGAACACAGCAAGGCTCTGTTCAAGCCAGAGCGATATCGTTCCGTCACGAAATTCTCCTCCCGACTCGCCATGGGCGGAATAGTCATGGCGCAGGAATGCATGGTTATTGGCCTCAGCCCATTGATCCAGCCACTCCGCCTTGCTGCCGCGCATGTCGGAACGGTATCCGCCCAGCCAGACAATGCCCGGCTGACGTCCCTCGCGGTGGCGCAGGGCTATCCTGATTTCATTGACCGTAAGGAATTCCGGCTGATGAGCCGCCATCTGTGAGTCTCCTCGGTGAGCCGCGTGCTTTTGCCATGCAATGGCGGATCAATAAAGCTGTCAAACAGCAATCTTCATTGTATAGAATGTGGATATTCCTATATCTGAACCGGATGATTTATCCGTGAAAAGATGTTAATGAGCTAAGCCCCGCAGACAAAGCATTGCAGGCGAGGCCCGACGGTGCTATTTGCGGGACCGAAATAATTCAAGGAGACTACTGCCATTCGCCGACCCTTTAGAGCACAGGTGGTCCAGAAAGATGGACCTCGTTCAAACCGTGATATCCGGGTACCCCAGGTACAGCTCATTGATGCCGAAGGTGAAAACCACGGTATCGTTACCATTCAGGCCGCGCTGGCTATGGCCGATGAGGCCGGACTCGATCTCGTCGAGATCGTGCCCAATGCCGAGCCGCCGGTGTGCAAGATTGTTGACCTTGGGAAACTGAAGTACCAGGGACAGAAGAAGGCTGCCGAGGCGCGCAAGAAGCAGAAGACGGTCGAAATCAAGGAAATCAAGATGCGACCGAACATCGACACACATGACTATGATGTGAAGATGAAGGCTATCAAGCGCTTCTTTGAGGAAGGTGACAAGGTCAAGGTAACACTGCGGTTCCGTGGTCGTGAAATGGCCCACCAGGAACTCGGAATGCGACTGCTCGACCGGGTCAAGGAAGATACGGTTGAGATTTCCAAGGTCGAGGCTGAGCCACGGCTTGAAGGCCGTCAGATGATGATGGTTCTGGCGCCGCGCTAAAACTGAACATACTTTTTGACAAGAGCCGCCTTCGGGCGGCTTTTGTCTTGAACGAACTGGATTCCAAGGGCTGACATGACGCTCACATCTCCAAAAGACATGGCCCGTTTTCAACGCCGCCGCCGCTTGGCGCTGGCAATCGTCATTCTGTTGATCCTCGCAGCCCTTCTGACAGTTCGCTCCGCCTGGGCCGATGGCTGGACGCACGAATATATCGAGGATTTCGGCATTGGTGTGATCGTTCTGGCGATCCTCGGGCGCATGTGGTGCACGCTGTATATCGGTGGGCGCAAGAGTTCGGAGATCGTTCGTCTCGGGCCATACTCCATGAGCCGCAACCCGCTTTATGTATTCAGCACACTCGGTGCCTTTGGTATTGGCATGATGACCGGCAGCCTGACCGTGGCATTCATACTGGCTGCTCTTTGCTATATTGCCTTCCATTTCGTCATCGTCGCCGAGGAAGGTTATCTGGAGAGTGTTTTCGGTGAGACTTATCTTGCCTACAAGCGTGAAGTACCGCGTTTCTTCCCCAATATCAGACTGTACCGGGAAGCCGAGGTTTTGACCGTAAAGTCCTCCATGCTCTACAAGACATTGGCCGATGGACTGGTTTTTTTCATTTCCTATCCATTGCTCGAGTTCGTCGAATATCTGCAATCAACCAATATCGTGCCTGTTCTCTTCCGATTGTATTGAATTTTTCAGACGTCTCTGATGATTCAACAGTTGCGCTTTTTCCGGCTTCTGGGTATAAGGCCGCGTTCAAACCGCCCGGCAGGGCATGCCGTGGCGGTTTTGCATGCTTTCAGACTTTGGTCGGTCTGAAGTGAAATCAGAAGGGTCCGGCTCCATTGGAGTGACAGGGAACCCTAGAAATAGGAGTAGCAAAATGCCCAAAATGAAGACCAAATCGGCTGCCAAGAAACGGTTCAAAATCACCGGAACTGGCAAAATCAAAGCCGCCGCCGCTGGCAAACGCCATGGCATGATCAAACGTTCGAACAAATTCATTCGTGACGCACGTGGCACAATGGTACTCGCCGATGCCGATGCGAAAATCGTGAAGAAGTTCTTGCCCAACGGCCTTTAAGCCGACAGCGACGTTTAAGGAGATCATATCATGGCACGTGTAAAACGGGGCGTTACGTCCCACGCCAAGCATAAAAAAGTTCTGAAGCAGGCTGAGGGTTTCCGCGGCCGCCGCAAGAATACCATCAAGACTGCAAAAGCTGCCGTCGATCGTTCAAAGCAGTACGCTTACCGCGACCGCAAGAACAAGAAGCGTACATTCCGCGCTCTGTGGACCCAGCGTATCAACGCTGCTGTTCGTGAGCATGGCCTGACATACAGCCGTTTCATCGACGGTCTGAGCAAGTCCGGTATCGAGGTTGACCGCAAGGTTCTGTCGGATCTCGCGATCCACGAGCCAGCAGCATTCGGCGCACTCGTGGCTTCTGCCAAGAAGGCACTCGAATACCTCAAGAACACCACACCGAATGCTTTTGAAGGCGCTGTCCACTAAGCCAGCCGCCGCTCCCAAAGCACATTCGGAATATAGACTTGGGAAACCCGCGCTGGCTCGGCTGGCGCGGGTTTTTCAATTTTCTGCATTGAATTGATCGCATAATCGCTCAAGACGCGAAACAGGTGAGAAGCATGGACGATCTGGTACAACTGGAAAGCGCGCTGGTCGCGCAGATTGAGGCAGCCAATGACGAAGCGGCCATCGAGGCCGTCCGTGTCGCCGCGCTTGGCAAGAAAGGCTCGATTTCGGAAAAGCTGAAATCGCTGGGCTCCATGTCGCCGGAAGAACGGCAGACGCAGGGACCGGCCATCAACGGTTTGAAGAACCGTGTCACCGAGGCTCTCGCCAGCCGCAAGGGCACCCTGAAAGACGCTGCGATTACCGAACGCCTTGAAAAAGAAAAGCTGGATGTCACCCTGCCCGTGCGCACAGCACCGGCCGAGCGCGGGCGCATTCATCCGATCAGTCAGGTCGTTGATGAAATCACGGCGATCTTCGCGGATATGGGTTTTTCAATTGCTGAAGGCCCTGATGTCGAGACCGACTATTATAATTTCACCGCGCTGAATTTCCCGGAAGGGCATCCGGCACGGGAGATGCACGATACGTTTTTCTTCAACCCGGACGAAAATGGCGAGCGCAAGCTTTTGCGCACCCATACAAGCCCCGTGCAGATCCGCACCATGGAAAAGCAGAAGCCGCCGATTCGCATTGTCATTCCCGGCAAGACGTATCGTATGGATTCAGATGCAACGCACTCACCGATGTTCCATCAGGTGGAGGGGCTTGTCATCGACAAGACGGCCAATGTCGCCAACATGAAGTGGGTTCTGGAGGAGTTCTGCAAATCCTTCTTCGAGGTTCCCTCACTGCAGATGCGCTTCCGCCCATCCTTCTTCCCGTTCACCGAGCCATCGCTGGAAGTCGATATCCAGTGCGACCGCTCCGGCAATGAAGTGAAGTTTGGTCAGGGCACCGACTGGATGGAAATCCTGGGTTGCGGCATGGTGCATCCGAATGTCCTGCGTCACGCCGGGCTTGATCCTGATGAGTATCAGGGCTTTGCCTGGGGCATGGGCATTGATCGCATCGCCATGCTCAAATATGGCATGCCGGATCTGCGTGACTTCTTCGACGCCGATGTTCGCTGGCTGCAGCATTACGGCTTCCGCCCGCTCGACATGCCGACATTGTTCGGTGGCCTGAGCGCGTGACCGCGCTTCCAGGCAATGCTGACGGGTTTCGCCTGACATGGAACTTTTATGCGAGCGGTTTCGCCTTGTCGAAATCCTCAGACGCTGAAATCGAGAAACGAGTGAAATCATGAAATTCACCCTCTCCTGGCTAAAAGATCATCTCGAAACCGAGGCTTCCCTCGGCGAGATTGTCGATGCTCTGACCATGATTGGTCTTGAAGTGGAATCGCTGGATGACAAGGCGGCGTTAAAGCCGTTTGTCATCGCCAAGGTGTTGACCGCCGCGCGGCATCCGGATGCGGACAAGCTGCAGGTGCTGACCGTTGATACGGGCGACGGCAAGCCGTTGCAGGTTGTTTGCGGCGCACCCAATGCGCGTGCGGGCCTGATTGGTGCGTTTGCTGCACCCGGAGCCTATGTTCCGGGCATCGATGTCACTCTGTCTGTCGGCAAGATTCGCGGTGTCGAAAGCCACGGCATGATGTGCTCGGAGCGCGAGCTGCAAATGTCTGATGAGCACAATGGCATTATCGATCTGCCAGATGATGCGCCTGTCGGTACCAGCTTTGCTGCCTATGCCGGTCTTGACGATCCGGTCATCGAGATCAATCTGACGCCAAATCGTCCCGATTGCACCAGCATTTACGGCATTGCCCGTGATCTGGCTGCGGCGGGTCTTGGCAAGCTCAAAAGCGGCGCTGTGGAGCCCGTCAAAGGCACCGGCGCTGCATCGGTCAGCGTATCGCTTGATTTCGGTGATCGTGCGCCGATGTGCGAAGGCTTCGCGCTGCGCACCGTCAAAGGTGTCAAGAATGGTCCGAGCCCGAAATGGCTGCAGCAGCGGCTGATTGCCATTGGCCTGCGTCCCATCAATGCGCTTGTTGATATTACCAACTACATCACCTTCGATCGTGGCCGTCCGCTGCATGTGTTCGATGCCGACAAGGTCAAAGGCAATCTCACCGTGCGCTGGGCGCAGGAAGGCGAGAGTATCCTTGGTCTTAATGGCAAAGAATATACGCTGAACCCTGAAATCGGCGTTATCGCCGATGCGGAAGGTGTGGAGTCGCTTGCGGGTGTGCTCGGCGGCGAACATTCCGGCTGTGACGAGAACACAACCAATGTTGTGGTTGAATCCGCCCTTTGGGATGCGATGAATATTGCCCGTACGGGCCGCAATCTCGGTATCATCACCGATGCGCGCTACCGGTTCGAGCGCGGTGTTGATCCGGAATTCATGGTGCCCGGCCTCGAGCTTGCAACGCATATGATTCTTGAATTGTGCGGCGGTACGCCGTCAGCAGCTGAGGTTGTCGGGTATAAGGGCTTCACGCCAAAGTCGGTTACGTTCCCGGCGGCAGAGGTGAAGCGCCTCACCGGTATCGAAGTGCCAACACAGACAAGCCTCGATATTCTCACCCGTCTCGGCTTCCAGCCAAAAGGCACCGGTGAAGTGGTCGATGTGCTGGTTCCATCGTGGCGGCCGGATGTGGATGGCAAGGCTGATCTGGTGGAAGAGGTCATGCGTATTCATGGCGTCAACCGTATTGAACCGCAGCCACTGCAAACCCATGCGACAGTCAATGGCAAGATCCTGACGATCCTGCAGATCCGTACCCGCAATGCCAAGCGGGCGCTCGCCTCGCGCGGGATGATGGAAGCTGTCACATGGTCGTTCATTTCGGAGGAACAGGCAAAGCTGTTCGGCGGCGGTCAGCCTTCGTTGAAGCTTGCCAACCCGATTGCCGCAGACATGTCCGATATGCGGCCTTCGCTGCTGCCGAGCCTTCTGGCCGCTGCCCAGCGCAATGCCGACCGTGGCTTCAATGACCTTGCGCTGTTCGAGGTTTCCGGCACCTATGAAGGCAATACACCGGAAACCCAGCGCCGCGTTGCTGCGGGTATACGGCGCGGCACGGCGAAGCTGGATGGTTCCGGCCGCCATTGGTCCGGCAATGCCTCACCTGTCGGTGTGTTCGATGCCAAGGCCGATGCCCTTGCCGTGCTTGAAGCTTGCGGTGCGCCTGTTGACAAGCTGCAGATCGAAAGCGGTGGCCCGGCCTGGTATCATCCCGGCCGCTCCGGCACGATCAAGCTCGGACCAAAGGTCGTTCTTGGCACGTTCGGTGAATTCCATCCAAAGACGCTGGAAACGCTTGATGTATCGGGCGCGCTGTGCGGATTTGAAATCTATGTGGATGCCATCCCCGAACCCAAGCAGAAAGCAACCCGCACCAAGCCGCCGCTGACACTGTCAGACTTCCAGACGGTGCGCCGCGATTTTGCATTCGTTGTCGACAGGTCCGTGGATGCGGCTTCGATTGTTCGCGCGGCGCTGGCCGGCGACAAGAAGCTGATCGCGGGCGTTCAGGTGTTTGATCTGTTCGAAGGTCCGTCCTTGGGTGCCGACAAGAAATCTGTTGCCATTGAAGTCGCGATCCAGCCACAGGAGCGCACGCTCAATGACGAGGATCTCGATGCGCTGACCAAGCGGATTGTTGAGAGCGTTGGCAAGCAGACGGGCGGTGTTCTGCGCGGGTAACAGACTGTAGGATTGTGGTGCGTGGTTCGTGGTTCGACAAGCTCACCATGAGGGAGATTGGTGGATGCAACGATAATCGCAAAGCTTGCTGCGCAAAGGGAGCAGAACTTGACTCCCTTTCATCACCCCTCTCCCTCATGGTGAGCTTGTCGAACCACGCACAACAGTCTTGCAACTGAATCAACAAAAAAGGGGCGCACTGCGCCCCTTTTCATTTGGCTCAAACCAAAATCTATTTCTGGATGACTTTCCAGTTTTTATAGAAGATCGAATTGCTGCCCTTGAGGATGAGACCCATAAACGAAACAACGGCAGCATAAAGCCCGGGCAGATAGGACGGCCGCAGGATGTCGACAAACAGGCAATAGCGGGTCTGGTCGGTCTGGTTGACGGACTGGTGCATCAGCGTGTCATCGAAAATGAACAGCTTATCGTCTTTCCAGTAGCTCGTCGTATCGCCGCACCAGATATAAGCCGTGCGGTCGTTCATATCATTGATGTTGTAGAGCACGCGAATGGTGGCGCGGATCGGGCCAAAGTGCTTCGAGGTCGAGTTCTTCTTGTTGAACACTGACACGCCAATAGTCTTCACGAAATTGTACTTCTCATAGAAGGACGGCACATTGGCAAAACTCGGCTGGTCTTTTCCGTACCACTTGAAGAAGAACATGCTGCGGGCCTGCTTCTCCGCGCGCTCCTGCAACTTACCGACAAGATTTTCCTTCTGCGTCGCTGTGATCAGCCGCTGTACTTCCGCCTGATAGGCCGTTGGAAGGTCTTCCAGCTTGTAGACGCCCTTGTTGATATAGGGCAGCGACAGGATGTCGAGAACGATATTCAGCGGCGACAGGATCCAGGTGAACAGGCCATTGCCCATGAAATATTGTTCGACCATCTGCAGATCGATGTTCTTGTTACGCGACAAGTCATAAATTCCGCAGATCAGATAAAAGATCACCAGATAGGGAACGAAATAGGCGAGAATCGCCAGTAGAACCAAACCGATAGCCCAACGTCTGATCGACTTTTTTGTTGCTTTTTCCATTATATTCCAGCTTCAGAAGGCCTGACCATCGATGAACGAACAGGGGTGGTTTGGCGTGTTAGAACGAATAAATTGCATGCATATTGCATAGCCGCCGTGAATGTTTTTTGATCCCGGCAACGGCGTGAAATAGGCCTCACGCCGTACCGTCTGTCAAGCATGTGGTTTTATAATATGAATACAGTTGTCAACAAATAACCGCAACGGGCTAGATTGTTCTTGTTGCGGCGATCATTTTCAACCCCTGCCACTCGATCAGGGCAAAACAGGCAACGACAGCCGTAATTGCAAGGCTGGCGACAATACCGAGAGCTGTAAAAGCAGACGGCATCGCCATAAGAAGGGCTGGAACACCAATAACCCATAAGAGATCGGCAATGAAAACAAAGCCGACGAGTGCCCGCGATTGGGCTTTCCACCGGGAGATCAGGGCGACATCAATCGCAAACAGAACCAACGCAATACCCAGAGTCGCGATCAACCAGATCGGCGCGCCGGGTATCAGATATTCTCCGGATAGTTCAGCAAAAAGCGCAAGGCCAAGCCCGGTAACAGCAGTCAGTACTGCATTGATCATCAGGCCATCTTTCAAATTGACTTTGGTCATTTCATTCTCCTTCGTTTGCGTTGGTATTGGAGAATGCAAGGGTAAAGTAATCAAAACAATTACCTCTGAGGTAGTGTTTAATACGAAGTGTTTACTGCAAATATTATGGGCAACAAGGAGCGATGATGGAGTTTGGTGACCACCTCAAGCAATGGCGTTCGCACCGGCATATGAGCCAGATGAATCTGGCATTGGAGGCCGGTATATCTTCGCGTCATCTGTCATTTCTGGAAACCGGTCGGGCCAGGCCCTCGCAAGGCATGATCATCCGCATTTGCGAAGCGCTGGAATTGCCATTCAAGATTCAGAACGAACTGTTCGGTGCCGCCGGTTTTGCACCGCGTTATCTCTCCGCTGAGCGGGAAGGTGTGGCAGGGCTGCCTGTGCTAATCCGCGACACGCTTAACATGATCCTTGAACGGCACGCGCCATGGCCAGCTGTCGCGTTCAATGCGGATCACGATATTCTTGCGGCCAATGTGGGGTTCATGGCTCTGGCGGAAACTCTGGGCATCCCCGTTGCGCCGGGTGTCAACATTTTGGCGCTGGTGCTTGATCCGGGCCCCGTGCGCAGGGCAGTCGCCAATTGGCCAGAGGTTGCATTGCTGTTTCTCAAGCGCGCGCGCAACGAGGCACGGCTTTATGGTCCGAAAAGCCAGTTGGCCAAACGTATTGCTGATTACGAAAGCAATGCGGAGATTTCAGCCCTTTTGCGCAATGATGAAAGCGAACGAAATCCACCGCCGATTATCACAGTCGAATTGCATTTCGGCGATGCGGTGACCAACTGGATCACCACGCTCACGGCATTCGGCACCGCGCAGGAGGTTTTGACGGAAGGCATTTTCATTGAGCAATATTTCCCGGCAGATGATGCTACGCGGGTAATCGCTGGAAGTATGGGACGCTGAGCATACAGCGTCCCATTGTTCATATCAGCCGTTCACGAGAGCAAGGGCGGCGTCAGTATAACGATTGCCGGCAACCTGCGTCGGTGACAATGCATCACCAATCTTTTTCAAGTCAGCTGGCGAGAGGGAAATATTGGCCGCCGCCGCATTCTCTTCCAGATGCTTGATCTTGCGGGCACCGGGGATTGGCACAATGAAGTCACCCTGATGCAGCACCCAGGCAAGGGCGAGTTGTGCCGGTGTGATGCCCTTGTCCTCGGCCAATCCCCGCAATGTGGCGATCAGGGCCGCATTGGCATCCATGTTTTCAGCCTGAAAGCGCGGCAAGGTCTTGCGCCAATCATCGGCACCCAGCTCATCCGGCTTGTTGATCGTGCCGGTAAGAAGTCCACGACCCAGCGGGCTATAGGGGACAAAGCCGATGCCAAGCTCACGGCAGACGGCAAGCACTTCATCCTCGGGTTCGCGGCTCCATAGGGAATATTCGCTCTGGACCGCAGCAATAGGATGCACCTTGTGGGCGCGGCGGATCGTGGCGGCGCTGGCCTCGGACAGACCAAGGGCTTTCACCTTGCCCTGTTGTACCAGCTCTGCCATAGCGCCAACCGTGTCCTCGATCGGGACAGTCGGATCAACACGGTGCTGGTAGAACAGATCAATCTGTTCGATGCCAAGCCGTCCGAGTGATGCCTCAGCCACCGCTTTGAGATGTTCCGGATGGCTGTTGACGCCGATCATGCGTGATAGGCCAACCCCTTCATCCGAAATCTTGAAACCGAATTTGGTGGCGATCACGACCTCGTCGCGACGGTCCTTCAAAGCCTTGCCGACAAGGATTTCATTGTCGAAGGGACCATAGACTTCGGCTGTGTCGAAAAAGGTCACACCGAGATCCACTGCGCGGTGCAGCGTGCGGATCGCATCCGCCTCATCCTGTCCGCCATAGGCAAAGGTCATGCCCATGCAACCAAGGCCAACTGCTGATACACTAAGTTCCGTTCCGAGTTTGCGCTTTTCCATCACTGATCTCCTTTTGATGTGGTGGAGGCAACTTAGGCTGCGGATCAGTGTTCGATAATTCCCTTAAGTTTTTACAGCTTGTTCTATATAATAGATCAATGGATCGCTCTCATCTGCCTCAACTCGCTGTCTTCGCCACCGTTGCCGCCTGCGGTGGCTTTCGTGGCGCGGCCAAAGAGCTTGGCATCGCACCATCAGCAGTCAGTCATGCAATCTCAACGCTGGAACAGAATCTCGGCGTCAGGCTTCTGGCGCGAACCACACGCAGTGTTAAAGTGACGGAGGAAGGCGCGCTGCTTTTGCGGCGGCTTCGCCCGGCACTGGCCGAAATCGATCTAGCGCTCGACGCAGCCAAGGAAGCCAACAACCGCATAGCCGGAACTTTGCGCTTAAGTGTGCCGCCCTTTGCCGCCCATTGGCTGCTGGCGCCACGCCTGGCTGCATTCGCTGCGGCCTATCCGGGGGTAACTCTGGAAGTGCGCGTAGAGGAGCCGTTCAACGATATTGTTGCCGCAGGCGTCGATGCGGGCATGCGGCTCGGCGAAAGTCTGGAACCGGACATGATCGCCGTGCGGATGAGTGATCCGATCAAGGCCAGCATCGTCGCTTCGCCAGACTATTTCGAAAAATGCCCAATTCCGCTGCATCCGCACGATCTTGCCAATCATCAGTGTATCCGCCGCCGTTTTGCCAGCGGACAGATTTATCGCTGGGAGTTCGAGAAGGATGGCGAGGAAATCGTCATGGAAATGGGCGGGCCATTGATTCTCGGCGATGACCATCTGGTCATTCAGGCAGCGCTTGATGGAGCGGGCGTGGCTTTCCTGCTGGAATATATGGCACCCGAAGCCATTGCCGATGGCCGGTTGCAGTGCGTGCTTGATGACTGGTGCGCGCCATTCCCCGGGGTCTATCTCTATTACCCCAGCCGCCGCCAGATGCGGCCCGCCTTGCGCGCTTTTATCGATTTCTTCAAAGTCTAAGCCTGCGCTTCTTTCCATTCCGTCTTGCCTTGTCTAGGTTGCCACCCGACGAAGAGGAGAGAAGTCATCATGTTCCGTTGGGGTATTCTGTCGACAGCAAAAATCGGGGTTACGGCTGTTATTCCAGCCATATGCGATGCGGAGAACTCGATCCTCTCAGGTGTCGCCAGCCGCGATCTTTTGAAGGCGCAGGCCGTGGCCGAGCGATTCGGCGCACCGCACGCCTTTGGTTCCTACGAGGCGATGCTCGCTTCGTCCGATATTGATGGGGTCTATATTCCGCTCCCGACGTCTCAGCATGTGGAATGGTCGGTGAAAGCGGCGGAAGCTGGCAAGCATGTTCTCTGCGAAAAGCCGATCTCGCTGCATTCGGGTGAAATCGCCGCTCTGCAGCGCGCGCGTGATACCCATGGCGTGCTGATCGCCGAGGCATTCATGGTGACCTACCACCCACAATGGCTGAAAGTGCGCGATCTTATCGCCGAAGGTGCCATCGGCCGCCTGCGTCAGGTTCAGGGTG
Source organism: Phyllobacterium sp. TAF24 (assembly GCF_052113785.1). Taxonomy (NCBI): domain Bacteria; kingdom Pseudomonadati; phylum Pseudomonadota; class Alphaproteobacteria; order Hyphomicrobiales; family Phyllobacteriaceae; genus Phyllobacterium; species Phyllobacterium sp. TAF24. The sequence goes on along the minus strand of NZ_JBFRDN010000019.1, from coordinate 5,799 downwards.
CTTTCACTTATTTCAACAAGGATGCCGGCAATATGCGCAATCAGCTGTCGCTTGGCGGCGGTGCCCTGCCGGATATCGGGGTTTATCCAACCGTCGTCACTCGCTTCGTGACCGGCAAGGAGGCGGTCAGGGTTTCGGCCAATGTGGACCGCGATGCGGATTTCGGCACCGATTGCTATGCCAGCGTGCGTGCCGATTTCAATGGTTTCGAGCTGTCTTTCTATATCGCCACCCAGCTCGCCGCGCGCCAACTGATGGTTTTCCATGGCGATGAAGGGTTTATCGAGGTGCATGGACCGTTCAACACGGGCAAATATGATCACGCCCGAATCACCCTGCACAATCAGAACCACACCGGTGCCACCGAATGGACTTTCGGCGATGTGAACCATTATCGCCTGCAGATCGAGGCGTTTGCCCGTGCGGCAAAGGGCGAAGATGCTGGCGTGTTTACGCTTGAGAGTTCAGTTCTCAACCAGAAGCTGATCGATGCAATCTATCGCGCCGGGGAAACCGGCAATTGGGAGGCCGTAGCATGATTGGTCATCATTCCCTCAAGCGTATCGCCTGCACGATATTGGCTGTTACCCTGTCGGTCGCGGCCCTTCCAGCCTATGCGCAAAGCAACGACAAAGTCATCTCCGTTGACAATGCAGACCCGGATATGAACGTGGCGATAGAGCAGGCACGCAAAGGCCTTGATAAATTCATTGTGCTGTCAAAGACACCGCCAAAAGGAACGAACGGGTACAAACTCAAGGTCATGGTCCACGATGGAGCTAAAGTGGAGCATTTCTGGGTTACGCCATTTCACACAACCAAGGATGGGTTTGAGGGCACCCTGGCCAACGAGCCAGAGGTCGTTACCAATGTAACGGCCGGCCAGAATCTCAAATTTACCCGCAATGACATATCCGACTGGGGATACACCAAAAACGATCGTCAGATCGGCAGCTACACGGTCTGTGTACTCTTCAAAAAGATGACGAAAGAAGAAGCCGACTTCTATCGCAATAATTACGGTTTCGACTGCTGAAGCCGGAGGCTGCTACCAATAGACGCCGCCTCGCGCCACATGCACGCGCGGGTTGGCATCCGGTGTATTGAGACTTCTGGGGCAAGCTTCGCATTCCGCTTCCGGTCCTGACACCACCGGCTTGCCGGACTGGGTGTTGAGCAGCGACAGGATTTCCAGATTGCTGGAATTCCAGCGCCCGTGCTGACCGCTGATCTGCGGCACAGGCGAAGGGCGGGTGCGGATACGGTCCTGCGGCTTGACGGCAAGCGTCAGCAGAATATCGTCAGGCAGCGCCTCGCCGCGCGCGACAACACCTGATGCATCTTTCAACGCCTTCAGCCTCTCCACGCGGGTGTCTGTCAGTGGGTGCGTGCGCAGGATTGACGGATCGGGAATGCGCCCGCCCGGCAGGATGAGATTTTCCCAGAGTTTGCCCTGGGCTTTTTCCAGTTTCACCAGCGCCTGTGCCAGCCCATCGGGATCTCCGGTTAGAAGTGCGGCGCCAAGATCCGCATCAAATTCGCGGGTGCGCGACAATGCCATCTGCAAAAGGCCGCCAACCGTGGGGGCGACAAGCAGAATCAGCACGCCAAGCCAGGGAATTTGTGCGTGCGCGCCGCTTGCCAGAAAAGTGATATTGAACAGCAGCGATACGATGCCGATTGTCGACATCAGCGAGGTAAAGCGCGAGACCGTATCGGCAAGCGCCATGACCTTGAGGTCTTCATTGCGGATATGGCTGATTTCATGGGCCAGCACGCCGGTAAGTTCCCGAGCGGTCAGCACCCGAATCAGTTGATCAGTGACGGCAACCACGGAATTGTCTTTCCGCCCGACCGCAAAGGCATTCATCATCCTTGACGGTATGACATGCAGTTCGGGGACATCAGGCAAACCGGCGCGGCGGGACAATTCTTCCACAATGGCAAGACCTTGCGGGAACTCGGCCCGCGTAACCGCCCTTGCTTTATACATTTTCAGCACCATTTGAGGACTAATGCGCCTGATGGCGACAAGGCTTATTGCGCCGAAAACAAAGGCGTAGATAATGCCTGCAGGACCCGCCAGCGTAAAAGCGCAGACAACGAGCAATGCCAGACTTCCGGCGAGAAGCAGCCATGTGTGCAGTGTATTGATCAACTGGCTGCGCCGGTGTTCGGGAAGGTTGAAGTGAAGGGTATCATCGGTCATAGGCGATATATGGCGCTAAAAAGCCGGTTTGCCGAGTCTTTTAAGGCAATTAGGCGTGTAAATGCCGCAGCTTCTGACTTGCATGGTAATTTCAGCCTTCTTATATAGCCAACAACACGTAAGTATGGCTCGCCGTAGTCGTCTTGCATTGTTTAACCCCCCTAGGGGCTGCTGAATGGAATGCTCGGCAGAGGTCCCGGCAGCCTGCTGAATGGAGAGAAGTATAATGGCTAAAGTTATCGGTATCGATTTGGGTACGACCAATTCCTGCGTCTCCGTCATGGACGGAAAGAGCGCGAAGGTCATCGAGAATGCGGAAGGTGCACGCACAACACCTTCGATCATCGCTTTTACGGATAGCGATGAGCGCCTTGCTGGCCAGCCGGCCAAGCGTCAGGCTGTCACCAATCCGGAAGGAACTGTCTTTGCGGTCAAGCGTCTGATCGGTCGCCGTTTTGACGATCCGACCGTTGAAAAAGACAAGAAGCTTGTGCCTTACGAAATCGTCAAAGGCGACAATGGCGACGCATGGGTAGAAGTTCACAAGCAGAAATATTCGCCATCGCAGATTTCCGCGATGATTCTGCAGAAGATGAAGGAAACGGCGGAAGCCTATCTGGGCGAAAAGGTCGAGAAGGCTGTTATCACCGTTCCTGCTTACTTCAATGATGCCCAGCGTCAGGCCACCAAGGATGCGGGCAAGATTGCCGGTCTTGAAGTCCTGCGTATCATCAACGAGCCGACCGCTGCTGCCTTGGCCTATGGCCTCGACAAGAAGGAAGGCAAAACCATTGCCGTATACGATCTGGGCGGCGGCACGTTCGACGTTTCGGTTCTGGAAATCGGCGACGGCGTTTTCGAAGTAAAATCGACCAATGGCGATACGTTCCTTGGCGGTGAAGATTTCGACATGCGTCTGGTCGAATATTTCGCAGCCGAATTCAAGAAGGAACAGGGCATCGACCTGAAGAACGACAAGCTTGCCCTGCAGCGCCTCAAGGAAGCTGCGGAAAAGGCCAAGATCGAACTTTCCTCGGCACAGCAGACCGAAATCAACCTGCCATTCATCACCGCTGATGCTTCCGGACCGAAGCACCTGACGATGAAGCTGTCGCGCGCCAAGTTCGAAAGCCTGGTTGACGATCTGGTTCAGCGTACCGTCGAGCCCTGCAAGGCAGCGCTCAAGGATGCGGGCCTCAAGGCTGGTGAAATCGATGAAGTAGTTCTCGTCGGCGGTATGACCCGCATGCCGAAGATTCAGGAAGTCGTAAAGGCTTTCTTCGGCAAGGAACCCCACAAGGGCGTGAACCCTGATGAAGTTGTTGCCATGGGCGCAGCCATTCAGGCCGGCGTTCTGCAGGGTGACGTCAAGGATGTTCTGTTGCTCGACGTGACACCGCTGTCCCTCGGCATCGAAACACTCGGTGGCGTGTTCACCCGTCTGATTGACCGTAACACGACGATCCCGACGAAGAAGTCGCAGACCTTCTCCACGGCAGAGGACAACCAGTCCGCCGTGACGATCCGCGTCTTCCAGGGCGAGCGCGAAATGGCTGCCGACAACAAGGCACTTGGCCAGTTCGATCTCGTTGGCATTCCGCCGGCACCACGCGGTATCCCGCAGATCGAAGTCGGTTTCGACATCGATGCCAACGGTATCGTCAATGTTTCGGCCAAGGATAAGGGCACCGGCAAGGAACATCAGATCCGCATTCAGGCTTCCGGTGGTCTTTCCGATGCCGATATCGAAAAGATGGTCAAGGATGCCGAAGCCAATGCGGAAACCGACAAGAAGCGCCGTGATGCCGTCGAATCCAAGAATCAGGCCGAAGCTCTGATCCATTCGACTGAAAAGTCGTTGAAGGATTATGGCGACAAGGTTTCTGCCGAGGACAAGCAGTCCATCGAAACGGCATTGGCCGAATTGAAGACTGCTACCGAAGGCGAAGATGCCGAAGCCATCAAGGCAAAAACACAGACTCTGGCCGAAGTTTCAATGAAACTTGGTCAGGCCATGTACGAAGCCGCACAGGCTGCCGAAGGCGAAGGCGAGGCGACCGCAGCCACGGCCAAGGAACATGACGATGTTGTCGATGCCGATTTCGAAGAAATCGACGAAAACGGCAAGAAGAAATCTGCATAATCTGCAGCACATAATCTGATGAAAAGCCCGGCCTTGTGCCGGGCTTTTTGTTTGCCTGTTTGTTTCCGGCTTGCGCGCAGTGCGGAAAACGAGGTGCGACTTTCGCCTAATTGACGTCAAATGCGTGTGAACATATGAAGAACATGTGCAGATTTTTAGAGTGCCTATTGGAATCAATATTCCCATCGCGATCTCCGGCTTATTCGCGCTCCGGAGGTTGAAGCCGATTATTTTATCAAAATTTTTCAAAGGATTACGCAATGAGTATCGATATCAATGTGTATACGAACGAAATTTCTGACGATCTTATTCCAGCGATTCTAGAGGAACTGAACAAGTTTGGCATGATTTGTGAGTTTCCTCCCGATTTTTCATTGGAGAGCCAATCAGGCTTCCTGCCAATCAGGTTTCGCGTGCCGAGTTCTACATTCGAGAACATGAGAGACAAGGATCTCGTGAGCGGTTTTGAGCTTTCTGTTGATGACAACGAAATGGATGAAGACGATGGCCACAGCGAGGAAGATCAGGAGAAACTTAAAACCTATCGCAAGCTGGTCAGTTTCTATTTCACCGGTGCTTCCGACAGTTTTGAACTTCGCTTTGCAAGTTTGACCAGTGCGATCATTGCGACGCTGACCCACGGCGCACTGTCAGACTGCGATTGTAAAGTCCTCTATGATGGCGCCTCCATCATGGAAGCCGCACGGGATCTGATTGCAGGTGACAGCGACCTCACATGGCGAGAATTGGAGTATCACGAGTTCGAGGGATGGGATTAAGGTTCAAAATCGTCTCGCATCCTGTTGACGAGCTTATACGTCTCTCATGGCGCTTCCTGAGCCTGCCGAAGGATGAATCGCGTACGGCATCGCATTTTCCGTATCGTTTTCAAATATTTGCATCAAGATCGTGCATGGTTCGACGGGCTCACCATGAGGGAGATGGTTAGGTTGCAGGGTGCTATGATCTGCGACGTTCGCGATTAGCGTTGCAGCCAACGCTCTCCCTCATGGTGAGCCTGTCGAACCACGCACGATGTTGATGCAACGAGAAATTGTGTTCAACAACACCTGCAACATTGGCAGATGCAATCATCCCCCTCTGCCCTGTCGGGCATCTCCCCCACAGGGGGGAGATCAGCCTACATGACTGTCTTTGCACAATCTGAAACGTTTTCTGCTGTGCAAAGGCATTACTGTCAATGTGATCTCCCCCCTTGTGGGGGAGATGTCCGACAGGACAGAGGGGGGTGAGCACCACTGTGAATCCTTACCAAACCACCATTCTCAAAAAAAACACCACCAACTTATCCACGTTTCCTCCGCCTCCCTTATTCTACTCATGTCCTTTCCGGCGGGAATGCTTCCGGAAACTATTCGAAGTCAGGAAAGGACCGGCGCTTCTGTTTGCGGGTGGTAGTCTCGCAAGCTGKAGAGGTTCCGCTCTT
>NZ_JBFRDN010000018.1:0-115531 GCF_052113785.1 Phyllobacterium sp. TAF24 | reverse complement strand
CGCGCCGAATGGCTGGTAGTGTCGGTTTAGGCGGGCCATGTCGCTGCCTTTTTTTCCCGCGTTGCCTTGTGCAGGCGCTGATGTTGCAGAAAGGCATATGCAATCATTGTCATCAGCGCGTGTCGATGAAGGCCTTGCCACGATCGGCCTTCGAAATGATCGAGGCCGAGTTCTTCCTTCATCTGGCTGAAGCCAATCCGTCAGTGCAACATCCTGCTCCGCCATCCTGCGCACCCCTGTTGAAGTGCCTAAAATGGACGATCATCGTTAACCAAAGATTAATCTGCCAAAGTAGTGCTAGGTACCGTGGACAAAGGGTATCCAGTGCAGGACTGAAACGAGGCTGACAAAGCCGAGGTAAGATTTCTTGGTTTTGTCATATCGGGTGGCGACACATCGCCAGTTCTTGAGCTTATTGAATAGGCGCTCAACGAGATTTCGCAGTCGATATTTTTTGCGATCGTGCGCGATAGGGTTTCGGCGATTGCTCTTAGCTGGGATGACGGCCTCAATTGCAGCTTTCGACAGCTCTTCACGAATGGCATCTGCGTCATAGCCTTTGTCGGCCGGCAACGCGTCGATCTTTTCGCTGACCATGCGCAATAGCGGGTCGAAGCCCTGGCTATCGTGCGTCTGGCCTGGCGTCAGGATAAACCCGATCAGGCGGCCTTTGGCATCGCTTGGGCATGGAGTTTGGTGCTGAAGCCGCCCCTTGATCTACCGAGAGCCTCGGCTTCCTGAGTCCCCTTTTTATGCCGACAGCACAGTGATGTGCCCGGACCACGGTGCTATCGATCATGTCGGCGGTGGCATCGCGCTCAACCATTTCAGCCAGCGTCTCGAGCATCGCGTCAAACACGCCAGTTGTAACCCAGCGCCGATATCGGCGGAAAACGCTGTTCCACTTGCCGTATTCGTCCGGAAGATGCCGCCACTGCGAACCTGTCCAGGCAATCCACATCATGCCTTCAAAATACAGCCGATTATCCTGTGCAGGTCGGCAACCACGACCGTGCTCAGGTGGTAGCCGCGTGCCGATGACAAACCATTCCTCGTCTGAAAGACCGATCCGCTCGCCCAATACTGCCTCCAAAAGGCAGCGTTGAATCAATACTCAAACCTTCTGTCAACCTTTGTCCACGAAACCTAATCTGCACGAGCCTGTGAACCAAACCTCTGACGAGATGCGGGAATTGCTAGGCCCGGCGTGCTTTGGTGAAGGATCTTTCCGGCCCCCAAGAGGCTATCCAGGTTCAATGTTAGTGCAGACTTGGTCTGATTGCCATCATCGGCGTTAGCGCTGGCCCATTTTGAGATGGCCAGTCAACAGCCTCAGGTGCAGGTGATCTGTAACCCAAGAATGAGTGTGGTCGGATGCAATCAAACAGATTACCGAGCGCGGCTATTCAGTCTCTGATGTTTCGAAGCGTCTGGGGGGCGCAGGCATGATCCATCAAAACAAGGCTGCTTCAACGATCACTACTCTTAACATCAAAACGTGGATCATGCCGGAAATGCAGCTTCAAAGTGCGATGACTATGGCGGTTGGCGAGGGCAAGTCGTCTCTTGCAGACCGGGCACCAAGCGACCAGCTGTTTACCCGTAAGGATTCTTGTCTCCTTCGAAGCAGCCAGAAAATCCTGTGCATCGACAACAGGGCCGTCAGGCTTGTCGATATGGGCAATATGGGAGTTGGGGCATCGTGTCATGTGAAAGTCTCTCATCCGGTTAAACACACTGTTACCGGCAGAACAGATACTCGCAACGATGACCCCAAAGTTCCGACATTCATCAGGAAAGGGGCAGAAATATGATAGGACGCCTTACATCTGCTTGTCCTTTTGCGGGTATCTCACTTCCCGCCTCTGCGCAGGTATCGAAGATACCATGCAGCAGACGTAGTCAAGAAACGGAGTCACGCGCATGTATGGAACGGGCACGAAGCTACAAGCACCGCACTGAGGCACCGAGCAACGATGTTTGGGACAGTTTTGCGAGCACCGGCGGTGCGACAACTGCGGGAAGCGCTGGCGCTTCGGGGCTGGACGGCGGGGAATCAGTCGGTGGCGGCGCATTCAATGGCACGACGGTTAGTGGCGATGATTTTTCGTCGATCACGCTGGTTGTCGGACTGCCTCCGCGCTTGAAGCAAAAAAGTTGGTGAAGTTATTAATGCCATTTCGGCAACACAAGCGGCCATTAGTCCAATCAGGGCTTGATAACGGTGCTGGGAATGACTTCTCGTGGAAGCTATGCGTCACAATGAACGTCGCAGATGGGGTTCACACGGGAATGCATTGCTATCAGGGTCGACAGAAAGCTGAAGGTGACGGATGTCATAGACGTTCTGCCTGATCTGTTTATCCTGCACGGCATTCCTGGACACATCCGGTCCGACAATGGTCCCGAATTCATCGCAAAGGCCTTGAGGGATTGGAATGCTGCCGTCGGTGCACAGACAGCTTACATCATGCCGGGCAGCCCGTTGGGGTGAGACCGTTAAACAATCGATCCAGTGAATCGATTGCAGGTCGAACGGCTATTGTGAAAGTTTCAACCCAAAGCTCCGGGACAAGCTGAAACGGGGAGAACTTCTACACACTGAAGGGTGTAGCGGAAAAGCAATCGATCCAGTGGATCGATTGTCCGCGTAACCAAATCGTCATCGAGAATTGCCGACGATACTACAATACCATCCGACCCCACTCATCTTTGGGTTACAGATCACCTGCACCCGAGGCAATCGTCTGGCCATCTCAAAATGAGCCAGCCTCAACATCAGTGATGGCAATCAGACCAAGTCTGCACTAACGTTGAACTCGGATCGCCTCACGGGGGCAGTCCAAGAGGACGAGTACACTTTTGGTACTTTAAAAATTTACCTATCAATTTTCGCTAGAGATGCCCCATACGCGCCTAGTGGCTTTGAGTTATACAAATGTTTTGGGACCGCTCGGTCTGGGTCATTTTGGCAGGTGCGGTAATATTATCACCAAATGCCCGAAACTTCGACGATGCGTAACTGGCCTTCTACTAACTAGCATCAAAGAATTATGAGTGCGTATAAGGGTTTGAACTGAAATAAGTTCGCTCTTAGATTATTAAAAGAACCACCATTATCTAATTTTTGGCATGCCACCGTTTGGTGGTATTGAAGCGATCTATTCTATGCCTATAATATAGGTCGGATCAGTGAGAATAATTTGATTATATACATTCTTAATCAGTAGCAGTTCAGCGATTTTGTATCCGAAGTTTATGTTGAACTTTTGAAAGTGACATGAATAGCAAAAGAAGAGAAGCCGTTCCGAGCCCTGTTGCCGCTACAGATTGGTTACCCACGCAAAATGCCACGCTCAGCCCCGTTGCCTATCAGATAGCCTCGCAGTATGCGCGCAACAGCAATTCGCCTGTCATGATCAGCGGAATCATGCGGATCGTCGAATTTCTGATCATCCTTTTGAGCGGAATCACCGTCTTTCTCATGTATATTGGTCTCTCGCCAGAGACCGTATTGAGTTATTTCTTTGCCGTCCTGGCAACGGCTATCATTGGTGTGCTGGTACTGGAGCTGACGGACAGTTACCAGCTGTCTGTCATGCGCAATCCATTCACCCGGTTCGGGCGTCTGTTGATCGCATGGTCGGGCACATTTGCCGTGATGGCACTGGCGGCATTTTTCCTGAAGATTTCAGAAAATTATTCGCGCGTCTGGCTCAGCGCCTGGTTTGTTTCCGGCCTTGTACTTTTCATCGCGTTTCGCGTGATCATGTCGCGGCTCATTCGCCGCTGGGCGCGCAACGGCAAGATGGAGCGCCGCGCCGTGATCGTCGGCGGTGGCAAACCTGCGGAAGACCTGATCCGGTCGATCGAAYAGCAGCCCTATAACGATATCCGTATCTGCGGCGTATTTGACGACCGCGATGCCAAGCGTTCGCCCCCTGTCGTTGCGGGATATCCCAAGCTTGGAAATATTTCAGAGCTCATTGAGTTCGCACGGATCGCCCATATTGACATGCTCATCGTCTCCTTGCCCATCACGGCGGAAGAACGCGTTCTGGCGCTTTTGAAGAAGCTTTGGGTCCTGCCCGTTGATATCCGGCTGTCGGCGCATAACAATCATCTGCAGTTCCGCCCGCGCGCCTATTCCTATATTGGCTCGATTGCCATGATCGACCTGTTCGACAAGCCGATCAACGATTGGGATTCGGTTGCAAAGCGGGCCTTCGACATATTCTTCAGTCTGTTCGGCATTGTCGTTTTCAGCCCGTTCATGCTGGCAACCGCCATTGCCATCCGGCTGGAAAGCAAGGGCTCGGTCATTTTCAAGCAGCAGCGGCATGGCTTCAACAATGAGATCATCGAAGTCTGGAAATTCCGCTCCATGTATACGGAAATGTGCGATCCGACGGCGCGTAATGCAGTGGTGAAGAATGACCCGCGCGTGACACGTGTGGGACGCTTCATCCGCAAGACATCGCTCGATGAATTACCGCAATTCTTCAATTCGCTCATGGGAACGCTTTCGCTTGTTGGTCCCCGGCCTCACGCCATCTCGGCTCATACGCATGACCTCGTCTACATCGAGGTTGTGGACGGCTATTTTGCCCGCCATCGCGTTAAACCCGGTGTAACAGGCTGGGCGCAGATCAATGGCTGGCGCGGCGAAATCGATACGGCAGACAAGATAAAAATGCGGACGGAGTTTGATCTGTACTACATTGAGAACTGGTCATTGTGGTTCGATCTGAAAATTCTGTTTCTCACACCGGTCCGTCTGCTCAAGATTAAGAATGTTTATTAGGATCTGTGCCAGAATTAATGAGCTGGTTTGCCAAAGCATTATATCGTTAAAGCGATGCTGTTGAATTGTAAGTGACCTGAGCCCCTGAACTCGCTAGATGGGGTCAGCTTGGCGCTTACACTCGACAGGCTGTCCGTTAGGAACGATCTGCTCCTGTTGTCGCAAGCCTGTCTGACCTGTGGAGGCGCAAACCCCACCAAATCAAAAGTTGCAGATGCAATCCGCTATGCAGTTAGCCGTCAAACTGCACTGGAACGCTTTTTGGAGGATGGGCACATCGACATGGACACCAACATTGTTAAGCGAGCAATCCGACTCCAAACAATCACAAGAAAGAATGCGCTATTATCTATAGTCGATTAGGATAGAATGATGATAAATATGTGCTTTTTCTGAGTTGGTGGATCATGCGAAAAATACCTTGCTTACCGGGCCATTCCACATATGAGTCAGAGCCAATTGATGATGAAACTCAACATCGTACTCTCCTATAGTGCTCAATGGATTGCATAAATGCCTTCGATGCCATTTCCCATGTCAACCACAAGTCCATTGGCAGTATTCACCTTGAGGTCTTGTTGCTTAAATGCCTGAGGCTTGAAGAAGGTGCCAGAGGAGGTCAGCGAAACGACTTCCCCATTTTGGCTCCAGCAACCATTGGCGACTTGATCCACATTCCCGTATGACAGCATGTACTCAAAGCTGCCATCAGGTCGAAGCAACAGTTCCGATCCTACCTCTAAAACGCCTTCTAGATAGTAATGACCAACCAGTCCCGTTCCAACTGGCGCACATGGAGCAGCCAAAGCAGCACTTGTAACGAAAGATATGAAGCTGGCTATGCTGAAGAGAATTTTCATGATGTCGCACTTTCTAGATACACCGACTGTAAGATACACTCGTCTTTCATCCCCAATCGAGCATCATAATGAATGCTGTGGAGAGTAGGGGATCAGGCTCAACGCAACGGTGACAACTCGTAAAGCAACCAAGTGCTGTCGGAGTGGAAAATATGCAAACCAGAACACTGTCATCAACGACACGCATGCCAAGAAAGGAACAATTATAGAGTTGTCAATCACGATTCGGTTTAATGCGGGATTTGACAGTGTCGAGAGATATCCTATCGATAAGCCGACGATTATCAAACATGCCACACAGAAGCTGAATAAGAAATAAGCAATGCTCAATGTGACACTTGGCAGCTGCGTCTCTATGGCGACCTTTTCTCCAAGCCGCATTCCCTCGTTCGCCATGTTATCGGTCAACTTGACGCGCCCTTGTTGTGGTGTTGGTATCGCTTAGTTATCGCTTTGCCGGTCCATATAACTAATTTTGCTCAACAATGAATATAGCTCCAACTGGTTTTGAGTGTCGGTCTTGCGAAATACCTGGATCATATATGCGCGAGCCGTGCTATGCTTTATACCCATGAATTCCGACGCCTTCCTAAGAGACAGGAATCTCATCAAACATGAGGCCAGTTTTGCTTCCGAACTTGTTAAGCTGAACACACTTTTAATGATGTCTTGTGTAATGGATAATGACATTTTTTTTATTTCAATAACAAACAACAACATTGTGGCCTCTGTTCCGACACCTCTTGCCAGCATACTGAAGGGCACTAAATGCAAGACAAAATGACGATCTTGCGCGCTGTAACAAATTGAGGTTGCAGATGTAGGAATAGCATCTCTATTTTTCTCAAGTATGTTTAGAAAATACTCTTGTGTTGACCTGCTGGCTAGTTTGATTTTTTCGGCATGAGGTGAAATAAATATCTCTGACATTTCGGAAAATAGGAAGTTAGAGTCTAATATACCCCCGTCCCACGAGAGCAAGGCTGCCGGAACCTTTAAATATTTTAAGAGATGGATATCTCCTTTAATCTCCACAGGTCGCCTCGAATATTGACATATTATTATACATGACTAACCACTTTTATGCTAGACATACGAAACATTCCGTCTGATGGCGTTATACCAAGCAAGACCTATGATCCTAATCTTATGGTTAATGTAAGTTGGGCTGCGGCGCGTGAGATAATGGATTAAAAGAACCCACGTAAAAACGTACAAGCAGAACAGAATGTCATAAGATTTATACGTAAAAACGCCGATAATGAACCTACCTAGCCAAATGGCAGTGATGCGTATTGGGATCGCAAAGGGAAATATCCAAAACTTGGCTCAAAATGATACTACCATATGGTGGTAGAGAGTAACAACAAACTCTGAAATAAGGCGGCAATCTGTGAACCGCACTGCAAAGATGGCATCAGGTCGCACAGGTGTTTCTTTATTGTGTAGACGCGGTCTCTTTGCCACCATTGAGCAGCTCGCCGTCGATAGGTTCATCCATTGAATCTCAAACGCGATATCGAGGCTATGAGAGAGTGTGGCATTCGCGAAATCTTAAATTTAGGTGAATATCAACATGAGTATTGCGCAGATTCTACAAGACAAAGAACGTGGTCGAGAGAGCCGGAAAAAGGGCAATTCAACACTTCTTGCATCAACGGCTTTGAGTTTGTTTTTCGGTGCCACCCTGTTCCCGTTGTCGTCGACGGAGGCGTCGGAATGTAAGACTGCCAACGGCTCCACTGGTGGGACAGTGGTAACTACCAACGGAACATGCGCACTTCCTGTTTATTCTCCAATTGACAATGACGATAAGGCTGGCGCGGCGATCGTTAACAATAGTGACACCGTTACGCTAACAGGGAACGCAACGAATATTCAATCGGGAGATCGCGGCCTTCAATTTAACCGCCTCGGTGATCTCGATCTTAATGCGAATGGACGAGAACGCCTGCTCTTGGGCACACAAACACAGGGCGTGACAACTCCTGATCCCGTTACGGGTGGAAATATTTCCGTTGCCACCTACAATTCGAGCAATATGGTCAGCACGAGTTGGGGCGATTTTGTTGTACAAACGGCTAAAAATGTGGGTGATAATCAGTATATTGATGCGCGACTAGGCACGGCTGCGGCTGCCGGAAAGCTTATTGTAAATATCGGCAACGCCACTTTGGCTCCGTCAGATTCTGTCAATCTTATTGACATGGCTGCTAAACAGACCAAATTGACAGAAGCTAATACTGGCGGTTCCGTTGAATGGAGATCGCGCAATCGTATTTTGATGGCCGATGCCATTACTGCACCCGCCGGGACGACATCACAAGCAATTGCTATGAATATTCCGAGTTATGCCGGATCATTTGTGGGATTTGACGGCCAGACTCACACAGTGTCCAATGCAGCAGAATTGAAAGCATACAATGATCTTCTTATCATCGCATTGCAGAACGGAAGGTTGAAATCGCAAGCGGATTACGATGCTGCTTTTAATAGAGCTTTATCATTTACCTCTCAAAACGCTGTTTTCAGCACGACAATTAATGCCGGCGATGACGTCGCAGTGCCCGTGACTGATGTTAACTATTCGATATATGCAGATGGTGCAGGCTCGAAAGGTATCATAAAGAACGGCGCCCAGATTGATCAACGTGGCGCAACCGTCGCTGCTGTTAATGGTGGCTATATTGAAATCGAGGCAGGTGGTGGCCTTTCCGGTCATTTCAATAGCTTGGTAGTTCGGCAAGGGAGTTCAGCCATCAACAATGGCGTTATTTCCGGAGGGTATTTTGCTGAAAATAACTACGATACTTTCAATGGCGCGGGTAACTATGGTGATAAATATGTAGAATCTTTCGCAGTCACCGTTGCCGGGAACGGTGCAGATTTTAAAAACAACGGTATCATCAACGTCGCCGGTTGGACCTATACACAGAATGACAAACCCGACCAATACGGCATTCAAACTCAAGATGGCGCTAGGGCAATCAATAATGGAATTATCAATGTTGGAGTTAATAACAACGCGATAAATGGTACGATAAATGGTGTAATTGTCATGGGCAACAGCACCTTTACCAATAGCACTAATGGCACCATCTACGTGGGCAGAGCAGCACAATATGATGTCAACAACCCGGAGAACACCAACGACACCACTAACACGTTACCACAGTATGGTATTCGTCTCATAGACGGTCAGGCGCTCAACCAAGGTCATATAGTAATAGGCACGCAAACGCAAAATGCGGTCGCGATGTCTGCTGTTGGCGCCTTGGCTGGATCAGCGTTGGTAAACCAGGGAACGATAGATATTAACGGTGCTGCACCAGCAACACCGTTGGCAAACGTTGCAATGCTAGCCTCCGACACATCAGCAACCGTTGTCAATTCGGGGACTATTAACGTTGATGGAACGAATGGAACCGGCATTAAAGTGCTCAGTACGACAGAAGTCACTCACGCGACTAGCACCGGCACAGTCAACGTTGCTGGTGGAATAGATCCTTCCTCTGGTACACGCAATTACGGCGTATGGGCAGAAGGCGCGGGAACGCGTGCATCGGCATCTATCGACGGAGCGATTAATCTGACCGGTATTGGTGGGATTGGTGTTCACGCGCGAGGTGTCTCTACGGTCGACGTATCTGCATCTGCAGTGCCAACCTTTGCTAGTGGAAGCGACCAGATTGGCTTCTTTATCTATGGCCCAGATGCTTTGATCAATGTCGGCTCTTCGATCATGGATGTGGCAACCGACCGCTCGACGCTCTTTCGTTTGGCTGATGGTGCTGACCTTAATGCGACCGGTCTCACTATTACAGCCAGTGGCACCGATTCCTATGGTATTGTGGGTACAGGGCTAGGAACCAACATCGCGACTGGCACAGGTATTTTCAATCTGACCGGCAATGGTGCGACCGGTGTCCTCATTGAAGGTGGAGCAACGGGAGACGTGGGCGTTGGGTCACGGATTAATTTGCTTGCGCCCAATACTGTTGCTGGGATTGTCGATGGTCAAAAACATGATCTAACCGGCGCCCCGATGGGCAACCCAAATGCATCAACTTTGTTAACAGCATCTGCAAATGTCATTTCCAACCAGGCAGGAGTGTCGGGATACATTGCAAGCAATCTTGGCACTCTCAATCTTACCGGGGATATAAGCCTTTCCGGAGCAGCTAGCACCGGCGTATTAGCGAAAGACAGTGGGAATATCCTGATTAGCGGTTCACAGATTGCAGTGGATGGTTGGGCCATTCAAGCGCAAGGGGGCGCCGATTCGATCAAGCTTACTGACGCCAATTTGCTCGGCACTGATGGATTGCTCAACGTGTCCCGACAAGCCAAGACGACTTTTGTGGCAGATATGTCAAATCTTGACGGACGTATTTTAACAGAAACCGGCAGCTCGTCTTACTTGTCATTAGCTAAAAGTTCGGTTTGGAACATGTCAGGCAATTCCAATGTTAGCGAATTGGTCAACAATGCAAGCCTCATTAATTTTGTTGCGCCGACTGGTAATCCAAATTTGTTTTCCAGCTACAAAACGTTGTCTGTTAACAAATACGACGGCATTAATGGCACCGTTAATTTGAATACCTATTTGGGAGGTGATGCTTCCGCCACAGATCGTTTGATTGTTGCCGGAGACACCTCAGGATCAACGTTTTTAAAGGTCAAGAATACCGTTGGACCAGGCGCTCCAACTGTCGAAGGGATCAAGATCATCGAGGTTGGAGGCCTATCGAATGGCGCATTCAATCTCATTGGCGATTACGTTACAAAAGATAATCGGCAAGCCATTGTTGGTGGTGCCTATGCCTATACACTGTGGCAGAACGGTGTGACGAACCCGGCGGATGGCAACTGGTATCTGCGCTCGACCTTGAAAAACCCCGTACCACCAGTACCACCAGTACCACCGGTGCCACCGGTGCCACCAGTACCACCAGTACCGGATTATCAGCCGGACGTTCCAGTCGTGGAGGCCTATCCGCAGGTTCTGCAGAGTTTGAACGGCCTGCCAACGCTGCAGCAGCGTGTCGGCAACCGCTATTGGCTGGGGGAACCGGCCGTGACTCCGACAGTCTATTGCAAGGACCCGGCGCAGAACTTCCGCTGTGCGGTAACCGGTGATCAGGCAAGCTACTATGCCGGTCAGGGCACGGTGGTCGAACAGAACGGCATCTGGGGCCGTATTGAGGGAACCCATAGCCGAACGGATCCGCGGGTTTCGACCAGCTCGACGGATTATGACATCGACACGTTCAAGATGCAGGCGGGCCTTGATGGCCAATTCTATGAGAGCGATGCCGGCAAATTGATCGGCGGGATCACCGCCCATTACGGTCATGCGTGGGCGGATATCTCTTCCTCCTATGGCAATGGCGATATCGCTACGGACGGCTATGGCTTTGGCGGGACGCTGACCTGGTATGGGGCCAACGGCTTCTATCTTGATGGTCAGGCGCAGATAAGCTGGTATGACAGCGATCTGTCGTCGAACCTCACCGGGCGCAGCATAGCGAGCGGCAATAATGGCGTTGGCTATGCGCTGTCGCTGGAGACGGGCAAGCGGATCGAGCTTAACGAGACCTGGACGGTCACGCCACAGACGCAACTTGTATATTCAGCGGTTGATTTTGACAGCTTTACCGATCCTTTCGGTGCTCGTGTGTCGCTGGACCGCGGTGATAGCCTGAAAGGGCGACTGGGCGTGGCGTTTGAGCGGCAGAGCAGCTGGAAGGGTGATAACGGGCTGACAATGCGCAGCAATGTCTACGGGATCGCCAATGTCTATTACGAGTTCCTCGACGGCAGCAAAGTTGACGTATCGGGAACGAAGTTTACCAGCCGGGAGGACCGGCTGACGGGCGGGGTTGGCATCGGCGGCTCGTACAACTGGGCGGATGACAAGTATTCGGTCTATGGCGAGGCTTCCATCAACACCAGCCTGCAGAACTTTGCCGACAGCTATGCGCTCAAGGGTACCGCTGGCTTCAGGGTGAAGTGGTAGAGGCGCCGTATTTCATTCTGCTTGTTTTGCCTTAGTTCAAATGTAGATAAGGCGATCTCCAGACTAGCGCTGTCCGGCCCCTTTGAAGGGGCCGGTTTCGTCTCGAATCTGTTCGATCATAACAAACTCCGGGCCGGGACAGAGCTCGCCAAAATCAACCTGATATCACTCCATTTGGCGACGGAAGGAGATCTATCAAACGGGTAGTGCAAGCCCCAAACTGAAACCCAATCCTGATGATTTGGAAATTAAAGAATATGACCAATAAAGTAGTGTCCGCTATCGCATTTACCGTGTTTGCGCTGTCTGCCTGTACTGCGAATGAAGAAGATATTCAACCGCGATCCGTTGGATTGGCAAATCCCGCGTCAGTATACTGTCAATCATTGGGTGGAACACTTTTAGCAGTCTTTACTAAGGACGGCTCATCGAATGATTGTATACTTCCAAACGGACGACGTATTGATGAATGGAAACTCTTCAGGCAGAATCATAAATAGGTCGTGTTGATTAATCGTTCGAGTTTTTAGGAGCTTTACGGCTTCTGTGATCCACTAAATCCATCAGCGATAGCCCACTCTTTTAAGAGCTAGTGCGAGCCGTCCATTGCTCTCGTCATCGGTATTGCTGAATGACTGCCAAGCTCATTTTTTATGTAAATTTGACGCATTTGCATTAGCTTCGCAACCGATCCTTCGTACTGCATTCCCAAGTGCCGTTCGAGAAGAACACGCATGCAAGAATAGAAAGGCAAACAAAAAAAATAGCCGCCGGCTTTCGCGTTTTGGGTTACTCATCGAAGGGTAATCGAAGCGCATCCGAGACAACCGGCGGCCCGATACGGGACGATGGCTCGGCAATAGATCGTACAACACTTATAGCTTTGTACTCCCGCATCGTATCTGAAAGTGTATATGGCAAGCAACCACAGTGAGATGGCACACTAGCGGCAGGTCGATCATAGCGAGGATCTACTCATAAAGCACAGTTAAGTCGTAAGCTGTAAAATGAATACAATCCAGAATGCGACTCCACCAACGGCCAGAGGATACAATATCAAGCTTGATGCGCGGCTTTCATATAAACTTCGCCCTTGCGGGCCATCAGCGACACGTGGTGAATCCAACCGTTCCTCGCTTGATACAAATGTCATACTTATCAACTCATCCCTGCTTTATAGTTTGTATGCTCGAATTAACATGGACTTGAATGCCCCACTATCACCATTTGGTAGTGGGATTGAGAGTTGTTGTTTCCCGCCCTGATCCGATCAGGCAGAGCAGAGGAAGCGCCGACCGCTATGGCAAAACAGACCGTTTGGCATAACATGTCGCCCTCCGGACTATCGGCGCAATAATCCGCAGGAATGGATCTGGCCTCACCCTGTGACGAGCGCCCGGTGACCCGCGCAGTGACGACAGGAATGTTGTTCGCGCGCGCCTGTTGTACGAGTTCCTGAACGTGCCTTCCGCCGGGAAAAGCCAACAGGGCATCCGGCCGGCTGTCTTCCAGCATAAAGCGGTTGCGGTTTGCATCAGCCTGTTTGCCAAGCAAAGACCAGTTGGCGGGATAACGAACAATATGAACATCGTTCTGCCGCGCCCAGTCTTCAGCGGTCGAGCCAAGTGCGGGCAGGCCGCCATGAATGAGAACCGTGACCGGATATTCCGCATGGATGCGGTTGAGTTCACTCAAAATGGAGGCAGCGTCATCGAAATGCCGGCCACCTGAAATTAAAAGGCGCATGATTGTGCTCCTTGCCTGTTGTGTATTGAAAGCCAGCTACCAGCGCGCGCGGCGCAAAATACGGATGGCTGCATGGTTGCAGGATGATGACCATTGGATCAGCCGCCAACTGTGCTTGCGGCTCAGGAAACCCCGGCGATAAAGCCGCGCGGCAAGCCAGAACAGCCCCTGCCCCGTGACCGCCAGAAGCCAGCAGACCCAGCGCAACAACTGATCCCTTAGCCAGGAACGGCGTGGTTCGGGGTGACGGAATACGCGACGGGATTGGCGTTTGGGTAGACCGCCCCATGGGCCTTGGGGTGATGTTCCCGACTGGAACTGAAAGACGAAAACATGTGCGACCATATCAGATCTCCTCTGACAGCAATTATCCGTGGAAATGGGAGATAGTGGGCGGCTTCCGCCGCCCGCCGGTTGGAGCTTAGAACCACTGGCCGAAGCGGCGGATGTAGACCGTCTTCATGGTCTGGGCGACGACGCAGTAGCTGAACAGCGTGGCCACCAGCCATGGGAAGTAGCTCCAGGGCAAAGGCTGTAATCCAACCAGAGTGCCGAGCGGCGAGAAGGGAACGTAAATTCCGAGCTCTATTACCAGTCTCTGCATCAAGAACAGGCATAGCAAGCATCAGACATCTGTTTGGGACCGCGTTGAAAACATCTTTATGATTCTGGCTCCCAGCGATGGGGCTGCAATTATCGCAACCACGCCGACGGCCCAGAGCAAGACGGAAGCAGGTTCCAGTATCGACTGGATAAAATACAGCTGTGACAACGAAAGGCCTTTCAGATTTAGTGCGTCCACAGCCGAGCCGATATCCTTGCCTACCAGACCTTTTCCTGTATCGGCCAGCACACCGCTATTTGTGATGCTCCAGGTAATGAATTCATTGGCCAAACCATGAAGCACGACTACCAGCAATGACCAGATGAGGATGGCTACTGCCATGAGAAACCAAATCCGTCGCCGATATGGTTTGCCTTTCCCGATAACGTTGGACATCAGATAGTCTCCAGTATTTCACACGGAAAAAAATGCCATCTCTAGTCACTAGAGGTGCAAATCACGTTGCCGTGTAGAAATGTCTTTTCATGACTAGAGTTTGTAATGGCCGTTATCTCAAGACACGGTCTCCGCCTTGATAATTGAATGAGGTGAGCGCCTATTATGGCTAGTTTCGATTTGAAACAGAGGTACCATCCTGCACTAAACGCGGCAATCGCCCCTCCTCCATGTGTTAATGTTTGCTAAATAAATGTCGCTTCGCTCATGATACTGGCCGGTTTCGGTTTCCCTCCCCTCGTATATCGTCGAGTGCCCGAAGCTGTAATAAACGTAGTAGCATTCACAACATCGATATGGGCATGGCGATAAACCAACACACTACAATAAGCCCTACAAGAGCCAAGGTTATGAGTCGTTAGGAACAGGGACATTAATATTCACATTCTCAAAAAGCAGACTACCCATAGTCAGCGTATGAAGCTTCGATGTGCCAAATGACGACTAATTAAGCACTGGCAATTCCTAAATCAAAATCAATAGCCTACCCATGCCAAATGGCGGTAGCCAGTAAAACAATGATTCAGTAACTGAATAGCGTAGATAGCGCTGGCAGCTCGTATGAATGAGAGAATAATTGAATAGGATTTGTGTATCTCCCGACCGGTGGTTTCCGATATGCATGGAACCGGTATTTCAAGCCATTCCAAATTTATTTCCTTTGCGCAAGGACACCGCTCTGAGGATTCGCGCGAAAGCAAATACCAGTGATCAGCTGGTTGATTTTCAGGTCTCCCCGAAGAGGTTTGCCGTTGCGCTTGACCGCGCTGGCAAGCCCTCCCTCACCAAATGATCGGGCGCACGGCGATGACAGTACGTTGGTGTGGTTCTCTGCTGATCTCTATCGCCTTTCTGGCTGGATGCACCACCGGGAGGGACGGGGTGATATCTCGAGTGGATCTTGAACAGAGAAAATCCGCCTATACCGGGGAAGCATATGAAGTGTTGATCGTCAATCGCTCCAAATTCGATCGTCGGTTCTGGCCGGCAATCGTCAAGCCGCCTTTTGAAGCAGCGCAGGGCACGATCATCGTCGATACCAATGAACGGGTTCTGTATTTCTACCAGACTGATGGTACGGCACGCCGCTATGGAATAGCGGTCGGCGCAAGCGGCTATGCTTGGTYGGGCCAGGCAGTCATTGAACGCAAGGCAATGTGGCCGGCCTGGTACCCGACAGATGACATGCGGCAAAAGTCTCCCGGTATACCCAAGCGAATCGAACCCGGAACCCATAACCCGCTCGGCGCTCGGGCATTGTATCTTTACAAGAATGGACGGGACACGCTCTATCGTATTCACGGCACTTCCGAACCATGGACCATCGGCACAACTGCCTCGTCAGGCTGCATCCGAATGCTCAACGAAGACATCATTGATCTTTTCGATCGGGTCCAGAATGGAGCAAACGTCGTGGTGCGATAGTTGTGCTGCAATCTGCACACATTAAAGATTAAGAATACCAGTGGGTTGCAAGGCGGACCCTGAACGCCCTCAAAGGCAAATGGATGGTATTTTTGGGCCAACTGAGCTTTGCCTGAAGATATCTCCACGGCGCTGTTGCCATATTTTCTATGTCCAAGATTCCATCTTGCTTTGCTTTCATTCTGAATTTGTCTCGCATTTACCCGACACGCGCATCACACTGCAGGAATGATTGGAATAACTAGATGTCCGTCATGATTGCCGCCAGTCAGAATCGTGGTCTGTCCAGAAAGCAGAGCAGGGTTCCGATCATCCGGATCGTTATGCAAAAACGGCCCTGCTCCGCTCGCATGTTGAAAATCACATCCGGTAATCAGTAATACGAGCCGGTAGCTGATGGGAAATAAGATGCTAGTGGGCCAAAGCTTCTACATCCAGCGCAACCGGCTCGCCGAGCGTGAGCGGCTCAGCGGCACCGTGCGTAATCGGTACAGCCAGATCGTTGGCGCCAACGAAGATCACTTCCTGCCCGTCGGGGCCCAAAGCTCGAAGAGTTGCGAACAAATCGGCATCGGCAGTCGACGACCGCCACCCATAGCCGCAGCGTAATTGGCCCCGTAATTTCGGTTTCCTTGCGTATGGGAGCGGTCGTGAAAATGACCCCGTGTGACTGGCGTCAATGGCGGGATTATTGCGCAAAGCGGTGGAACCGGAAACACGTCAGTGATAGCAAGCGGTGTAGTTCAAGCCTCAGGGCCGCAGTCGGTCGGAATTGGCGCAAGTTCTTTTGCCGACTCCCTCGTCCATGCGAAAAATACTGTGACTGGTAGTCTATTCGGTATTTAGGCTCAATCGGGTGCTGGAGTTTTGCTCAATGGAGCGAGCATCGGAACGACTGGCACGATCAATGTGATAGCGGAAATAGACGTAATAGCGAATGGCTCTTCAGTGGCAGATTCGAGTCCCCTGCTTACATCCGGAATTATGGCCTTTGCTCAGGGTAATATCTCGACGATCGATATAGCGACGTCAGGGATAATTACTCCACCATACTGCTTGCGGTTCGCCCGGCGGATACCTTTCTTTTGCGGCTGAGAGGCGCAGGCATGATCTATCAAAAATGCTGCTTCAACGATCATTACTCTTAATGTCAAAACGTGGATCATGCCGGAAATGCAGCCTCAAGGTACGATGACTGTGACGGTTGGCTAGGGCAAGCCGTCTCTTGCAGACCGGGCACCAGGCGACCAGCTGTTTACCCGTAAGGCTTCTTCTCTCCTTCGAAGCAGTCAGAAAATCCTGCGCATCGACAACAGGACCGTCAGGCTTGTCGATATGGGCAATATGGGAGTTGGGGCATCGTGTCATGGTAAAATCTCTCGCCCGGTTCAACACACTGTTACCGGCAAAACAGATATTGGCAACGAGGACCCCAAGGTTTCGACATTCATCAGGAAAGGGGCAGAAATATGATAGGACGCCTTACATCTGCTCGTTCTTTTACGGGCATCTCACTTCCCGCCTCTGCGCAGCATGCAGCACGCGTGGTCAAGGAAACGGAGGCGTGCTTGCAGTTACAAACAGGAGACTATGTTCAATCGACATTCGGCCTCGCAGGAGAGGTATCCGTAATGATCAACTGCAGATGGAACATTGGTGTTGATTTTCATGCGGGACTGAGCCGGTTTTCCAAGGTAACTTCGAAATGCTGAAAGACAAACAACAGGTTGAGGATATCAAAGCTCCGGTAGATCGTTTGAATGGCGGGTTTTCCATGCTGGGCATTCCATTCGAATGCAAGTCAGTGAATGGCTGTCTTCGACAAGGTGATCACTTGATGCTCATGCATCAGCAGTTGTGAATGATCTTGTCTACGTGAGCATGAAGCAAATGGGGTTCCTGATTGCTAACTCATCAACTTCAATATGCTTCTCGGTCAAATCGGCCGGAAAACTCATGAGAAGCAGAGCAAGGCATGCGTATGCGATTAATCATGGAAATCATTGACGACAACGGCGAACTGATTGCCATGAATCAGGAAGCGGATCTCAACAAAAAGACCAAGGGCGCAGAGGATCTTGGTCTACCCCTGTCGGAAGGCAAGGCGCTGTTGGCCAAGCTCCAGCAGCACATTAGAGCAAATTGGCCAACGATACGCTCCGTTGCTATTCGTTATCGAAAGACTGTTACCGTGATGGCCGAAAAAGGTGACTAGCACATTCGAAACTCTTGAGCTTTGCTCAAGAGAGTTATTAGAGCAATTTTCGACCGTCATGAATCGAGCGGGATTCCCATCGGAGTTCATTTGTGATTGAGAGTTCATGCTGGTGAAAGAGGCCGGTATGGATGGGTCAACCACTAACGATGGATTTGCGTTCGCGGCTTCTGGCAGCGGTTGATGATGGAATGAGCTGCCGGGCCGCCGCCGCTCGGTTTGGTGTTGCGCCATCGACGGCAATCCGCTGGCAGGCACGGCGCCGGCAAACGGGTAACGTTTCTCCCAAGCCACAGGGCGGGGACATGCGATCACGCCGGGTCGAGGAGCGTGGGGAGGAGATCCTCGCCATCTGGGAAGCACGCAAGGACATCTCGCTTGATGAGTTACGGCTGGCGCTGCTGGCAATCGGTTTGCAGGTCTCAGTTGCCGGACTTCACCGCTTCTTCGCGCGCCGGGGGATGACGCGTAAAAAAAGACTGGCCATGCTATCGAACAGGACCGTCCCGATGTGCTGAAGCAGCGCCGGGACTGGTTTGACGGCCAGATCGATCTGGAACCGGAACGCCTTGTGTTCATCGATGAAACGTGGACAGCCACCAACATGACCCGCAGCCACGGTCGCTGCGCCAAGGGTGAGCGATTGCGCATGGGCTTCCCTCACGCTCACCGCAAGACGACCACGCTTGTAGCCGGTCTTCGCATGAGTGGCATGGTCGCCCCAATGGTGCTCGATGGCCCCATCAACGGCGACTGGTTCGAGGCCTATGTCACCCAGGTACTCGTGCCTGAATTGCGCCCTGGCGATGTCGTCATCATGGATAATCTATCCAGCCACAAGCGGGCTTCGGTGCGCGAACGGATCGAAACAGCGGGCGCGACACTGCGCTTCTTGCCGCCCTACAGCCCAGACTTCAATCCGATCGAAAAGGCCTTCTCAAAACTTAAGGCCATGCTGCGAAAAATCGGAGAACGGACCGTCAGTGGTCTCTGGGACTTGATCGGCAAGCTCATCCACATCTTTCAACCCCAAGAATGTGCAAACTACTTCAGCTCCTGCGGATATGAACCAGACTGATCGGAAAACGCTCTAATGCGCGTCTATTTGCATTCATAGGAGGAACGCGTTGGCGGCAGGACTGCTCGCAGCCAAAGTGTCCACTCGACAAGTTCCGGAACGCGGCCCGCTTTATGCCTGCTGCTGCCGGTCAATCGAGGTTTAGTCGCTTTCGAAGATCGGCATTTTCAGCACGAAGCTTCTCGGCCAAAAGCTTGCGCAGTCTTTGGTTTTCCTCTTCCAGTTTCAGAATATCCGAGATTTCATCTACTGCCGCAGTTGAAGAAGCAGTCGCTAGTTTCATTATCTTCGGCGCACGTTTGACCGGTATACGCCTGGTACTTGTCGCGCCTTCAACAGATTTCGGTTTACGTCCTCTTTTCTGCTTTCCAGCTGTGACGTTTGCGGCCGATGCCGGTTGCGCCGAAACCGTTTCAGGCACGACCTTTTTGGCGCGAGCTTTGCGCTCCTTCTTCAGTACAGCGGGTACCACTGGGAGTGGCGTGTCAGTATTAGTAGTCGTTTCGTTGCCGTCGGCCATAATGATCTCCTCTAAATCTGGTGCAGTTGTCTCC
This sequence comes from Phyllobacterium sp. TAF24, assembly GCF_052113785.1. Classification (NCBI taxonomy): domain Bacteria; kingdom Pseudomonadati; phylum Pseudomonadota; class Alphaproteobacteria; order Hyphomicrobiales; family Phyllobacteriaceae; genus Phyllobacterium; species Phyllobacterium sp. TAF24. The sequence continues at coordinate 95,770 of NZ_JBFRDN010000018.1, read as the reverse complement.
TGCTCAATCGGCAGTGTCAACAATACCGGCTGATCTTCTCCCACCAAACGCATCTCGCTGCGGTTAACCTCAGAGCCTACAGAAATAGGCGGCATTGCCTCGCCCTGCACTTCTCGCGCAACGGATTTCAGATCCACGTCTCCCCAAATCGAGTTTGATCTGGAACTAAGTTTTCGCCGATCAGATCTGTATTCGACGGTAAAATTACGTTGGACTTTTTTCACTTTAGGAAACCTTGGGTGTATAGTGATGTGTTAGCGAGGTCTTCGACATGGCAACAAGACGTGCTGATAACAACTGCCGTGCTCTCGGTCCACACCCAACATTTTCTGAGAGCATCGATGACTTGTAGCCACTTAAAGAAAATTTTTCATGCAGAGTCGGCACATCCTATTCCACGATGCTTGAATAGATGGAGTGGTTGCCGCTCTACCCACGCGACAATTCTTGTTTGATGATTGTGGCGTTTAATCCAATGGATGGGAAGGACGGCAGGAATGACAACACAAACAATGATCGGGATCGATCTGGCGAAGAGTGTTTTCAAGGTGCACGGAGCCTCCATGACCGGAGAGCTTAAATTCCGCAAAAAGCTATCTCGGCTACGGCTTTCGCAAGTTCATGGCGGAATATCCGGCAGCGACAGTGGTGATGGAGGCCTGCGGCAGCGCGCATTATTGGGCACGGGAAATGGCCAAACATGGCCATGAAGTAAAACTGATCGCACCGCAGTATGTGCGCCCGTTCGTGAAGCGTCAAAAAAACGATGCTGCGGATGCCGAAGCGATTGTAATAGCCGCGCAGCGATCCGAGATGCGCTTCATCACTCCGAAGGCGGAGGAGCAGCAAGCCCAGGCGCTTGTTTTCCGTGCAAGAGAGCGGCTTGTCCGTCAGCGCACAGAGCTGGTGAATGCGCTACGATCGGCCCTTTATGAATTCGGCTACCCGACCCCGGCAGGTATCGGCCATCTGACACGGGTTGAAGCGGTCGTCGAAGATGGGAACAGCGATTTGCCCGAACTGGTTCGTGAGGAATGCCGTGATCTTCTGCTGCAAGTCTCTGAGAAGACGCAACGAATAGAGACAAAAACCAAACAGATCGGCGCTCTGGCAACACAGACCGACACAGCGCGTCGCTTGCAAACCATGCCGGGCATCGGACCAATGAGTGCGTTGGCTGTTGAGGCCTTCGCACCACCAATGGAGAGCTTTCGACGTGGCGAGACTTCGCCGCATGGTTGGGGTTGGTTCCGCGGCAGCATTCGTCGGGAGGAAAAGAGCGGCTTGGGCGGGTATCGAAGGCCGGGCAAGCCAACATCAGGAAGCTCTTGATCATGGGCGCAATGTCTCCTTTGAATTGGTTGGGGCGAAAGACGATATCCGAGAGGTCATGGTTATCTCGGATGTTGACCAGGAAGCCGAGAATGCTTGTGGCCATTGCGCTGGCAAACAAGATGGCCCGCGCGATATGGGCTATGGTGACGAAAATGGAGGATTATCAGAATCCGGCGCAGGCTGCGGCTGCATGACAGAGGTGCAGCGCGAGGCGGTTTAGCGCCGGTTATGGAGGTGTGAGAACGTCGACGACCCATATGGGCAAAATGATCGAACAGATCTGGATCAGGAAAACCAGTTAGGGGCTAGGAGCCATTCAGCTCGCTGAATAGATTTGGACCTGATCCGCTGATCACCATATCGGCCAGCGGCTTCCAAAGTGCCGCGTTAAAAGCCTGACAGAAGACCGCACTCGATCACATCCCAGAAGGGTCAAAAACTTCTTGCATTAAGAGCGGCAACCACAGAAGTCCCCTAGATTTGTAGACATCTTGTCCCGAGGCAAGGAGCTATTGATGGGCAAGGGTAATTTCACAGACGAATTCAGGCGGGATGCGATCAAACAGATCACAGAGCGCGGATATTGCCAATCAAATCGGCCGATCTCCTATAGCGCGGCGATCTGGACGAGAGGGCTCATCCTGATTGTCGCACCGCAGATCTCCACACAAAGTGAGGAAGACCCCTATAAATCGACACAGGCGGAGCATTGCAAACACAGCTGCTAAAAAAGATCACCTCGCAAGAACATTGACAACCATTGGGGCCAGCTCAGCCATTTGCGTACCTTTGAGATCATTTGGCGGTCGAGTTCTTCTGTCGAATGAGCCAAAAGGTGAACCGTTGGTTTTCCGTATGGTTTCCCATTGATCAGCCCGGCAAAACGTTCTTCTTCCACCCCGACGTCGTTAGAATAGACCGCCCAGTGGCATGCGCAAAAGGGAGATTTGCTGATAAATTGCTCGAATGTCAAACCTTGTGAGAAACGTTTCCCCATTATTATTTCTCGTATATTTAAATAGCAGAATGAGCCGTCGCAATGTCGTACAGCGAAGCGATCAAAGTTCGGCGTACCAACACGGCGATGGCAACCGTGTTTTTCGGTTCTTCAACCTAGTTGAAATAGAAGGCGTAAGAAGCAAAGTTTCCCTCAAAGATGGATGTGATCTGGTTCCATTCACCGCTGCTCATCGCCGGACCGTCCTGAAGATAAGGCACCGCGGCAGGACCCGTTACCCAAAGCACAAAATCGAAAGGTTTCGGATCATCAAAAACCTTGGCGAGGTTGATACCCTTGTCAAAGCGCCAATGCGGAATCAGAATCTTGCCATCGAGAGCGGCTTCAAACTGCGACAGCACACCGAGCCACACCTGAATCCGCTCCGGCGTGACATCGAATGATGGCAGCACGCCGCTCTTCTGCTTCGGACCGGGCAGCCACTCGTGATCATCGTCGGTTTCCTTGTCAATCAAGGCCCACGTCTCGCGATTCAGCACGATGACCTTTTTCAGATGGTCACGCACTTCACTCCACATCACCTTGTCTGCTACTGGCCAGCGCATCGTATGAATAAGCGTCACGAAGTCAGCGATATCATCGGCCTGTGCCTTGTTCACACCGAACATCGTGTAATCCTCGCTGCCTTTGCCATTGGCATCCGCCATGGTGGAGACAGCTTTCGGGAAGACCACGCTGAAACTGCCGTTCCAGCTTTCGGAAAAGTCATGTGACAACCACGCTTTGGCGACGGCCATCATGAGGTTGCAATAGCCCTGCAACCACTTGGCATCAGCAGTATCGAAGCCCACAATGAATGGCTTCGCCTTGCCATCCTCATTATGGTCCGAGATGGCCAAACCGAAATGATCTTCCGGGCCCACCTGTCCGTCGCCGTTCCAGTCGAAGCGGGTGACGGACAGATCAACTTTAAGCTTCGCCGGCTTGTCACCGACAGCGGCAAGCGCCTTGTCTGCTGAATCGAGATCGGCAACGAACGTGGTGAGAATACCGCGAAACTGTTCATAGGTGATCGGTTCCGGATTGAAGTTTTTGGCGACTTCGCTCGCACCCCGGCCAAGAAACATCTCATAGCCATCGGATTTTGAGCCAAATCCGTAACGGTACAACGACTGCGACAGTTTTTCGAAGGCCCGTGCCGAGCGTACCAGACCAAGGCCGAGCTGCGCATCGGCATTGTTGGTGGCTTTTGTTGTCAGAGCCAATAATTGCTCGTCCGCCTCGCCGATACGGCCATTGCCAAGGTATTTTTGGAAGAGTTCGGTGGCGGCACTGTCTGCCCGGGCTATTGTTGAAAGATTGAAGCAAGCGAAACTGGCTGCCAACAGGAGAGAAATGAGTTTTTTCACGCAGATTTTCCGTGGTCATTGATACCGAATAGCCGTTGGGGTGATAATGCTACAGGTGCCGCCACCGTTATCGGCCAATTTGCTTTGCTAGCCGAGGTGCCGACGGTAAACCACCCTCATTTGGCAGTCATATTGCAAATTTTTGAATCGCCAGGATGATCAATTGAATGTAAGCGATTAACCCATACCGTTCGTAGGTCCCCCAGAATGGGTGGCGGATCCCAAAGGCTTCGGGCCTGTACGGCCGTTGGACGGGTCAACGTTGCAAATTCAATAGTTAGTGCCATCCCAAACCTTACTTTACCCAATGGATCAATTGCTGATGAAACTCAACACACTACATTCGCTCGCCCTACGCCTTTGTGGATGTCCTGACGGCATAAAGGTGTCACTCACTGGGTCAAACTATGGCAACTAACCGGCCTGCATAAGCCTCTTTCTCGAATTCCTCACCTGCTTCCCCCGGAAGAGACTTGCCATCCTTGAAATCGCCCCAATGAACCATCTCATGCAGAACCGTGCGTTCAATCAAAAGGCGCATTGTTTCTGTGTCTTTATACATGCCCGATTTCTCGAGACTATCACAAACACTCATTGCGATAAAAACGGTATCCTTGAATCTGTGGTCAAACTGGCCACCTGCTGGTCGGCCAACTGCTCTTTGGCCGCGAGTTGGAACCATAATCCGACAGTCTATCGTCGGCAGGCTGCCGAGTGTCAGAGCCGAGTTGGCGGCCGCCTCGCTTAGCTCAGCGTGTCGCATGAACGCCTTGAATATCTTTGCGTTATACTTTGTTTTCGGGATGTTTTCGGATATCCATTTTGATACATTTGGATAGTCTTTAATCATTCGAGATGAAAGTTTCATACTTTTATCCTGGGGCTTTGATCCGCCGGCAATTACACCGGCCATGTTGATTGGCAAGCGTGATGAGATCGCGTGACTAAAGGCTCTGATGGCATGGACGCATCCTGAAAAGGGGCCGGCCACCAGATACCAAAGAACTGGAAAACATCTGATTGTGTCATTCAATGTCTCGGGTATAACGACGCTTGAGTTCAGATCGCTGTTTTCTTCTTTCGGGCGAAAGTTGCGCCAATTGCGCCGATGCCACCACCCATCAAGCCAAAAGCTATGATCGTCTTAATGATATTGGTGCGATTGGCTGCAGACATCTGTTGGGCCGCTTCCTTTGCACCAAGCTGACCGCCATTGGCCCTCATCGCGATTAATGTGGCCGGGTTTCTGCATTGCTTCAAAAATGCCTCAAGTATATCCGGCTGATTGGCTAGTTGCTCCCGATAAGCCGCTTCGCAGACTTCACGATCGGTATCTGAAACAGCAGTGTAGACATACTCAAGATAATATCCGCCGCCAATTAAAGCAGCTGCTAAACAGAGATAGATGGTCTTTTTCATTTTCCTTACCCATTCGCCAAGAGATATTTTCAAATAGAATAGTGCAATGCCAAGCGAACTGTAGATCTATAATAAGATTACTTGTGAGCACGCCTAAATAGCTTCCATTCATCGATACGTTTACCATTCGGGAGGATACAATCGTTGGATATCCCGTCTGCTGACATAACCGCGAGGAGCTTTCCGCCAAGAGTCTGGCAGTAGACAGAAGCTGGATTGGCCATTCCTATCGATTTTGTCTGATCTGCCTTATCTTCCGCAGACGTGCAAGCACACAACACAAGGGCAGCAAATGAGACGACAAGAACCGTCACGCGCATGGTTGTTTATCTCCTGACTATGAGGTTGAACATGTCCGCTAACGCCGCAATACAACGCTACTAGCAGCGGGTTTTTGGATAGCCGTCTTTTGAATTCGAATTATTTACTTTGTCGATGTGTTAGCCGTCAGCTTGTTAAGTGCGATACTGCCATTTGGAAGGTGTAAATGGAGATAAACCCGCATCCATCAATGCCTGCATAAATCATACGAGAACCCGACACTGTCCGAGCGAGTATCCATCAGACGCTTGCGCCTGCTGAAAACAGATGGATTGGTTTCAAGGCAGCTGGTTGCTAGGCAATATTCACGGATGGTGGCAGAGTCAGGTGTCAGTAATGAAAGCGGTCATTGAGGCAATTGCTGGGGGAAATCCATTCCACACAATCTGTTTGGAATATGGCAGTTGCGTACAGTCACAGCCTTGATGAGATTATTGAACTGCCATTTGGCAGTTGCGTATCATATGAGTATTTGAAATTTCTGCACCCTTGGACATCTCAATCCGAGCACTTCAATCACACAAGGTGATTGGGGATTATGCAATTAACTCAATGAGAGAAAAGTGGTTTGTTCGCGAGGTTCTCGCGTCGATGATGCTGAATACTCTGTAGAACAATCTACCAATTGACTTATCACATCAAGGGATACGGAACATGAAACTGAAAGTACTTTCTGGCACAATGCTGATGGCTGCTGCGCTCGCTGGATGCTCAAAAACCCCTGTTTGCACGGCGGAAGATGTAACCAAAAAAACTGCCCAGGTTCAGGCGGCTGTGCAGGAAGTATTGACTAAGGATCCTTCCAAAGCTCAAGAGATTCTCAAAAAGATGCAAGATCTCGCCGTTAAGTACCAGGGACAAACTGATATGAAGGATGCCTGCAAGGCATTTGACGAGGTATTGACCTCTATCAAAAGCTGACGTTCACAAGTGTCGCCCGCCTGAGTAGTCTGCGCTTGCATATCAGACATGGTGCCGCGACAGCCTAGGACCTTCCACATCAAGGGGTCGTTCTTGATGTGGACGTTCCGCCTCGTTTCGGCGGCATCATCGAACACTGGTTCACAATTGCGGTTGGATGCCTGCACATTATGGCAAGTGCCTGAGCGACTCTAGCCCCGTATTGTGTATTACTCGAGCGACAGCTGCCCCTTCCTGCGCCATTGCTTTCGTTAGGGCCAGCTTTCTTTTGGCCCGACAATAAGGCGAAAACTCTCGCGTGGAGAGCAATTATTCGTTCTGCTCAAATGGTGAACTGTCTTTGGACACGCGTTTTTTTGATCGTAACGAACGAATCAAGCTGGCGGCACGAAAAAATAAATTGTTGGTGAGTTGATCTGGCAGGTTCTCGAGCGATCTTGCACTAATCTCCAGGTCTTCTGCAAAGTAGGGTATGTAGGACATTTCAGCGCGTCCTTTTCCCACCTGACCATGGAGGCCACGAATTTGTGCGACGGCCTGAGAAAGCAGTTCGCGTTTGCGATCGATATCTAGTTGGTTTGGGTGCATTGCAGCCTTATCCAGAAATTTGATGATATCGGAATTGTTGACTACCATTTACATCTCGAATCGCCGTCGATTGCTCTAATTCATGGACAACGCGCTACCTAACATAAGCAAGAGGTTTGGAGGCGACCTTTCTTAAGGCAGATCGATAACAAGTGGTCTGAGTAACCTGGTGTTCCCGCCTTCAAATTTAAAACATTGTAGTGTGCAATAAAATATCCTGCTGCAAGCGGTATGCATACTTCCACTTGACAGCGTTCCTTGAATATCATCGTCAGAATTTGGGTCTCGATGCCAACTTTGCTGGCAGATCAAATCATTCTTCGTTCCTACGTGCGTCCTCTATCTTATCGCGGTACCACGCCAATTTGAGCTATTGATTTAAGAACAGCGACGAGTTCGCTCTGCTGGTTGGTTTCCGTCTTGCGGAAAATACGCAGGAGATAGGAGCGGGCCGTTCCATAACTGACACCGAGAAACAGCGCGCAGTCTTGCAGACTCTGTCCGGCTGCAAGCACCCTTGCCAGCCGCACTTCAGCCTCTGTCAATTGATATAGTCTCATCAGAATTTCCCTTGATGGGACAATGGATGCCGCCCCAACTTTGGTAATGACAAGCAGGAGACGCGCTTCGTAGAAGAGATTGCGGGTGGCACCGGAAATCGGGATAACGTGGACCAGTTGACGATCCTCTCCAGACGTAACTGGAATCGTCTTGGCGCGGGGAGCTAATCCCGCACGCATCTCGGCGATGATCTGCTGCAGCTCTTTGTCGGCCCCTGCTTGCGTCAATCGCAGCATACCCCATGCAACCGGGCGTACATTTTCTGAGGTCTGAGCCATCAGCTCGTTCGTCTCAAGCACCTTGCCAGTCAATGAAAGCATGGCCGCAGGCAATCCGAGCGCGTTGAGTGCCGCCATTGTGCCCGTTGCCCGTTGCATCCCCATATTGGCGGAAAGCAAGGCCGCGCGGGCAAGGTGCGGACGAAACATGTCAAGTCTGGCGCCGAGCGCATCAGGATACACGCCATCCCTGAGCCACCGTTCCGATGTAATGGAAACCACTTGCCCAGTTGGCAAATTGATTGTGGCGCCAAGTTGATCGGCAATGTTCTTTGATCTGAGCCTTTCGTTAATTTCGGCCAGATTGGGATAATCCTTGGGAAAATATGATTCACGATTGGTAAAATCGAGGGGGGCGTGACGGCGTGCATATTCTATGAAATTACGTCTTTCCATATCTGATTTTAACCAGAAACCTTCGTCGGGCTGACGAGTGTTATACTCATCCATGAGACCCATGCCTTGACGCTCGTCCAGGATACCTATGCCGGTAGACGCTGATTCACTGGCGACAGTTAGATATCGCAAGACAACGAGCCAGCGGTCGGGGTCAAATGCTGCCTCGTAAATCGCATCTAGAATTTGTTCGATCGGAAACTTTGATACCATCAGAAATGCATCATCCACGTTGCGTAATATTCTGCATAGTCAGACACAATTCGCTTGCACATTCAAAATGTTGCACATCGTCCGCGCACTTAAACCAGTGGAATACTAACACATAATTCAGCCTATCTTCGACGGGTTCGGCTGTCACAAACTTTTATGTCAGTTTTCCGACAGCCATGCCTAACATCGCGCATCGGCAATCAAACACGATACCGAGGGACTAGCAGTTAGCTTCCCGCAAAACTCCCACCATATGGTAGTAAGTTTATGGGCAGCGAAGATGTGTATGTTCAAGCTGTTTGTGGGGTACAATCCGTTGAAGGCGCAAGGATCAAGCACTAACCCACGTGAATATGTAAAATTGGATTGTGCTGGATTGCTTGTAAATGCCGGTCCAATTTGCCTGTAATTGCGGGATCCTGGAACAACTATCGACGTTTGGGATGACCGCGTTCAACATATCAAAAAAGCCGCTAGCGCCGCTTTCATCGCTCCGGGATGATGGAGGTAAAATATTGCTACAGGGACTGGAGATGAGCCAGCTTGTTACCCTCTACTGTCCATTGTTGATGGCACGCAATCCAGCGTCCACTTTCCAGCAGGCGGGCTCGTACAAGCACATGGACCAAATCGCGTCCGGAAACGTGAGCCTGACAGCTGATGCTTGTTCGATCAAGTGAGTGACAGAATGGTGTCAAGCTCTGCTCAATGAACTCACCGGGGCCGGCAAACCATCCATTCCAACGAGTGCTCGAATCCAATGGTTGTATTTCTGCTTCGAAATGGTCGGCAAAAATCTGGTAAGTCGCGGCTGGAATACCTGCGGCCAATGCCTCATATAGCGACTGAACCAATGCGAGGCGCACATCGTAGCCGTACGTATCACTGATCATTCACTTGACCCGTTTCAAGGGCGATACCAGTGGTGTTTGATTGCCTTCAGCAGCAGCTGTCAATTTTGCTCGGATAATGGATTTAAGCTCGATTTCACCAGCTTTTCTCGCCCGGTTTCTCAAGTGCGAAAATTGTAGCCAGAATGCGCGCCGATCCTCATTGGTCTTAATTCCAGCCAACGCTTCAAGCTGTCCGAGAGTTTTGGCCATACGGATTTTTGCCTCCACATAATTCTCGCAAAGCAATTGGATTGCAGCCGCGTTGCGGCTGTTTGAATCCGAATGACACTCATTCCTCTTTACTGGACCGGTTTCGATCACAGTATTTGGAAACTCAGCCCGCATTCTTCAAAGCGCCCCAGTTTGCCACTTCCTGCACGCGCTTGGTCAGGCGTGGATAGTAGGAAAAAATATGAAGGATAAATCCCCAGAAGGAGGGGACCATAGCTTCCTGATCCTGAAATGCTTGAGGATTCATGACCTTGTTTAGTTTGGCACTACCGCAGGCCAACATCTGTAATGCGGTCCGGGCTGCATCAACATCGCGGGCAAGATAATGCCCAACGCGATCGCAGGTTAGTTCCCGTGCCCTAGAATAGGCCTGCCCGAGAAACGGTACGAGATAGGCAGGATAACGCAGGAAACTCGAAAAGTCGTTGAGGTGTCCGGCAACATGGTGACCGAGCTCATGACCAACGACGAACCGGATCTGGTCTCCGTTATCTGCATCGATCAAAGCAGAGGTCAGCCAAATATAACGTTTGCGTCCAACGAGGCGGACAGCGAAAGCATTCATGACACCGTGGGAATTATAGATAAATGTTTCCGGCGCCTCCTTAAGTCCAACAGCTTGCGCTGAAACCTCTATCATCCGATGCAACTGCGGAAACTGGTTCGGGCTGACAAGGACATAATGACCGAGCATGTGAGCCCGGATCAAAGAGCGTACGACAAACGAGGCAAACCAGATAAGTAGTCCCACCGCGAGCATTGGAACGATTGTCAGGATAGAGCCCTTCAGCACCGAGATGGCGATCGCCAGCAGAAGGACGATCCAGATCATCAGGCCCGCCGCGAGCATGATTGTTCCATAGAGTTTTTCTTTTGGATGGCGAAACTTAGCTATTTTGAAATCCATGAAATTCTTCCCGGAATCTATTGATGGGTTGGTTTGCTTGGTCTCGCATTGGACCGGTTCTTTGCGTTGTTGCAGTGCGCTCTGACGGGTATCAGTCCACGGTCGCATGTCATAAATTTTGCGCAGCCGCCGCGATCCATTATTTTTGGGAGCCGATGCTGGTCACTAGGAACCCGTGAATACTCAAGTCGTACAGGTTACGAGCTCGGGATCATTGTCCCAGAGTGGCGCCCCGATCGAACGCCGCTCCAAAACCCTTCAAAGAGATGAGGAATGGAGCACTTTGTCCTTGATGTGATACGGCCATGAGCTTGATGTTTGTTCCCTTGCGCCAGGCTGCGAGCGATTTCGCATCGAGGCTAAGCGGAACCAGACATCCGCCCGGCAGACAGGTTACGAAACCATTCGGCTGCCCGAGGCCGCCATCATCGACCTGCACAGTGACACCGCGACCAAGCGCCAGGCCAAAAGGCAGGGTGAGAGTGCCATTGGCTGCTCCACTTTTTGCAACTGGGTTCAAACGAACATCGAGCAGCCGTTGACCGTTCTGCTGGTTTTGGGTCTGTGACAAAACACAAGCTGGTTTTGCATCGACAGCGATGCAGGAAACCTGCCAGTCTTCAAAGGTTTCAACAATTGAGGAGGCTCCTCCCGGCAAAGGGGAGGCTTGCGTTTCGGCAGTGTTTTGGGCCACGGCGGCGTGTGCAACTCCAACGGCCAGAATTGTTCCTGCCCACATTGTAAACGGTTTCATTAGCAACAATTTCCTCGGTCTGCTTTTGGGTAAGTGCCTCGTACTCAAAAGCCCGACCAGTTTGAAGGTTTACCGGCCGGGCTTTCGATGTTCAGATGAAATTTGTCACCACTTCACCCTGAAGCCAGCGGTACCTTTGAGCGCGTAGCTGTCACCAAAGCTTGTAAGGGAGGTATTGACCGAGCCCTCGCCGTAGATCGAATACTTGTCGCCAGCCCAGCTGTAGGAACCACCGAAACCAACTCCGCCCCAAAGCCGATCATCACGACTGGTGAACTTCGTCCCCGATACATTGACCTTGCTGCCGTCGAGAAATTCGTAATAGAGATTGGCAATGCCGTAGACGTGCGAACGGCTGATCTTGCTGTCCGAACCGTACCAGGAATTCTCCCGGTCAACCGAGATGCCAAGGCGACCTCTCAGGCTGTCGCCATTATCAAGCGAAATACGTGCACCGAACGGATCCGTGAAGCTGTCAAAGTCCACCGAGGAATAGGTGAGCTGTGCCTGCGGTGTCACAGTCCAGCGATTGCCAAGCTCGATCCTCTGGCCGACTTCAGCCGACAGGGCATAGCCAAAACCATTATTGCCTTCAACAGCACTGCGCTTGGCAAGGCTTGATCTCAGATCGCTGTCATACCAGGTGACTTGTGCCTGACCATCAACATAAAAACCGTTTGTGCCATACCAGGTCAGCGTACCGCCAAAGCCATATCCATCCGTGCTGATATCGCCATTGCCTGCTCTTGACATTGTATCCGCCGAAGCATGTCCATAATGCACCGTGATCCCACCGATCAGCTTTCCGGCATCACTCTCGTAGAACTGTCCATCGAGGCCAGCCTGCATCTTGAATGTATCGATGTCATAGTCTGTAGAACTGCTCGATACCTTTGGATTAAACCGGCTGTGCGCTCCTTCAATTCGACCCCAGATACCACGGCCATCCGTATAGACCGATCCGCCTGGAGCCGGTGTTGCCTCGGCAACGCCTGGACCATCACCCTGTTCAATCAGCATATTGCCGGCAGCACTCCAGTAACGGTTACCAACACGCTGCTGCAGTGTCGGCAGACCATTCAGGCTCTGCAGAACCTGCGGATAGGCTTCATAGTCCGGCACAAATGGCTGGGGCCGCGGTTCCGGTTTAGGCTCCGGCTTAGGGTCTGGTTTGGGATCCGGCTTAGGGTCCTTGAACTGCGAACGCAGATACCAGTCGCCGTCTGTTGGTGTCGAGACGCCGTTCTTGTGAAGCGTATAGGCATAGGCACCGCCGACAACGGCCTGTTGATTATCCTGTGTCGTAAAGTCACCAATGAGACTGAATGCTCCACCTGACAAACCGCCTACGTCAATAACCTTGATACCCTCGAGCGTTGGAGCACCCGGACCACCTGCATTCTTCACCTTCAGCAGGCTTGAACCTGACGTGTCGCCATTTACAACAAGACGGTCTGTCGCTGAATTATCACCGCCAAGATAGGTGTCGAGTACAACTGTTCCGCTATTGCCAATATAGTTGCCGGAAATGATCGTCCGGTCGCCCGCAATGCCGTTCTGCATCGTCAACAAGCCCGCATTGCCAAACGTTCCCAGGCCATTGAAAGTCGTGGTAACCGGAGCCGAAGCGCCCTGAGCAGCTGCGATGATCGTACCGCCAGCCTCATTCATTACACTGTTGACGCCCCCGCCAAACTCATTCGTGCCACCAGCCGTGTTCCAGACACCACCGTTTTTGTTAGTGAACACATCATCCGCATCGGCAAGTTTAACCGCGCCAAAAACCAGACCAGTGTTTTTAATGACAGTTGACGTCTGGTTTGCTGGCAGTGGGTCAGTGAACTTTAAGGAAGTAATTGCCAGCGCATCACTCGCACCGGAAATATTCCTGATTATGCCGGCATTGTCGACGTTCACCGATTGAGGGCTTGATGAGTAGAGTGCAACACCACTCACGCCACCCTGCACGATGCTACCCGCATTGACGTCGATATTGGTCAGACCGGCTCCAGTGTTGCCCACATTGTACACACTGATACCGGCATCAGTTCCGGTAATTGCCCCTGACGTCGTTATATCGATCGTCGAGATGTTACCCTGAGCAAAAGCCAGGATTCCGGACGTGAGCAGGGAGCTTGAACCTGCCACTGAAGGGCCGTTCGCCGTCACGTCTTTTTCCGCTATAACATCGATAGTCCCAGTCGTTCCGATGCTCGATCCATTGAGCAAGGTTCCGGCACCTGATTGAGCCTGAATACCGAATAAACCACCAGTCACGGTATTTTTCGCATGGACGATAGTGTCGGCAAAAGAACTTGCGCCAATTCCGACCGACTGCGACCCAGAGGCTTGAACTACGCCACTTGTTATCACCGACGTGTTTCCGGTTCCACCGTTTTGAGCGATGATCCCGCCATTAACACCAGTCACGTTGCCGTTGGAGACAACTCTCACATTTCCTTCTGTATCCAAATCCAGTCCGGCATCAATGCCGACGCCTTGAGAAGACGTGACGGCTGCATTGGTTGTTACAGAAACATCGCCAGTTATCGATTTGCTTAATGCTCTGATCCCATTCGCAGTTGCGTTGACATCACCTTTGGTAATGATCGCCAGATTGCCTGTATTTTTGCCGTTGGTCGCCTGAATGCCATAGCCCGCCACATCTCCTGTGCCGTTGGCTGATGACGCCGAAACGGCTGCAGTTGTTATTTGCGTATCGCCAGAGCCCTCGTTCAGAACTCCAATACCCATCCCTGCACTCGCCGAAACTGCTCCGGCTGCATTGACATTAACTGGTCCGCTGCCCTCATTGACAACAAAGATACCGGCCGTCCCACCGTTCACCACGCCATTGGAATTAACAGTTAGGCTCTTTGATGAAGGGCCGGCGGCGGCAAAAATTCCGGAGTCGATCTGGATGGAATTGACGGGTGGATTCGAGCCAGAGGGAATGCTGTGAGTTGTCCCGGTTGACGTAACAGTTCCATTGGTCGTGACCGACGTAACACCGGTGCCTTGATTGTTGGCAAAAACACCATAATGGCCACCTGAAACATTATTAACGTCAACAATCAGGTCCGTAGCGGTAGTTTCGTTCCCAGTCAGGATACCGTATTCCTGACCTGTCACAATTCCTGTGTCTGTGAGCAATGTCTTGCCTGTGCCAGAATTTGCGGCCGCTATACCGGCATAGCTACCAATGGCATTTGCAGCGTTGACAGTCAGGTCGGTGGCGCGAGGCCCATTTTGTGCATATATCCCGACACCGCCAACAGTGGTCGCCGTTACATCGCCTTTCGCCAGGACGGTCGTAGCACTCGTTCCATTGCTGTTATTGACATACAGTCCCGCCGAGCCACCCGTGACAGCCTGATCCGCTTCAACCGATAGGGTAGTCCCATTGCTATTGAGCGCATAGATACCTTCGCCTGTCGTTGCGGTCACTGTGCCGGATGCCTTGACCGAAATCGGTCCAAACCCATAATTAATTGCGGTGATGCCGGAATTTGTACCCGATACATTGCCTTTCGCATCAACTGCGAGGCCGGTCGTGTTGGCGATACCAAGAGACTGCCATCTACCATTCTGATCGACAGTGATTGAACCATTAACCGCAAGGATTCCGTTCCCGGAGGTAGCCGTCACGTTTCCTTTCGTTAACACCGAGGTATCACCAGTACCTGTATTGACGGCGACAACGCCTCCCTTGGCCGATTGTACATTACCATCTATTTCAACCTTCAGCGAGGTGCCGTAGGCGGGGCTGCCAAACGATGCGGCCTGAACCCCTGAGATATTGGAGCTGGCGTCGAATGTTATTGCACCGTTGGCGGCCACAACTCCGTAACCGCTGCCTGATGTCACATTGCCAGTAGCCGTGACACTGTGCGCACCATTGCCCTTGTGTTCCGAAACGATACCAAATTTACTGCCGGTAACATCTGCAGCTTCAATCGTTAGGTTAGACGCTGCCGTACCGTTTGCTGCATTGATTCCAGTGCCACCAGTCGCAATAACCGGACCTGAAGCGACAATGCTGGTGCTACCTTTGCCCTGATTCAGAGCAGAGATGCCCCTTAATGCGCCTATAACAGAAGCTGAATGGATAGTAAGGTCCGTTGCAGTGGCTCCATTGATAGCATCAATCCCGAATGTATTCGAACCTGTCACTGTCCCGGTGGCAGTGACGGACGTTGCGCCCGTGCCATAATTCTGCGCCTGGATACCATACTGTGTACTTGCCACACTCGCCGCGTTGACCGTTAGGTTCGTCGCTGTACTTGCGTTTTGAGCGGAAATGCCCATATAACCGGCGTCCACAGATCCCTTAGCGTCAACGAGCGTCGCCCCAGTACCATTGTTATTGGTGGAGATACCAAAGCCGCCGCCGCTTGGACTATTGCCCTTCACCGTGTTGGTTGTCGTGACGGTAATGTCGGTTGCCGTATTGGCGTTGAAGACGCTTATGCCTGCACCATTAATGGCGGAAATCAATCCGGTGGTATTAATAACTGCTGCGCCATTGCCAGAATTATTGACAATAACGCCGTTGATGCCGCTGATGGCCCCGTCTGTTTGAACGGTCACGGAATTGGGTAAAGTGCCGCCGCCTCTAGCAAAGACTGACAGACCACCCACGCCCTGAGCCGTAATAGATGACTTAAGTGAAGAGGCATTATTGTCGATATAGCTTAGCGAACCAAAACCTTGAATAGCGAGTCCATGGCTGCCAGAGAATCCCGGATCAACGCTGAAGCCAGGCGTCGTTGTGACGGAGGCGTTGTTTGCATTTACGGTCTGTGTACTGGCATTAGTTCCCGAGCATGTAAAATTGCTTCCACCAGAAGAAATGCAAGCAGCCTCAGCGCTTGGTGCCAGAACTACAAAAGGCGAGACACCAGCAGCCAGGATTGTCGTTGCAAGCATGTGCCGCAAAATTGGTTGTATGGATTTGATCCGAAATGTCTCTCGCACCGGATTTGAATAGTGAATGGTCATCACAGTCATGTGTTCAGAGTCCCTAAAGCAGCATGGGTTTCTGTGTGTTGCCGCCATTTGAAATGCATGCCTTATTACCTATCCTTAGGTTCAGGCTGGAAATCAAATATCCAAAGATTTTGGATCCCGACAACAATTTAAACCCACAGACGAATTAATTATCTTGCGCACCATATACCTAACAACGCTATCGTCAGCACCTGCCAAATGGCATCAATAATCCACAGCACCCATCTACTCGGGAGAATGGAACAATCCAGATCAAATTTGAGGAACATGGCGATGGCCATTTGGAAGCATTGCTCCCGAAACAACCATCGACACTCCATAGACTTACACCTTATGAGGTTGTGACTTTTTCCAAGTACAACTGGTCGATCAGCTTCTTTAGTGCATCTGCTTGGGTTGCACCTTCCGCCGCTTTCCTAGTTTGCCTGCAAATAGCTATCCATCGGTCTTGAGTGGTACGTTTGTAATAACAAGAGATCAATCCTGCTGACATACCAACTCAGTCCTTCCCGAGAAGCGCCTTCCAGATGATGGCACCAATCACGGCACCAACAAGTGGAGCAACCCAGAACAGCCAAAGCTGACTGAGTGCGGCTGTCTGAGCAAACAAGGCAACGCCAGTGGAACGGGCCGGATTGACAGAGGTGTTCGTTACCGGGATCGACACGAGATGGATCAGGGTCAGTCCCAGACCAATCGCGATTGGCGCAAAGCCTGCCGGAACCGACGATGACGTTGCTCCAAGTATGATGATGATGAAGAAGGCAGTGAAGACAACTTCTGCAACAAGAGCAGCGGTCAGTCCGAAGCCACCTGGAGAAAGCTCACCATAGCCGTTGGAAGCAAAACCTTTGACACCGGCGAAATCCGCCTTGCCCGAGGCAATCAGATAGAGCACAGCCGCAGCGGCAATAGCGCCGATTACCTGTGCTATCCAGTAAGGGATAAGATCCTTGAAGTCGAACCGTCCCGCTACGGCAAGGCCAAGCGAAACAGCAGGATTGAAGTGGCCGCCGGAAATTCCGCCGACCGCATAAGCCATGGTTAGAACCGTAAGACCAAACGCAAAGGAAACACCAAGCAAACCGATACCGACGCCAGGAAACGCAGCGGCGAGCACGGCACTGCCGCAACCGCCAAGGACGAGCCAGAATGTACCGAAGAATTCGGCTGACAGTTTATTGAGCATGGAAACCCCTATTCCAGTAATGTGCCTGATCACCTGGGCACGTGTGAATGCAATGAAGAGCGAATAAACACCAGAATCATTTGGCTGGACCCAGGCTGCGTCTTAGGTGGGGCTATCCAACGAAAGCTTATGCCGATCTACTATCAATTGGCAGGTAGGTTTGATTAAAGCTGTAAACATGATCAAGCTTTTGAAGCGACGCGTTCTCGCAAAATCCACGAATATGGGTGCGATCATCTTTTGATGAGTCCAATTTGCTGGGAAGTCTCGCTCGAGAATGCACGGCTCTCTATCTCACAAGATTGTTGATCGAGCGTAAGCGTTTCGCGCGGGTTCTGTCGCATGCTCCCGTTGTATGGTTGCCTCAGCGACCTGCTTTGGAAATACATCCGGTACTGCCATTTGGAAATTGTCGACAGCACACTGGTTGCCTATCTCGAGGGGGCAAATGATCCTGTTGAGAGCCGCCATGCCCAAAACCTGCAGCAATACCAGCATTGCCAATCTGGATAGACCTGAAGGTCCTGTGGTGACCGCTGAGGAGTTCCTTAACGGGTCCAGAGAGGCAAGAGGATTGACTGGTGAACACCTCTCCGCATGGTGTCCTCTTTGCAGCGCCCCTCTTGTGCTTGCAAACAAGCATAGCTACCGCACCATGGAATTACATTTCCGGCACGATCACCGTTTGCTGTGAGGTGGCAACGTGCTTCAACACATGTCAATTGGATATGGCTCGAATTCGGCCTCTGATTGAATAAAGTGCAACAAGGAAGATCCTGCCTCTGTCACTTTCATCCAGATGTACCTCATTGCGAAATCATACATGATCATCCCAATCAAGGAGTTCATTGGGCGAAATTTCAAGTGTAAGGCACAGAGAAATGAATAGCTCCAACGATGGGCGGTGCGTGCCGCTATGATAATATTCCACAGATGCCAGTGATATGCCCGCCAACTGCGCAAGCCGTGATAGAGTCAATCCTCGCTGATGTCTTGCCATTTTTAAGCGCTCGCTAAATCTTTGGGCAATATCTTTCGACTTCAAGTGATTAGTGACCAAAGAACGCTTATTTGTATGCATATTGAAGATCACCATCGAGCCCATTTTCATAGGCTTTAAGATGCTTCAGTGAGGCTTGATACTGCCAATTGACACGGCCCCAGAAGTTTTCCGATTCATCCTTCAGCAGGCGCCAGACCTAGTAAAATTTTAGACGTGCAGAACGATCATCTTCGTATTTGACGGCGGTTTTTGCCTGAAGATGCATTCGATTCACGTACCGGTGTTCGGCTTGTGAAGTTCGATTGCCATAACTGTGCCCTTCGATTCCAGCCACCGCACCGTTGTCATTCAAAACGGCAATGGCAAGGTCAAGCGCATCGGCCAATTCATAAAGACGGCATTATTTCAGCTGGTCGCGCAGCGTTTCCGTTACCACCTTGTCCAGGGATTGAGTGTCATTCTCCTTGCGAGGCTGTGTGGTTGCCTGGTCGGCCAAGTAGATGTCGCGCTCCTTGATGAGTTCAGTCATGGCAATCTCGAGCTTTCCCCGCTTCTGCGATTGCTGGTCGAGAAAAACCTGCTTCTCGTCTATGGATTTGCCACGCAGGTTTTCCGGCAGATCGAAGTCCTTGATGAGGTCGAGTTTCCGCACTCCATTCTTCACGTCGGCCACAAGATCGCCGCCGCCGGTAATGGCCTCTTTCGAGCCACCCTTTTTTGAATAGTAACGGGAATTGTCGACTTGCACGGAGGCAGGCGCCTTAGCTTTTGTTTCCAGCTTCGTGCGTAGCTCAGCCTGTTTCAAGCTGCTGCCATAGGGAATGATTGTCTTGTCAATCATTTGTTGGAGAACAAGAATATCGTGATCAAGGGGCGTTTCGATGACAGTGACACGACCGCCATCCTGTGGAATGGTAAAGTAATGTCCTTGGCCCATCTGCGCAATCTTCTGCCAGAGTTTGGCCGTGTCAGGATTTTCACCTACTTGCACAGTGTTGAATGTAATCTTTTCATCCTGCGCCCGTTTCAACACTTGCGGGTAAGGCGGGTCATTGGGATCATCCGTTTGGAACGGTGCGTCGCCGACAAGAAAAGCGATGCGCTTCGCATTTTTTCCTTTGGTCCATTCCAGTTCTTGCACAGATCTATCAAGCGCTTGATTGAAGGATTTCGGCCGCTCACGGTCGCCAAACTTGACTAGTTTACTGTAGAGGCCTTGTACATCTTCAGTCATATCAACAGAGTTAATTTCATAACTTCCCGCACCCCAATCGCGATACGTGATAAGTGCTATTCGGATGTCTGCCTCTGGATTGATGTCGATGATCGTATTGACAATCGACCAGATCTTTCGCTTGGCGCCATCAATCAGATCAGACATGGAGCCATTCACGTCGAGCACAAAGGCTACTTCGATCCGCTGGCTCTTGCTGCCGTCCACCGTAGACTCAGCAAGAGCCGGCATGGCAAAGGCAGCCATGAAAAAGACGACTGCAAGTCTGGACAGAATAGATCTTGGCATACGATTCATCATTTCCTCAAGTCCCGTTAAGGTACCATCACTTTCAGATACGGGCTTAGTTGATGGCGGCTTCACGCAGGATAGCGGCGCAAAGGGAATTCTATTACGGAGCTGCCAATTTGGACGCTATTGCCATTTGGCAGCTTGGCGCTGTTTTTCACGATCTTAGACGAGGACACTTGACTAACATCGCAGTGACAAAATCGACCGATGTAATGATAATCATGACTGCTTATAACGATGAGACCCGCTCGGTCAGCGTCTTGGCAGCAGCGTCTAGTTTGTCCCGGGCCTTATTGAGCGTAAGATTGAGCTTGTCGAGTGCTTTCTCCTGATCGACCATCTTCTGTGAATATAATCTGGCAAGATTTGAGCCTTGCGGTGCTGAATTCAGGTTCTCGCGTATACGCTCTTGATCTGTAGTGATGCCCTCACGTTGATCTTCAAGGCGCGTGACTTCAGCTTGCGCTTCATCGCTAATTCGTGCCGCGTCCATAACGGGAGCCAAGCGCGCTTTGGTTTCGGCATCCAATTCCGGCGCAGCCATCAGTGCTCGAATCCGTTCGCTTGATAAGCTCCCGATTTCGATTGCGTCTATTACCTGACGCTCCATCACCACTTTAAACTGCTTCGAAATTCCCGCATTGATATCCAAGCGTAAACGGTAGACCGGACCGGCGATGGTGGCGCTGTCCGCCTTGGGTTCGACCAATTGCCAATCAGTTTCGCGTGGCTGTTCGATCACAAGATGCCGCAGCTCGGACGCCCCATTCTTAATAATGTAGGTCGTGGTTTGCCGCAAACGACTTTCTATATGAAGAGCACCGCGGATAGCCTTGAAGCTGGTAATAGCTGAGGTCGAATCATGTTGACTATCAACGATCACCTTTTGATCGGAACCGAAACCTATCAACCGAAAATCATCCTTGGGTAGGAGCGGAAACTGGGCCTCTCCAGAAAATAAAGGTCCTGCTTCTGTCATTTCATAAATTGTGGCTGAACCAGCAGGCAAAGAGGTTGGACCATTGTTCTTTATGGTCATGGCTGACCAGGGATTCCGCGAGATACCTTGGTACCAGGTTACGGCTTGCGATGGCAGCTGGATATCAACGAAAGGGATCGTCAAGCTCTCACCTGATCCGGCACTCACTGTTTGGGAAAGAATGAAACTGGCGCCCGCAGCATTTTCCTCAGAGTCATTTCCTGATTTCTGCGGTTGCGAGAAATCTCCTTTTCTTGCTTCTGTAGAACTGGCTTTCTCGTCATATTGACGTGCACTTTGCAATGATGGTGCATCAGTAGTCGATGACGCAATGGCCTTGTTCAGTTCGAGTTGAGGTGCAGTTTCGCGTAATTGCGAGACATTCTGTCCCATAGCATTTTGACCTGGATCAACACGCGGGAGTGCGACGCGGCTTACCGGTGGCGCTATCTCGGGGCGGGAAACATAATAGGGATCGTACAGGGCCTGCCGGAATGTAACGGGAGAAGCAGAAGATAAGGTTACAGCCACATCCTTCCAGGGATTGCCCGTCATGTTTTCTAAAACCACCCAGCCTTGCAGTTTTGCACTGTCTTCGCCGGGCTTGGGAAGGGTCAGTCGATACGCGGCCTTCCAAACGGGCGCTTCGGTCACGTATCCGACACGCACCGTGCGCTTTCCGCCTTCAGCGAGCTGAATGGTGATGTCTCGACTGGAGCGGTCCTGTGCCGTATGCAATGCCTTGAGCGCAGTTTCGACTTGTTGCGCCATGCGCGCATCCTTAAACTCAAGCCCTTCGGCTTCCTCCAGTATGAATTGCTCAATGGTACTACCTGAGAACACCGCAACCCTGGTGCGCATGCTAATCTCTGCGACTTTGGCGGTAGGCATTTCCATTTGAATGCTGAGGATGCGGCCCTCAAGCTTGCGCGGACCGGCAAGCTTGATCTCAGCGCCTTTTAGGGCCGATATCAGTGCTGGCATGGAAACGAGGTCTGTGCTGGTGAAGGGGAGCGATGCAAAAGTCTCCTCTGCACCCGTCTTACCCGGCAGGGTCGCCGAGCCGGCACCTGCAGGATCCAGAATCAGCATGCTTTTTAGGATGTCGTCGACTTGATCAAGCCGTGCCCGCAAGGTCAACTTTTCCTTTCCGGTCACTTCGGCACTATACTCAAAATACCCCATGCCTCCCGTACCAAGGACAGCGCGCTTGAGAACAAGCTCGGCTGCCTCTGTTGTACCTGTAAATGTGATGAGATTCATAACAACAAACAGAGTTCGGAAAAGCATATTTGACCTACAGGATTGAGCTACATTGGATACAAGCAGTCGAACCAGACATTTTGCGTCTCTAATTCTTTTTAACGAAACTGATGGAATAGATGTTGCCCGGAACTGCTTGGCGTCTGGATGATCGCCAAGGGTTGGAAATTTAGCGCATCTGTGCATTTCAACACTCCGTTCTTAAGGCATACACCATTATGACAGATCTGATCCTACTCGTTTGCAACCTCGCTCCCTGTTTGCACGACGGAACTGGTGTTCTTGATTGGCTGATGGCGCAAAAGATATGAACCAATGCACCATGCAACGCCGAGAGCGCCAAATATAAGCACGATCAGAATGACGAAATCAGAAGCTGTCAGCGGATGGTAGTTTGTAGGGCGGCGCAAAATGTACTCCAAAAAGGTCTTGAGCAGATTCATGAATGTTGGCCATCGAAATTCTGTCTGTCCGTAAGAATGCCCTGCCCGAACACCATGTATTTTTACCCTCCAGGCTGTGACAAAGGCCACTCGCAATGAAGCGGAGGAAGCAGGACCACTCCCTCCGCTCATTTTGCTCAAACCGGTGTGTAGAAGGACGGTGAGCAAAACAATAGAAATGAACCGCCGGGTTTCGCGTTTGTGGGTTTACTCATCGAAGGGTATCCGAGGCAACCGGCGGTCCGATACGGGACGGTGGCTCGGCAATAGATCGTACAGCTAAGAGCTTGGTACTCCCGTATCGTGTCGGTAACAGCGCTATTTGGCAGAAAGTCTCGCGACGGATATTCTTGGTGGGCGCCTATCCGATGCAGCCCGATAATCTGGCAAGGCAAATAAACAGAACAATCCAGAAGCATACTCCAAACACAGACATGGCGTACCACAGCACTGCCAAAGCAAAGCGCTGGAAATCACTCGCCCACAGCGGACTGCTGAAAACAATGGGCGGATGTTTGCCAACTTTGGCTAGTCCATGCATGGTGACCTCTTAACTCATTGTTGTATTGCGCGCTATAATCTGAGGTATCGAGATAGGTGGCCGTCTCCAACCACCATTTGGCAGCAAGCTAATAAAAATCTCGAATATTCTGTAAAAACCGTTGAACGATGGAGTTCTGTTCGTGTAGTTGGCAGTTGCTCAATCGGCGGTCTGCCGATTCTACCACGGCGAGACAGGCAAATGTTGGGTTGGAAATTTCTCCCAACTATGGCTTCAAAGCTACTGTAGGATCTTGCAGGCGCTATAATTGTTCGCGCCAGTATTCAGATAACCCAATCCAACAGAACCACGCCCGGCAATGGCAAAAACATCGTTGGCTAAAGCGCAAAATGGGTATGAAGAACAACTATCTGTTATACGCCACCGCGAGCCCGACTGCGCATACGCTAAAGATTCGAGTGAAGTTCTGCCTGGGCTAGCACAGCTAGCCGCACATTGGTCTTACTGGACACAGCGGTTGTCACCGAGAGATAGAGCTAGACAATTGTTTTGAGTAACCCAATGAGTTCTCCTTGTCTGGAGGTGCCCGTCTTTATGAAAACACGAAGCAGATAGGACCTTGCAGTACCAAATTGTATCGAACATTTTGCAGCGCTGTCACGCAGAGATAGACCAGACGCTAAAGCTATGGCCAGCCGCGCCTCCGCCGGTGTCAAATCAAACATCTGCTTGATGGTACCAAATTCAGGCACGCGTTGGCTGTTGGTAACCGGTGTGACAAGCACCATTTTGTATGATGATGCGAAAATATCACGGGCAACACCCTGCAACGGGATGATGTTTATTACAGCGGCTGGTGTTTCCAGATTGGGAGGTAAAACGATCTGGGTACTTGTTTGGCTTTGCTCTGAGAGTGCTTTGTTGAATTCTGCCCTCTTCGTCTCATCGCCAGCGAGCACCACCCGTTCCTTAGGCAAGCTTATGAACATATCAGCGACCTGTTGGAATTCGCTATTGCAATGAAGCATCCTATTACCAATGCCAATCAATGCCGCCGGGATACCAACCGTCGCCAATACCTCCACAGTGCCTTTCGCCTGTTCAAAGTAAAGGCGTGAGGCAAACAGTGCTGAGATTGCAAACGTATCACTGACTGGTTTTAATGAATTCGCGAACGCGAGGGAAAATTCCTCTCCCCCGGTTCTTCTTGCAACCTCGAGCGATATGATTTCACCATTAAACAGCTCCACGAACGTTGCGAGTTCTGGGCCGACACCGTGTGCATCAACGAGTGCAATTCGTTCATCAATATCCGGGAGATCGCTAAAGCTATCCGTGGATCCGGGGATAAAGCCATTTCCGATCATGTTTTTCGTGCGCAGATAATTGAATAACGTCCGGGTCAACTTGGCAGGCTGATCCCAAAATTCCATAGTTCGAGCTTCGATTTTGGATGTGCCGGTAAAACCGCGTTGGTGCGGCCAATATATGCCAACACCACCAGACGCCGCTGTTGTGAACGATGTCAATGTGTCAATTGCCTCTACCCAGCGTTCCGGCACAAAGGCGGCCTCATTAAGCTTGGCATTGATGGCATCGAAAAACTGCATAAAATTGCTCACAGGATCAATGAATTATCGGTGATAGTATATTCATGTGACTGGTAGAACAACGGAACACTAAATCAATAAAATGACGATCCACGCGACATGATCGCAATGCAGGAATACACGCATTCACCAAACTTCGTCCAAATAATTGCTCTTGAATTTGGATGGAGAAGCTGATGTCAACCTATAAAGATATGTGGGGCATCCACATTGGAATTATTCATCCCTATGTTAATGCTGAATAAAGACAGGCATTTGCCCCACAATTCCATACGGACTTTTACTTCGTTGTGTATCCACCGTTGATGAGAATGGTTTGCCCTGTGATCCACCAGCCATCAGTGACAAGGAAACGGATAAAGGGAACAATATCCTGAATATCCGTGAGGCCTGTCTTCGTGAATGCGGAAAGTGCTGCAGCCGTTTTGTGATATGCGACAGCATCGGCCCCTTCAGCAGGATAGAAGAAAGGGGTATCCATCGGGCCGGGCCCGATAGCGCTGACGGATATGCCGCGTTCGCCATATTCTTTTGAGGCTGCACGGGTGAAATGCTCGATCGGCGCCTTGGCCCCAGCATAGGCTGCGTAGAACGGTGTGAAGGCGCCCAGCAGCGAGGTCACCAGCGTGACCAGCTTACCATTATCGCTGAGGTGTTTACCCGCTTCCTTGATGAAAAAGAAGGCCGCCTTGGAGTTGATAGCGAACATCTCATCATATTCTGCCTCGGTGATCTCAGTGAAAGGCTTCTTCAAGACCTTGCCGGTTGTGTTGATTGCAATGTCGATGGCACCAAATTTTGCCTTTGTATCTTCGAAGAGTTTTTCAACGGCTGCTGCAGTCGTCAAATCGCGCTGAAAGCTTATGGCATCGGCACCTGCGGCCTTGACCGCCGCAACGGTCTCGTCAGCTGCGGCCTGCGTCGCCGCACTGTTATAGTGAATGGCGATAGCCTTTGCACCTTGTGCCGCCAGATCGCGGGCGATCAGCCCACCGAGATTTTTGGCACCGCCACCGATAAGCACGGTCTTTCCCTTGATCCTGTGATCAACCATTTGTCTTCTCCGTCGCAAAATGCGAGCAAGTGCTCGCTGTGGTGAGACCAGACGCTAAGTCTCGTCTTTCACCTGCACTATGGTTCGGCTATCGCGGTTTAATAAAGATGCCAATTGGCAGTATCTCTGCTGCTTCGACCTCAGTACTTCTCCTTAAAATCTCATTCCATGCTTCTGTAAGCACTCGCCGTTTGTAAAGCTGCTCCAAAAGTCGAAGGCAGCCCCTGCCGTGGTAGTGCCAATTAGGGGGAAATTCATGATGTTGAGATTCACGGCTGATGGTGACCTTTGGTCTTGTGACAGGACGCAGGTCGCCAAATTGAATCGATCTTTAGGAATACGCATCGGATGCTAAAAAATAATGCTCTTACACGCTCCCTCATTTTGTCTGGGATAGGTGTCTTGGTAATAATTGCAGGGGTCTATTTTCAGGCACTTACCGGTTATTCCTCAAAATCCGAAACGCAGCAATGCGAACAATTGGTGCAGGAATTTTACGGTGACAGCGATGATGTCAAGACGACAGTACTGCCAAGGTGTCGTGAACCGGGCATGGTCGCTGTGATCGTTGCAAAAGCCAATGATGCCTCTGCAGTAGAGGCTGCTCAAGCAGTATCAGCCGCAAACAAGACTAACCTCAGCCATAATAGACTCAGCTATTATTTGTTGGGAATTGGAATCGTTGCCACGGCAATCGGTGTGACTAGCATCGTGCAGGCAATGCGCATCTCTTGAGTTAAACCATTGATATTACTAGTATTCCTTGGCCAATAAGCCTGGTCCACCCTACCCTCGCAATCAATCTTCCTCCATTGAAACTGATTCCATGATGCAAAACACGATTTCCCGCCGCGGTTTCCTAACTGCATTGACCGCAACAGCCGCCGCAGGCCTTGCCGGATGTGCCGCCATTCCGGATATGCCGGTGATTCAGGTGGGCGACAATGGCAGGCCGCTTGCGCCGCAKGCTGTTGTCGATCCTGCCTTTGGTTCCTATGATGCCATGTATGCGGCGCGCGAGGATGGCGGCTATCAGCTGCCCGCGATACCAATTAAGAAAATGGACAAGCGCTATCTGCGTCAGGTTGTGCAGGATCCGACCGGCGAACTGCCTGGCACCCTCGTCGTCGATACCCAGAACAAATTCCTCTATCTGGTGCGCGAAGGCGGTCAGGCGATGCGTTACGGCGTCGGTATCGGCCGCGAAGGTTTTGCCTGGTCGGGACGCGCGGTCATCCAGTGGAAGCGCCATTGGCCGACCTGGACTCCGCCGGATGAGATGGTTGCCCGTCAGCCGGAGTTGGTGAAGTATAGTGCCCGTAACGGTGGCATGCAGCCAGGCCTGACCAATCCGCTCGGTGCCCGCGCCCTTTACATCTTCCAGAATGGCCAGGACACCCTCTACCGCCTGCACGGCTCGCCGGAATGGGGATCCATTGGCAAGGCCGTATCGTCCGGCTGCGTCCGTCTGATCAACCAGGACATTATCGATCTCTATGATCGCGTGCCTAACAAGACGCCGATCCTCGTGATGTAGAACTTGATAGAAGACGTTCGTTCATTCACGGCCATCAACATAGGCTAGTATGGATAAATAACAGGTGAGAAATGAAATCATTTGACTCAAATAAAGTTACCGATATCACAACGCGGTTCAAAGGCGCGGCTTTGGTTTTGGTTGGTGGCACGTTGCTTTTTTTCGCGATAGAAAACTATATCAAAGTAACGAATGCTACCATTGGCACCTATATCCGTATACCCCGGATATTGGAGTGGAGTTATGACAAATTAGGCTTTTTGCCTTCCGTGGCGCTCCATGCAATTCTTGCTGTAGCTATCATACTATTTGGTCTACGTATGCTCGTAAAAGGAAAGCCACAGTTGTCATAACATAGGTGTCTACTCCATGATAATCAGCACAAAAGACGCGGAGAAGTCGAGATTCGCGCGATAGGTTATTCGACAACCCTCTGCGCGGGATTCCGTACTCTTCAGCAAATTTCTCTAGCTATATCTTTCTAAAGGAATGCTTGAACAAGATTGATGCGGCGCGCGAGGATGGCGGCTATCAGCTGTCGGACGGCAGTTAATCAGGGTCTTCCTCACTTTGTGTGGTGACCTCGTCAATCGAGCCGTAACATGCATTCTCCGGGCCAATTTTGCCATAAAGCACACACTTGATCGTCTACAATCGGCCGATCTGATCTCCACATGGCCGCTACTTCTCGGGAATTCCCCTCGGCCCGCACGGCGTCGAGCGTTTCGACCACAGCAAATTCCACCGTCACACAAAGTGAGGAAGACCCTGATTAACTGCCGTCCGACAAGCCAATGTACAAGACGCGTTAGGGGTGGCTATGATTGCCGACGCGTATAGGTGCCAGTCAATATGACGCTACGGGAATTGCGATGGTGGATTCCAGATTACCACGAGTTGGGAAAGTGTTCTTCTGTTTTGATTTGGGCTGCGGGCCAGTCGATATGGCCCGTGTGAACTGAGTGCGAAATCTCCAGACGTGAAGCTCGACGAGTTGCAGCTGCGTAATCATCGAATAGGGGTTCAGATGGATATAACATCAAAGTTTGTATTGATAATGAGGCAGATTTCAATTTCTATTCTTGTGGTACTACTGTTCATACACTCGTCCTGGGCAAGCGGTTTCAAACCGGCAATTATCTACGATGTTGGAGGAAAATTCGACAAATCATATAGCGAGGCTGCCTATGCTGGCGCCGAGAAGTTCAAAATCCAAACTGGGATTGCTTATCGTAGTTTCGAAATTCAAAATACGGACCAACGTGAACAGTCTCTGCGTAAATTTTCAATTGACGGAAATAATCCAATTGTAGTTGCTGGCATCGGGTGGGCGAAGGCGTTAGAAACAGTCGCCGATGAATTTCCGGATGTGCATTTCATGATCATTGATGTCCCCATTGAACGGTCAAATGTAAAATCGGTGACTTTCAATGAGCAAGAAGGGGCTTACATTGTTGGCATGCTAGCCGCTATGGCCTCCAAATCAAAAAGGGTCGGCTTCATTGGTGGAATGGATGTACCTCAGATTCGTAGATTCGGCTGTGGTTACGTTGGCGGAGCAAAGATGGCCGGGGCAATAGACGTCATTTATAACATGACTGGCGATACGCCAGCAGCATGGAGCGATCCGGCCAGAGGTGGCGAAATAGCAAAGTCACAGATGGATCAAGGTGCAGATGTTATATTTGCAGCGGCGGCAGGTACGGGAATTGGTGCGTTGCAGGCAGCAGCAGACAGAGGAAAATTTGGAATTGGTGTTGACTCAAACCAGAACGGCCTACACCCCGGTCATATATTGACGTCAATGGTTAAGCGTGTCGATGTGGCAGTGTACGACGCATTTATTGAGGGAATGAATGGAGAGTTCACCGCTGGCAAAAGCAATCTAGGCTTAAAGGAGGGTGGTGTCGATTATGCGCTCGATGATAACAACAAAGCTCTCATAACCGAGGAAATAAAAGCAAAGGTCGAGAAAGCCAAAACTGATATTATTTCCGGCGCGCTTCACGTGCATGACTATTTATCAGATAATATGTGCCCGTATTAATAGGTGATTGTTGGCTTCCACCCGGAACTGAGCCGGTGGAAGCGTATGGCCCGCCCTGTTTGCAAGGCCCTACCGGCCCGAAGCTGCGAAAACGGCCAACTCGGAGAACAGAACCAGAATAGGTGGCAAAAGAGTGTTGAATCTGCCGTCCTTAGCCTGTTGGTTGGCACTTAATCTGGGTCTTCCTCACTTTGTGTGGTTAACAGATCGTTAGCAGTGACGACGCTATGGGCTGGCATGCGAACGAAATCGAAATGGTCGCCCGGTCCGGGCATTAAAGTGCAAAGTGTCGTCTACAACGACGAAGGTGATTGGGTTGTGTCCGCTTGCGGGCCAACATCTGGCATATGCCCAGATTGCCGACATCAGAGCAGAAGTCGCCACGGCTGGTCGTACCGCAGTCTTCAGGACCTGCCGATCCAAGGTAATGAAGTGACGGTAAGGCTTCAAATGAGCCGCTGGCGTTGCACATATCGGCAGTGCAGACGGCAAACGTTTACTGACCGGGTCCCATCGGTTGCCTCTCCCTATGCCCGCAGGACAACCAGGGTCGCCGAAATAGTGGGCCTGCTCGGTCACAGTACAGGCGGGCGGCCAGGAGAACGCTTGATGGAGCGGCTCGGAATGCCAATCAGCGACGACACCATCCTTCGGCACTTGAAACGCAATGCTTCACGGGTCCACGACCAACCCTCGGCTCGGATCGTCGGTATCGATGACTGGAGTTGGAGGAAATCGTGGCGCTACGGCACGATCATTGTCGATCTCGAACGCCGAGAGGTCATGGACATTCTCGAAGACCGGAGCGTGGTAAGTGTTGCACGATGGTTGAAGCAGCACCCGTCTATTGAGGTCGTCAGCCGAGATCGATGCGGAGTTTACGCGCAGGCCGCTCGTCAAGGTGCGCCGCAAGCGTCTCAGGTGGCGGATCGCTTTCATCTCATGCAAAATCTGCGTCTCGCC
This sequence comes from Phyllobacterium sp. TAF24, assembly GCF_052113785.1. Taxonomy (NCBI): domain Bacteria; kingdom Pseudomonadati; phylum Pseudomonadota; class Alphaproteobacteria; order Hyphomicrobiales; family Phyllobacteriaceae; genus Phyllobacterium; species Phyllobacterium sp. TAF24. The sequence continues at coordinate 65,461 of NZ_JBFRDN010000018.1, read as the reverse complement.
ATTGAGGAACAGATAAGCCTCTCCGGCCGCGCTACAGGCAGGGCACTGCTGCCTGACGCGGACATCGAGATTGATCATGACGATCGAGTTCCGTGTAACCAACTCCCTGAGACGCCGTGGCGCAATCAGCTTCGCCGGGCACATCGGCAATCCCGGAAGGATGTGTTCGAGACGGTGCATGCATTGAGCAAAGAAGGTCTTTCGTGCTCGGAAATTGCACGTCGTACAGGATATGGCCGCCGCAGCATCACGAAATGGCTGACGTTCGAAACTCCACCCGATCGACGCAGGGGCGCGCTGCAGCCGACGTCTCCTCTCTATTTCGAAGCGTTCCTCACCCAGTGTTGGAAGGATGGCAACCGCCGTGGGCGGCACCTGTTTCACGACATCAAGCACCGCGGATATACCGGCAGCTTCTCCAATCTTGAACGCCTCCTGGCAGCCTGGCGCCGCGCCGAGAAGCCGGAAAAGGATAACGGAAATGCGGCGTCGGCTCGGATTGAGCTCACCGACAGAACATACGACAATGTGCCTGTGCGCGATCCGCAAACCGGCCATTTGATCTCACCCGTTGTCGCCGCTACTCTTTGCATAAAGCCGCGCGGCGCGCTGACCATCAATCAAGCACGGAAAGTGGATGCCCTGAAGCAGTGGTCACGAACGTTTGCTGTTTTGCGCAGCTTTTCCATGCGATTTCGCGGCATATTCCGTGGCCGAGCGTCGACGAAACTCGCACAATGGATCGACGATGCCATTCATTCTGGCCTCGCCTTCTTGGCCCGTTTTGCCCGCGTTCTTCGCCGGGATATCGACGCCGTCTGTAACGCCATTGACCTGCCCTGGAGCAACGGTCAGGCAGAAGGTCAGATCAACCGACTGACGATTAAGCGTGCAATGTATGGCCGAGCGGGCTCAGAGCTTCTCAGAGCGCGGATGATGCCAATCAAATCGGCCGATCTCCTATAGCGCGGTGATCTGGACGAAAGGGCTCATCCTGATTGTCGCCCCGCAAATCTCCACACAAAGTGAGGAAGACCCGTTAATCATAAGAATCGGCGTCCAATGATCTCAATATGTTAGCGCCGCAGTTAATTTGATAATGAGCACTTAGGCCCTACCGGCACTCTGATTCAATCGTCGTCGAACTCTTGCGTCTGTACAGACGTGTTGCCGCTTAAGATCTGCGTTACTCGTCGAACGATCTCACTCAGCAAATTTCGTTGGTCATCCGTTAATGTGGCTGACAGATGCTTTGTCCCTGCTTCAACTAGTACTTCCAGATTATAAAGCTGAACATCTGGAGTATCCCGCATAGTGTATCGTCGATAGTGTGTTCCAACACTGTAGCTAACTAAGCCTTGTCCAACCTTGACCATAAAGTCGGCGCTTTGGAGCATGCCAGCAGACAGCCACCCCTTAACCTCTTCTGGATTTCCAAGATGTGACCAAGCTCGGACAATATCAAAGAAGAATGGTGCGTTTCCCAAAGAACCATCAGATACCGATGCAAGAATTTTACTGAGGAGAATCCGTCCTAAAGCGCCGAAACTTTCCAAATCTATGAGCGGCCGTTCGCTCGAACTCGATGGAAAAGTACCCAACTCGCGACCACGATCAACATATACCTCAGATAGCATTGCCACTGAGGTGGCCCTATTAAAAGCTGTGATTAGATGGGCACCTGCATCGTGTTCCCCCCAACGTTCAAGCATGTTTCGAACAAGGAAACTAAGCTGGGTGCGAGGGGAGAAACTAAACATCCCACCGTCCCATTGTATTCCAATGACATTTTCGCCAACGCGAAACAGCCCATCTAACAGAGACTGAGTAGGTGGTGCCGGGTTATTTCCACGATATCTTGCCCGCAGCTCATCGAGAAGCTTCCCGATCATTGGTTCACCGCGACTATTTGTTTTGCCAAGATAACTTCGAATGATAGCTACAATGGCATCAACATCGTCAAGCTGCGACATGAGGTTGTCGATTGATGCCTTCGGAATAAAATCTGCTGACGGATGGAGTCCAAAGTAGGTATCAAAGCCGGCCTGACATCCGATGCCTCGACGTTTCACGACCTCGTCGAATGCCTCTTCATTTCCAATACCTCCTTCGAACCACTTTACAGATTGTGGGAACAATACTGACAAGACTCGCAAGACTTGAGGTTGCACATCTTCATCTTGAATACGTCTTTTTAAATTATTGACCGCTGCCGTTTTCAGTTCGTCTTGGGCCATTATGAAACGCCCATCAGTCAACAGAAAGTCCCGATTATCCTTAATCCAGCTGAACGCCCCCTGGTCAAAGAGTCGGATACCTTCCATCGCCAAGAGGTCTTGAACATCAATTTCGTTTTCGAGCGCTGGCCAAGAGAATTTTACGGCGTTTGATAGCTTGACTACATCACGGGGTGAATTGACCCATCGCCGAATCCCGTCCCGCACGATGTAGTGCCAGCGCATGTTGTCCTCAGCAGTTTCAATCAAAAAAGCAATTTCCCTATCGAGGATTGAAAGAAGTGAATTCTTTGACGGCTGAGGTAGTTCAATCTCTTGTTGGACGATTTTCTCGGAGAAGCGCGGTCGTGTTCTATCTGTAGATTGGTCTAGTGCTGCATTCACGATATTGCGGTCGTAGGCCAAGAGGTAAATGACATTGGGCAATTGGCCCGTGCTCTTAACCATCTGCATGATAGATTTTACGTCTTTGTCTTCCAGTCGATCGATATCATCAATAGTGATCAGGAAGCGTTTGCCGCTTCGATCAAGCTGAGTTTTCAGTTCTTCATACGCCGTTTGAAGAGAGGGATTATCAAGGTACCTGCTCAACACTGCATTAACGGATTTCTTTGCTAAGTTGCCAGCAAAGCCGGAGGCGGCCCCTCCACTTGGGTCGATAGTCAGAGCGACTGTAGCCGCTGCGTCGACGAGATTATCGGTTGTGCCTGAGATGTAAGAAGCTACTCTTTTTGTAAATCGTATCCAACGAGTGCCTTTTGGACCAAGTTTTTCGGAAAGCAATTTGAAGAACGCTACAATTAAATCTTGATGACCCGCCACCATCCAAGGTCGAAAATCGATGTGAATAATCTGTTCGTTCTCGTGCTCTGCGTTGTGCTTTTTCAAATATTCCAGAGTGAAGTTTAAGGCCGTGGACTTTCCACTGCCCCACGGCCCATGAACGCCGATTACGTATCCATTTGGCGCAGCCATTTTAATGATAACTGATGCGATCCTCTTCGCAAAAGGTGCGTACCCTAGGCGGTCGTCACGCCAAGGATTAGACTTTGGCAGATCATCTCCTAGCTTGTGAAGTTTTTCAGTGGTGGTCACTATCTACCCTTAAATTTTTTACTTGTGTATTCGAGCTGTTACAGAACAGGAAAGAGTAATTTATGTTTTTCTTGGAGTTTCAATAATGCAAGCGACATGCAATAAATATTCCAATATTATCACCATGACTCAGTCTAAATAACAACTATTCGAGAGCCTTATTTTCTGCGTGATAGGCCCTACCCGCCCGAAGCTGCGAAAACGGCCAACTCGGAGAACAGAACCAGAATATGTGGCAAAACACTGTCGAATCTGCCGTCTTTAGCCCTTATGATTGGTCTAAACCCAATCTGTACGGCTATTTCTCGCTTGTTTCGAGCGAAGATATCTACGACCAATAAGCCATTGATACAACTGCCATATTTAACTTATGTGCCCTATCCGTTCTTTCAAATGGCCATTTTCGCAGCTTCGGGCCGGTAGGGCCATTCTCATGCGCCGGCTGCTTGAGGATGTGGTGCTTGGCGTTGAGGCATTCCACAAACGCCAAAGCCGAGGTGATGTACTTTCGACATTTCAGGGGCCAGTGCATGTGGTCACGGGCGCAGACGACGTCCTACCTGGACTGGAGACCAGCTCCCGGCAAGCCGATATAGCCCCAAATGGTCGCCTGCATGTCATCCCCGAATGCGGGCACTATGTGCCAATGGAACGACCAGAGGCACTAAATTCGATACTCCGCCAATTGATAAATCAGACAGCGATGTGAACAAATTGCTTGCCGCATGCTCGTACGCTCGCCCCAAGGGGGAGAACAAGAGCTATTCGCCCAGACACGCAACCGTGTATCCCGTGCCTGATTAATATTCCCGGGCTTAGACCACTGCTTTGTTCAAAGTTGTAAGTTGTTAGAAAACGATCATTTGTACACGCCGATAATAGGAAAATGAGCGTCGCTATAGCCGCCCATACCCACGAAACACAAGGAAAATTGGGGTTGGTACGACCACAGAGACGCATAGACTTTCGTTTGCGGGACAGGTAGAGGAACAATCCACGGTCGACTGGGAATTCTTCATTATATAGTCATACGAGATGAAGGGAATCAGGATTTAGATGCGGGAAAGAAGCAATTATTAAGCAAAAACAATGTACGACGGTTCGCGAAACGTTGGTCAATGAGATTCAAAATCGGGTACACAGTTTCTGGCTTCTGACTAAAAAAACAAGTTGAAGTCGTTAGCCAGTAATCGACACCTAATTCTTCACCTCCGACTGTCTGGCTTTCCATGTGTCGACCAGAAAAGTCGCCATAGTTCCGGAGAGGTTGACGGCCAGCTCCGCATGGCGGGGCTTCGGTTTAGCCTTCAGGGGACCGCTACTATGCGCGTCCCCTAGCTTGTTCCGAAGCGAACCTAGAAGTTCAACGATCTGTTGGCAGCTGCCTAACAATTGTTTGAAAGTTTGCTCTGTATGATCGTCGGGGGCAAGCCGCAAAACCTTTGCCAACTTCTTATAAAGCACTGGCAGGTCGTCCTTATCTAGATAGGCTTCGCCGGCCTCGTGCAGGATCCACTTGCAGACATCTTCGAGCAACGTCCGGGCTAGTGTGATCGCCCCGCCCGGATCATCGGTCCGCCGCTCAACCGCAGCCTCCCATCGATTGTGTACATCATTGGGATCGAATGCCTTCAGTGAATCCGAGATACCCCGATCGGCAGGGCTGCCGGCACCTATTACGCGTACTTCGTAAATAGGAGAGCCCGATACCTTGCCCGCGGCCACCAGCTGGTAGCCATCGTGCTCGATATGGCGGTTGAGCTGGGTAACAAGCGCTGACTGGGCACCGGGTTTCTGGGCCACGGGCCCGGTCACTTCAATAAGGAACCTGAACAGCTGCGCACGAGAACATGTGAGTATGCCGAGCTGGGTAAGCAGATCACTATTGTTCCAGTCCCTATCGACCGCAGAATTGGAAAAAACCGAACTTAGTGTTAGATTTCTCCCGATCGTCGTGTGGCGCATTACCTCGGCCGGCCATACCCTGCCAATCAATTCGAGGTCGTCGATTTGAGAAGCAAGGGGCTGCCCCTCGAACACGGCCATAATCCGACGGCGTGTGACTTCCGAAACCGAAGGTGTCCCCAGCTCGTCGATCTTGGCCGCGAGCTCAGCTAGCTCGAAGCTATCGACCTCCTCAAGGAGCTTCCGTGCCATTCCAAGAACGGCCTGCGCATCAACCTGTGCCAGTCGTGTATTGGCATATTTGAATTTGGAGTTGAAAGCTTCTTCGCCAGATCCCTCAGCCAAACCGAGACGTATGCACACACCGGGAACGTCATAAGCTTTAAAGCCCGCAATTGCATCGGCGAGCTTGGTACGCAAGTCCTGGGTAAGCGACGGAGGGATGGGGGTCATGCCGCAACCTTAGATCAGAATCTTATCGAATTCATCAAGACTCATGTCGTGTTGTGCTTTATCGTAAGAATGCGGCATCGGAACAATCCTGTTGTAGTTAAACATTGGACTTTTCGGTCAAGAGCGTGAGATTTGCTGCAGGAATTAGGTTGGTTCATCTCCGTTAAAGGCAAGAACCTAAACGCTAAATTCGAATTCCGGTTCTATCAATTGATCGACGCGTAAATGCGAACATGGTAATGCAGAATTCTAAGGTTAACTGCAGCCCGACAAGTGGGCGTGGCTGCAAGCCCGTTTCGAACTTGAGACGACACAATTTATGTGCCGATATTGACAAACACGCACATCCGGCACATATTCACCAAGCGTCATGGAAAGTGCTTCCAAAATGATGGAACCGCACCTACTGCCTGCCCAGGAGGGGTCCTAGCGACACCGTTAGTAACTCGAAGCAGGAATACGGTAAAGTGCCGACGCTCATTTTTAAAGGCTGCCTTCGGGCGGCCTTTTTCATTCTGCGGCTTTAGTCAACCATTCAGGCCGGATTTTGCCAAGTTCGATGTCCAGTAGTTTCAATTTACCCGCCTTGTGCATAGTCTTGCAAAATGGATCATCACTTAGCGCCGCGCCTTCCTTGAGGATGCGAAACACGGTGTTTGCGATCACGTCTGCAATTTGAACGCCAGGTGTTAAATGGCTTTCGGCGAACGTCACGAAAGTCTCTGCACCAAAATGATCAGAAATAGAAACGGCAAGTCTGGAGCCGATCTCTTTCATGATGCCTTTCTTATAGGTTCCGTGATCTGGCCTAACCGTGATGTTAGGTTGTCCCGAATAGGGTATGGCGCGACAGGATTCAAAAATGAGATTTTCATAGATGATATTAGCCTCAAGCTCTTTCAAGGCCCACCCGCCAAGTTTGGTCACACGTGTACAGGCCACGACAGTTGTGCAAACGTCTTCTTTACGGCTCAGCAGTTCAAAGAAGTCGTGTCGGGCCGCATCAGGTAGTCCTGTACCTTTGATTTCTCTTGGAAGTTTGTGGAGCCGCCGGAAATCCTTCAACAATCTTGTTGCTTCGGTTGCATCGATGAGCACGGCCGATGTTAAGAAAACACCTCTATCTGGGCCGCCACTCTCGTCACAATAAATCTCCACGCTAACTGCCCCCTTCCCTACCGACGCAAACAAGTCGTTCAGCGCTCATGTTAGAAATCTCAGAAAATTTGTCACAGGTGGAGTATTCGGGAGATGGTATGCGCATGCGGTTGCTCCTTTGAGCGTTTTAATTTTGTTCCGTTCATGACGGTCTTTTCCGCAAACTCATCTTCATTTTATCACATTTCCGGTCATCGTTTTTAACAATGTCTCTCTCTCCACAATAAACACATACATACACGCTATTGTAGTTGTTTACCTATACAGCTAGCAACTCCGAAGCACTGACCGCAGATCTGAGTGAAGCCATCAGCATTGGCCCGACGGAAAACTCCTCTGCCCTAGCCTTCATGGTCAAAACCCGCAAATATCCACCGGCCGAGCTGATATGCTGCGATCTTTGCAGGATGCAGGCAAGGACGATCGCCGTGTTCTCCTGACCGAGAGCATCAAGCGCCTCCTCGTAGGCTGAAGGTGAAATGCCGAGCATACCCCTCACCTGCGCCGCGGTTCGCATCATGTCCTGCCAGCTCGAAATGCCGGCTGGGGCATAATCGGCTATTTCAGGACAAGCCTTCAGCACCAATCCCAGCGGATAGGTCTTTCTGGCATCTGCCGTGCTTGGTGATTTGAGTACCGGATTTGCCCCAGGGTCTTTTCTAAAGCCAGGTTCAAGATCAGAATTGGAGTCTGGTTTTGAATTCTGTTGCTGCGGCTCAATCTGAGACTCACTGGCGCTCGTATTTGTCTCTTTAACGTGATTTTCCAGCAAGATAGCCACTTCGTCATGCAACGCAGCCAAATAACCCAGAATTGGCTCCAGGGCGCCAAGCGTGGCTTTGCGCGGGATTGTGTCAACGATAGCGCGGAAACGCGCCCAGATGCCCTTCCAGTCGGCCGGAACCTCTTCTGCAAGTCCTACTTCTATCAATTTGACGATATCGCGCCTGTGGAGTGTCATACGCTCGCGAACAAGCCTGAGTGCCCTAGCAGATGCTCGAACGCTCTCAGCTGCGACCTGAAGCTCCTCAGTGCGTACGAGCAGCGGAGCGAGAGAGAAGCCGAATGCGTCGGTAATCTCCCCTCCCCTATCCTTGTGGGAATATCGCTTGCCGTTGGGGCTATCCTTGCGGGTAATCAGACCGCACTCGATGAGCGCTGACAGATGCCGACGCAGTGTTGCATTGGCCATACCGTGCGCGCGCAGTGACAATTGGGCATTCGATGGGAAAACGATGAGGCCGTTTTCTTCGCAAAGATCACTGTCCGGAAGAAAAGACAGGAGCGCATTGAGAACAGCTAGTGAGCGATCCCCTACCCCGATGATTTCCTTGCCTTCGCACAGCCAGCGATAGACCTGCCATTTGTCGGCAGATTTGCCGGCCGGCAGATCCTTGGCCTGTGTCTGTGATTTCAACTGAACGAGCGACATCGCTCGCCGCCCGAAGGGCGTCGTGATTACATTTCCTTGCATGTTCGTTCGCCTTTCAACTAGGCAAAAGAAATCCAGCCGCCAAACTGACGTTCAAAACTATTGACAGTGATTCGAGGAAATGCGATTCTGAAGGTGTCGAGACTTCGAGAAGGGCTTCCACGACGGTAACGTTTGGGGGCCTTTTTCTTTTGTGGTTTAACTCCTGTTTGGTTCTGTTTTTGAAGCGACGTAAGCTTCAAATATCTGATCGAGGTTCTCGGAAAGATATTGGCCAAATCCTTTATCAGCGCCTGCTTTCAACGAGAGTTTTAAATTATGACCCTTGTGCTGGACTACGGCCTGCACTGATTTGTCCGGCGCAACCCATGTTTGCGTAGGAGTGGGTTCCACCTTTTTATCGATTGAACTTTTCTGGACAGGTAACTTTTGAAGGTTCATTAGCGCCGCGAACCGCGCCGCTACCGATAATTCCGCAAATGTGTCGCCGGCAATCGCCGTTTGCACTTGTTGCAGGTATTCTCTGTCTCTGCATTTTACTGACAAATCGTACCATTTTTCGCGGCCAATACCCTTTGCCGCTCCCATGGAGAGTATGACTGATTCCGGCACTTGGTCGATGACAGACGTCATTTTGGAAAGAATGGTCTTGTTGATCGCCAGCGCGGACATGACTGTTGGATTGTCGAAGCCCAATTTATTCAAACGAGCAGCAAACAGGGTTCGCTCGATAAATGAGAGATCCTCTCGCGCGGTGTTTTCCTGCCCTTGAGCAATGACATGTTCTCGGTCGCCGAGTTCTTTAACAACAGCGCGTACCTTTATCCCAAGTTCTTTCGCTGCTCTGGTCCGACGATGTCCGAATACGATTTGGTATCGCCCGTGAATTGACGGATGTGGCCTTACGAGGATGGGTGAGTCCTGGCCTCTTTCACGAATGGCCTCAACCAATTCGTCAAACCGGTCATCGGAAATTCGATCTGAGACAAATGATCCTTCGAGATCATTTGGATCAACCTCTATGATGGTATCGCCGATCAGCAGCTGCTTTTCTATTTCCTCCGCTGCTTCCACTTTCGTCGCCATTTCATCGGCAGCGCGGCTCATCATACCAAATGCTCCACGACCTGAGCGCGGGGCTGGCGCGGCATCATCCGTGGAGTTTACAGCTGTAAACTCGTCATCTTCGAGCAATCCGCTCATCAGTCCTTTTCGAGCCATTACCTTAAACTCCATTGAAACGATGGCTTGGAGTTTACAGCTGTAAACTGTCTATCTGACGAGTGCGGTTTCATGACCGGCCCCAAGCCTGATGAATAAGAGACGTAATCTCTCCATTCACAGCAGTCAGCGATTCAATCGCCCGATCATAGGTAGATCGAGTCATTTGATTTCGCTCTACTTCATAGAGACTTTGCTTGGTGATGCCGGCGTCCGATATTGCGGTGCTCTTGAGCATTTCCGCCTTCAGAACGAAATCTCGGAACATAGAGCGCATAAAATGCACCATCTGCGATTGAGGCGCATCACCCGGTTCGTACCTCGTTACAAGATAGCGAAACCAATCTAAGTTCATGTTGCCGCCACCGCGTTTGATGGGATTGAGAATTTCACCCAACATCAAAAGAAACTGACACATCGACATTACGTCCAGCATCTGGGGATGTACGGTAATCAACACTGATGTCGAGGAGGAGAGGGCGGTTAGGGTGAGATATCCGAGTTGGGGAGGACAATCCAGAACCACGACATCATAGTCATGCGCCACTTCGCTTAAAGCTGCGTCAAGTCTGGTAAAGAAAACCTGACCCATTGCCCTTGTACCCTTCTCGGCAAGGATCAATGGAGTGTCGTATTCAAACTCCTGCAGTTCAAGAGCAGCGGGCACGATGTGCAGACCAGGGAAGTTTGTTGGTTTGATAAGTTGGGACAAAGGCTTCTTATCGCTATCATAGCGAAGAGCCTCATAAAGGCTGTCGTCCTTGTCAATTTCCGGCTGAAACCCATGCAACGCGGATAGCGAGGCCTGCGGATCGAGATCAATCGCTAACACGCGGTGTCCAGTGAGTGCCAGATGTTGCGCCAGGTGCGCAGTAGTTGTTGTCTTGCCGCTGCCACCTTTAAAATTCACGACGGAGATGATCTGCAGATGTTCATCTCCCCGGCGATGCGGCACATATTTTTTCAGATCGGCGCGACCATGCTTATCGAGATAATGCCGCATGCTAAGCATCTGTTCAGCCGTATAAGATCGGCGGCCTGTGGTGGTAAGCGCCGGTTCTGGGCCCTTACCTTCAAGTGACAGGTTTTTCAAATGGCCCGCGCTTATTCCCAAATATCCAGCAGCTTCTGCTAATGAGAACGATCGCAAAGTTTTTTTTGCGTTGGGTGGAAAGCTCTCCAAGCGGTGCTTTTGCAATCGTTTGGAAAGATCACCGCCTTGTTTGAGAATAAGCTCATCAAAGTCGGACAATGAGTTAACTATTGGAGATGCGATATTCATCGGCTTCGTTTCCATTATGCGAATTTTGATACATATTCGCCTAGAAATCGCATTTAGCGCCGATTCGATAAGTCACGCAAGAAATTTTAAGTTAACGAAAGGTTAACAACTATCTATCTAAGACGTACTGCTAGCAGGCCCTACCGTCCCAAAGCTGCGCCCTGCGATGACAAATCCAAGAATCTGATGCTACACATCTCCGGATCAAAATGTAATCGGGTGGAGAGTTCAGATGAATCTGATGGTAGAGAGCGTTGTGAATCATCGTGAGGCTATCGTGCGCGAAGTGTTGGACGATTTACAGGAGTGGTTCTGGAATCCAGAATACAGGGCTTCCTTTGCGGAAAGCGCAGAAACTCTCCCAATGTTCGCTTGTTATGCTGTAGACGGATCCGTCATGGGCTTCATAACAGTCAAACCTACCTCCGATTATGCCGTTGAAATCTACCTCATGGGTGTGAAGAGACGTTGGCACCGCGCCGGAGCAGGCCGCGCTTTGATTCAAGCAGCAGAAAACTTCGCTATAAGCCTGAATGCCAAATTCATTACGGTGAAAACCATCGGGACTACACATCCTTCCGCCGGATATCAGGATACGAGAAAATTCTATGAATCTCTGGGGTTTTTACCCCTCGAAGAATCTGAACTATATTGGGGAGAAAACTGGCCGTGCCTCTTCTTGATACGTCCCATCAGTATCCTCTGACGGTGGTCTGGACATCGACCCTTGCGTCTCCATGTTACTTTACTGTGTTTAAAAAGGAGGAGTGGCTCGCGCGTATAATTGATTGGTCCCATCTATTGGGTGCCTTGTTCACAATTTTTCTCTGCCAACGCGAATAGTGATCGCGTGAGATGGAGATTGCCCATATGCCCGCGTTTTGTCAGCGAACGTAAATAAGCACCCGGATTGAGTACGCTGCCCTGAGCAGCACGCTCAACGGTAATTGCAAGTGCGGCTATTGCCACATCCGGTCCGAGCTGGCTCCTGGCCTCATTGAAGACCTGGGGATTGATCGACGATAATCGGCATAATTGTAGGTCCGGCATTGCGTAATGCCCGCCAGGACACAAAGGCTTCGGGCATTAGGTGAAAAATATCCGTGCACGCCGCTCTTACCAAGGATAGTGAAACACTCCTAAGATCTGTTTGCGGATTCAAACCTGCACTGAGCGATAGACCAACATCCTCCATCTCGGTTGAATGCCGCGCAGTTAAATGTCTTTGTTTATATATCGGTAGGCGTGATGATGATGGGGAGCTGGTACCGCCAAGCTTAGTCTCAAAAGCCTCTTTGGAGAAGCCGTCTTGTGAATCATCAGATTGTGCGTTTACTTGATACCGTTTTTTACTACCACTTACAGGTGTTGTAGGTATGTCTGTAGTTGTATGTTGCTCAAAACTTGATACCGTGGTGCTCAAATCCTGACACCCCTCAGTACCGTCTATGAGTATCTCAATATCATCGCGAAGTTTCTCGAATGATCGGATGACGCCGTAGAATTCCTCCACATCATTGGGTTGCGCTTCCCTCAAACCGTCGAGCCGTGCAATAAATGCTGAAGCATGCGTATGATAGATATCCCAATCACTTGGGCTGACTAGCATTGAAGTGATTTCTTTGCGTAAGACCGTTCGTCGATGAGAAAGGGATCGCCAGACGATCGCCTCGTTTTCGACGCGGTCTACAAGTTCCGTCAGTTCATCAAACCGCATGGCGATCGGGGCGAGGTTAATACCAAAAGCCTGTATTATGCTGCCCTCGGCATCTCGACGTCCCGATCGTTGATAAGTCGGATGGTCATTGTAAGCAATCAAACCAGCGTCAGTAAGACCACGCAAATGATAGCGAACCGTTGACACTGCTATCCCCATACGTCTTGCCAGGAGAGCGTTGGACGGCCAAACAACAGGCGCACCACCACATCCTTTCCAATCACAAGGTTTGGAAAAGGCGAAGAGCTGATCGATGAGCGCAATCTTGGTTGATTTCAAACCTAAAGCGGCGGCCGCTCGTTTAGCAATCTGGAGTGCTTTGGTGCGGCAGATTCCTTCCAATATTTTCGATCGAACGGAACGAGATTCATACGCACGAGAAAGTTGCTGTGCCGAGCGAGAGCTGCGCGTCGTTCTGCGCAATCCGCCAGTTGAAATCTGTTGCTGTAAGGTCATAAGTGTATCCTTAAAAAGGACGCAAAAACCCGTGGCACGAAAGCGCATTTGTCTCTTGAACTAATTGAAAGTTGGCGCTACATTGAGATAACGATTTGAGTCTCTCAGGAACTGGTAATTCCTTTGTAGTACTAACTTCATAAAGACCGGCCTCGTGCCGGTTTTTTTACGTCATGGGTTTTCTCCTGCTATAGTAAATCTACGTCTGCAGCTATTTTGAATGACTGAGATGTTTCTTGGTCGTTTGCCACATGGCGCCGTAACAGCAATTATCGGTATTTTATGCGCGTCCAGGTGGTGTTTAATCTCCTTTCAGCATCTCTCATGGCGGAACCAGCATAATAGTGTAGGCGTAAACGCTCGGAAGCATTTGGATACCTTGATTCATCGGCAAGTAGTGTGGTTTGTATGGCCGGAGAGTAGCCTCGTATTGCGAGATCTGCACCGGCTTCGCTGGACAGCATGTAGTTTATAAATATTCGAGCATTCTCGCTGTTCGGCGCATCTTTCAGCATAGCCAAACCCGACATCCAGAGCATTCCGCCTTCTTTCGGAATTATATACTGGATCCCCCGGTCCTGTTTGGCTGCATCTGCATCGTCCCTAGCCAGAATAATATCTCCGCCCCAACCAACTGCTGCACAGATGTCGCCGTTAGCCAGCGCCTGGCGATAGTTGACGTTGTCGAATTTGGTAACAAAGGGCCTGATCCCTGCAAATAGCCGTTCGACCCGGAGAAGGTCTTCTGTATCAGTGCTTTCAGGATTAATGCCCAGATAGAGAAGGGCTAGCGGGATCATGTCTACCGGGCTGTCCAAGAACGAAAGCCCACACCTATTGAGTAGTTGTGCATACTTTGGTTCGAAAATTAGGGCTAGACTGTCCAGGGGAGCATCAGAAGGGAGTATCTCTTTGGCTCGCCCAGTTAACCCAAAACCTGTAGTGCCCCAATAATACAAACCAACAGCCCTCTTTACCCCAGCATCTGCAATGTGCTCAAGCAAACCACTATCTTGATCAGAAAGGCGAGGTATGTCTGATATCTCAAGGGCTGCTAATGCGTTTGCTGCAACAAGATGCCCAATATAAGGCTCCGTGGTAATGCCAATGACGTCATAGCCTGATTTACCAGCTAGGATCTTGGTTTCCGTGAATTCATCACTCGGCGTAGAATCATAGATGACCCTGATGCCCGTATCTTCCGTGAATTTCTCTAACATTCGCGGACTGAAGACGTCTGCCCATGCAAGTATGTTCACAGTCTTTTCTTGAGCACATGACGTATGCGGGCTAAGCGTAGTCGCCACCAAAATACCAAATGCAACCGATAATGTTGCCGAATCATATGCTGTCATCAGCCTTGCCTCGCAAATTTGGCATAGTTGATGCACTCGACTGTAATTTGTCAAGTGTGGTAGTTGGCTTCCCTAGGTGGGATACGGCGTAGAATCGCATGCGAAATAGAGCTGGGAGATTATAATAACGGCACTATCGTGGTTAGTGAGCTGTATTTTTGTATATGCACGCATGAACGGAGTTCACACAGCTCTAACCTTTGACTATGTGCGGTGCAAGAATATCCACAATCAATTCACGAAGATCATCTTYCGCGGCGTCAGCATTCTTATAAGCATTGAACAATGTCATGTTATAGGTAAAAGCAATTGTGCAGTGAATAAGCTTTGCCAACCTTGTTGGCGATGGCACATTCTCAATTAATTTTAGATTTATTAGGTATGATACTAGTACTTCATAGTATTTATTCAACTGATTCAAAATAACAAACTCTCTCGTATCGATTTCCTTATCATTGTTTATTAATATTCTCGCAGATTCTAGCTCGCGCCATAATTTAATATCATCGAATGTGGCGGCGTATTGGACGTGAATATCAATGAAGTTGACTATATATTCTATCGGGTCATTTGGTGTTATTTTAAGATATTCGTCCAAATCAGCCAATATATCATCATTATAGCGTTCCAGTATTGCCAATAAAATTAATTGCTTAGTCGGAAAATACGAAAAAATGGTTTTCTCAGCAAACCCCACATGATGAGCAATCTCACTCATGCTTGTACTTGAGACACCCTTAGCTCGGAACAAGAGAAAGGCGGCATCAATGAACGCTTCCCTTTGCCTGCGCATCTTATGCAATTGTTTCACGGACTGTTTTTGAGGCTTGCGTTGCTTATCCATAACATAAGCCTTTCGGCTTGACAAAAGTGTGTTGACAGTAGATTGTTTGCAAGACGCATCCATGCACACATTTGTGCGGGCTGCTCCTTGATTCGCATTCATGCAGCATAAGTAGCATCAGTTCCGTGACGAGTCTAAGCGGTCCAAGCAGTGGCACCAGATAAAATCAGGCTGGATGCACATGACGCAATCATGACACGTGGCGTGTAACGCCACATATTGACGGATGAGATACATAGATACTCCACGAAAACGATAGATGAATTAAAAAAATGCCGGGCTGTTGCTGTAACAACAGTCCGGCGGCAACTTTCAACACGAGAAGTCTCAAGGCGATTATGAAACACTTGAATCGAAAGCCACGCATATGTAACAAATTTCTAGACAACTTTTCAAGTCAATTTTCTGGATTTAATTGCTTCCGCCATTTCAGCATGGCGGTTACCAAACAGCGATTTGATTCTGGGAAAGACCAATGAAACGCGCAAATCCTTTGAACAATTCTGCGAATGCACACCATGAGAAACATAAGCCTGCTTGGCTAGCAGCCAATCATTTGTCTTTTGTTTCCAGCGAGGCATTGATTGCATTTTCCGACGTAATGTTCGCATTGGGTGAATTAAACGAGCATCACAAACTGGCACTCTTGGAGCGGTTCTTGCGTTGGGAAAAGCTGGTCGACGAAGATGCTGTCGAAATCAAACGCTTGTTCCGGGTGATGATCGACGAGAAGCTCGCTGAATGGGCAGCGGCCAAAAATCAATGAAGCTGCTGATCATTGAGTCCCCTGGCAAAGTGAAGAAGCTTTCTTCCATACTCGGGTCGGAATATAAAATCGTTGCCAGTATTGGCCATGTCCGCGACTTACCTGCAAAAGAGATAGCAGTTTCATCACCAGACTTCCGTCCCACTTACGTTCTATCCGAGCGCGGTCAAATCGTCGTTGACCGCATCAAGTCTCTTGTGGCTTCCGCCGATGAAGTCTTGCTCGCCACGGATCCGGACCGGGAAGGGGAGAGCATCAGCTGGCATCTTAAAGAGGTGCTTGGGCTGAAGGACCCAAAACGGGTTACGTTCAATGCTATCACACCAGAAGCAGTACGTGTGGCAGTCGCAGCTCCGCGTTTGATCGATGTGCGGGTTGTGGCAGCACAGGAAGCACGGCGCGTGCTGGATAGGCTGGTCGGATATATGGTCAGTCCTGAGATCAGCAAGCGGAGTGGATCGAAGCTCACAGCTGGACGTGTTCAAAGCCTCGCAGTGCGTATCGTTGTTGATCGCGAACGCGCTATTCGTGGATTCCGGAAAATTAGTCACTACGGAGTCGAACTGAAATTCGAAACATTGGATATGCCTTGGTCTGCCAAATGGCAACTTAGGCCCGGTTTCGTGACAGAAGAGAACCCGTATTTTCTTGATAAAGCTTATGCGCAGGCTGTTGCGGGATGCGTAATTGTGCGCGTGCAGTCCTGCCAATCGGGAGAGACGAGGCGGTCACCATATCCGCCATTCATGACATCGACAATGCAACAGGCGGCAAGTGTGCATCTGGACATGGATCCGGAGACATCGATGGCAGCTGCACAAGCTCTTTACGAGCAGGGTCATATTACCTACCACCGGACGGATAATCCCAACATCACCGACGACGATTTTCCATTGATCCAGATCGAGGCCGAAAAGCTTGGATTGGAGGTTGTCGAGCGGCGCCGGAAATGGCCTGCCAAGGATGGAGCCCAAGCTGGGCATCCAGGCGTGACACCTACACATTGGGAAGTTGCAGTAGCCGGTGAGTCCGCGTCGCAGCAGGCGCTTTATAAATTGATACGGATTCGAGCAATAGCATCGCAGCTGCAGGACGCACGATATGTCGTTCGGGTAGTGACACTATGCGGATCGGCGCTGGACGGTAAAACGCTGATGTTCGAAGCACGCGGCCGAGCGCTCATCGCACCCGGCTGGACAAGTCTGCATGCGGATGACGAGAGTGAGGATGAGGAGGACGAGTGTACAAGCGACCCTGTTAATCCCATCCCCGAGCTTGTCGTAGGACAAGAATTATCCGTAGCGGCCGGGAAACTAATTCTATCGGATACGAAACCCCCAAAACGATACACGCAGGCGTCACTCATCAAGAAAATGGAGGCGGAGGGCATCGGCCGACCGTCGACCTACGCTACGATCATGAACACAATCATGAATCGCGAATACGTCAAGGTCAGGCAAAGGATGCTGGTTCCCACTGACAAAGGCGAAACTGTCGTGGACATGATGGCTGATCGCTTTTCCTTCATGGAATTGGACTTCACCCGGCATGTCGAGGCTGAGCTGGATCTGATTGCCAATGGACGGCAACATTATCGGCCGGCTGTTGCAGCATTCTATGAACAGCTCACCCGCGAATTATCCGACTTGGCTTCAGCGGTGCCCGTAAAGCCATCAGAAAACATGATACATGCCGTGCGCGCCAAGGCTAAACGCGATTGCGTACCAATTGACGACGCCATGCTCTTGTCAGCCGATGCCTGCAGGGTTTTTCTCGGACCAAGAGAGACGGGCGAGGGTGGGGTGTATGTTGCGCCTCTTGCTTCGGATAAGCAGATTGATTTGATACGCCGGTATGTCGAGCAGGGCAAGATTGCTGCTCCTGATGGTTACCCGGATAACATGACAGCCTGGATTGCTTCGGGAGCAATCAAAACGGCGCTGAAGAAACGCCGATCCTAAACAATTTCAATTTTGTTTTATATCGTGTCAGGCTCATCGATATCGAGTGGCAGCAACGGATACCCCACCTCATCGATGTGGGCTTGGTTGAACGCCTCTACAGCGTCTTCGCGAATGTAAAGGACTTTGCCGGAACGGCTTTTGGCCAATCCGGGAACATGTTGACGAACGATTATCCCGCGCTTTTCCAACGCCTTCGACAATATTTCGAGTTGGGAATAATGTGAATCGACACTGCTTGCCAGGCTCTGAATCGTCGGTCTTCGTCCGTGCGATATTGCGTCAGACAGGCGGTTGAGGAAGGCGATTTGTCGATAACGGGCGGCGCCCGTATCCTTTTGAAACCGGGATTTGTCGATCATCTCAATCAATACTGCAAGTTCTGTTGGCTGAGGAGGTTCAGGCGTCGCAATGGGTTCCATTGGCTTTGTTGATTTACCGGCCATAGCTGCCATTCCGGCAAGAACAAGGTGTCCGAGAACAACAGGAATGCGCGCTCCCAACATTTGCGCCATCACGACCACTTTTTCATGATCTTCGCGAGGCATGAACAATTTGGTTTCCATATATCCGGGCTCCAGGGATTCCGCCCGCCATTTTTCAAGATATTCCGGATACTTCGATTTGGTCATGGTTTTTGTGTCTTGCTCTGCATCGCTTCAAATAGGACCAGGTTAGGATGGGGCATATCAGAATATGCCCACAATCCCGCCTTGGACTGCTTTGCTGTGGCTTCTGCCACAAGGTAGGGCATGTAGACAGGTTTGGCATCGTTTGAAAAGGCCGCGAATGCAAAACCTTGGGTGATGAGTACCGTACCAAGATCGAGCGACTGATCGCCGACATGTGAGGAACAAACGACAAGTATTGTTGGTTTTTCGCCTGACTTAGTTGCCGGCAGCTGCGCAATGGGCGAGCAGGTCGGCTTGGTATCACGGATGATAGCAGCGAGCATGGCAAGAGAGACTGTTCCGCAATCCTGCTTCAGACCAGACTTGTCTGTGTAGGTGGTTCCACGGATACAGGATTGGATGCCATAGAGGCGAAGTTTCTGGCTACCTTGCTGCCATGTATCGCCGGTTAGAAAAGATACGTTGTTTTCAGGAATTCGAAACACCTGTGCGGCGGCGCTCGTCTTTGGTCCCTCGCTCTCCTGAGCATAAGAAGGTAGAGGGATGAGCACCGCGCACAAGGCAGCAATTGTAAGCGACCGTGTCAATTGGCTTACTCCACATTTTGGTTTGATGATTAGTCGGCTGAACTGGCGGCTTCGTCCGCTCGGCCCTACGGTTTAGCCGGGCCAGCACAATTCACGCCGTCATTAGAGCTGGTGATGCAACTCACGTCATAGCCTGCGCCTGAAATCAGGTACTTGCAAACACTGGTGCCCTTGCTGTCCTTGGTACTGGCAGCATTACAGTCCATCCCGGCATCAACGAGATTATCCAGCTTGCCATTCTTGCCACAGCCGAACTGACATGCCTTCAGAATTGAGGACTGAGTGAGAGTAGCACAAGTGCCGTTGTAGCAGACCTGTTTACCGATAGCGGAAGTCAGACCATTACTTTGCGCGGTAGCCCATTCGTTTTTCTGGTATCGCAGCCATGCATTCACTTGTGCAGACGGATCGTTCAAAAATTGTTCTGGAGTGCCGTTATAGTATTTGCCGAATGTCCCTCCGCCAGCATTATTCTTGGCGCTGCAAAACTGAAACGCGCCATAACAACTAAAGCCGTTACTGGTGCCGACACTGTTCCAATTACCTTCACTGGAGGAAACGTTCGCACCATATTCGGCACACTGAGAGGGAAAGCCCGCTGCCATGAGGCTAACGGCATTTTGCCCTGCCATCGCGATCGAACTTGTGAACGTTAAGAGGAAACCAGCATTTGCGAAAAAGGAGCTGACTTTTCTCATTTCACAGGTTCCACGTCGTAAGAGCCTGTGAATGCTTTGGCAGCCTCGTCAAGTTCCTCGGTAGTAATCCTGCGATAGTTGAGCGAAAGCGTCGCACTTGCACCAAGTGACACCCGCGGATAAGCAACGATCTTGGATTTGCCATCCGGTGTTTTCAGGACAAGTACTGTGGTGCATACGGTTTGCATATTGCAATCGCCGCTTGTTTGCGACAGCAGCCACTCTCCAGCCGGCGTGGTAATACGGGCAGTGTAGATGTCCGGGTGAACGGGGGGCTCACCATATCCGGTGAGAGTTTTCTCATCCCAAACCTTGTCGGGATCCTCGCTGGCATTCTTAGTCGTCAGCTGAAGGTTGAATTTATAGCCATCCTCGGCCTGAGCCGTTAGTGATGGCAGGCACACCCAGATTGAGATAGCAGACATTAAAAATCGGTACTTGGGTTTCATCGGCATTTCCTTTGGAGATAAAGCAGGATGTTTCGCCCGCTGTCATAAGAGAGAAAACAAAGCGCGCAGAACATGAGATAAGCCATGCGCACGGTTCGCCAGGCGTAGTAAGCCGCGACGCAGCCCATTACGACGATGATGACTGTTTCATAGGGTCGAGAGAGTGGGTTTGCAGAGACAGTCAGGACCCACTGGGCTAAAGCATTTACCCAAAGTCCTGCTGTCGCAAGTGCCCCTAAGACCAGTATGGCCGGTCCAATCGATCCGGCCCCTTCAGGCTTTACAGGATCAAGATAGTATACCTGTCGTACCTGTTCCTGTATTTCATCATTACGCATGGTGGATAGCTCCTTTTTCGCAAGGCCAGTATAGCAATTTTACGATGGAGGTGGAATCTACCACTGTGTTCATGTCTCTGTTTTTCTTGGATTTTTAGAACTTTCGTAAGCCGAAGAGTCTACTTGTTCAAATCGAACCAGAAGCGCTGCTTCACGCCCTTGCTATTGGGGATGTCGAAGAAGTATGGCTTGGCCCGCAATTTGCGTGGCTGGGTCTGAACGATCTGACAGGAAGAACCATTGTGCCCGGACTCGGCATAGACTTCCTTTGTCTCGATGCTTGTCCCCGCACCCCTAACGGTGTTACGCGCAGCCTTGCTGTTGCAACGCCCTAAAGAGCGGGTGCACACGTTCTGTGCACTGCTCGATCCATGGCCCGATGAAGAGTCTGAACTTGTTGCTGTCCATCCTGCAGGGCAGGGCTCATAAGGCTCAAGACCGGGTTTACCAGCGTTACCCTCCTTACAGATGGGCCAGGAAAAGCCGGGAAGCGACATGGCTGCAATCAGCTTCTGCATGGGCGGGACGCAATAGGGTACGCCATGCCATGAGGGGCTCTCCGAAGCGGCGCACAGTAGAACCTGACATCCCCACGAAGCATCTGCCGCTTGCGATGGAGATACAGCTGCCAGGGATAATCCCGCTGCACCTATCGATGCCAAAAAGCCACTCACCCGTTTTTTCATGTTGCGCCTCATCTCTTGCCAAAAATATCAGTTGATAGGATTATATTTCAGTATATATATGATGATACGGCCCGTCAATCTCGACAAACACCATGCTTTTTCAGTCAACGGCTAAAGATATTGGCGGCTCGTATCGAAAGTTCAATTAGGCTTATATATCACTTATTTGCGTRTTTAAAGAGCAAGGAAGGCAAAATGACTCGGCGAGCTTCCATTATTGGCGCGACAATCCTGACGTTGAATGGCTCGGTTTTAGCGGGCTCCTCAGAAGTCGTTGCGAATGGCTTTCCGGTCGAGGTTACTGTTATTCAAGACCACACTTCGGACCTCATTACGAAGAGGGTTATAGAGGCTTCAGCCCTCAGCACTCCCGACGCTCCTCAACCGCGTGCGGATATGTTTATGCCAATACCGCCTGTTTCCGTCGCAGTTGCGGGACAGGCTGGCAATGTCGTGCCCGCTCCAGCTGTCCGTTCATTTAATTCTGGCACTTCAAACATACCGGCCAGATCAAGCGTGCGCTGCCGGGACGGCGAAATTGATCCGGTTGCTGTCAAATCCATGATTGAGGTCGAGGCGCAGCGGCAAAATGCCGACGCAAAGCTCGCTCTGGCGATCGCAGATCAGGAATCCGGATTTGGTGCCAATGTGAATTCAAGCGCAGGCGCTCGCGGCATCATGCAGTTGATGCCCGCAACAGCAGCGCAGTATGGCGTCACCAATATCTGCGATGCTGTTCAGAACATTCGCGGTGGCATCGCTTTCCTGAAGGACCTTAACGCGACGTTCGGCGGCAATATCATGCTGATGATTGCTGCCTATAATTCCGGCGAAGACCGTGTGCTTAAATCAGGCGGTATCCCGTCTATATCCGAAACAGTCAATTATACGGCGCGCGTTACCAATGCCTATTATGGCTTTGACAATTCGCTGAAGGGCGGCAAACGCACCAAGGCAAATGTTGCGGCCAACAACATGGCCCCGCAGTCATCCGGTGTCACTGAACTACCTGTTCAGGATGTCAGCGACGGATCTCCCATCCCCATCAACCAACCCAAAACCACAACCACCAAATCCGGGGGGCTGGCCGATCGCCAGCAATGGATTAGCGGTTCGGTTCTCTATGTTCAATAGGAGAGAAAAGCATGAAGTTCATCAATAAAACCCGCGTTATGAACGTAAGCTGTACTGCGCTTATGATCGCTTTTGCCGTTGCCGGTAATCCGGAAATTTCGGCCGCTGCCGGCGGGGATGTGTTCCAGCCGATCAACAATGTATTCCAGCAAGTCCTCACATTCATGACCGGCACATTTGCAACAACGGCTGCAACAATTGCGGTTGGTGCTGTCGGGTATCTCGCCCTGACCAGCCGCGTTCCATGGTCATGGTTGTTTTCGATCGTTGTGGGCGTCGCCTTCATTTTCGGCGGTGCACAGCTCGTTTCTTCGATCTCTGGCGGGATCGGGAACTAAGACATGAGCACTGAAGCTACAGATCGGGAAAAGCCGCAGGCGGTCCCGCTCGTGCTCGGGCTTACCCGCCCGCGCATGTTGTGGGGCATTCCATGGGGCCTGTTCGTGGCGGAAATCGTTCTGGTGTTGATGATCTTTCTCAACACCAAAAACCTTCTGATGTTCCTGCTGATCCTTCCGATGCACGCGGCTTCTTACGTGCTGACGATCAAGGACGTCCGTCTGGTCGATATTATTCGCGTCCGTCTTTCGAAATGTGCAGGCACCCGTAACCGCCGCTTCTGGGGCGGCAACTCATACACGCATTAAGGGAAATAATGGCCATACAGCGGGCAGTTCGTGGATCTCTGGAATTTGGTGCGATTGCAGCACGTGAGAAGAAGATTTCTTCTCACGTGCCTTATGTACGGCACGTTGACGAAAACACGCTGCGCACCAAGGATGGCATGATCCTGTCGATCATCAAGATTGATGGTTTTTGTCATCAGACAGCTGATCAATCCGAAATCGACATGAAAGCCAATGTGCGCAACACGCTGATGCGATCACTCAGCGACTCCAGGTATGCTGTTTACAGCCATATCATTCGGCGGAGGATCATTCCCCATACAACGGGATCGTTCTCCAATCCGTTCTGCCGCGACCTGAATGAACGTTACATGCAAGGTCTGGCTGAAAAGCGCATGTATGTGAATGACCTCTACCTGACAGTCATTCGTCGGGGGTTTCAGGGCAAGGTCGGCCTGGCAGATTCGTTCGTATCGCGCTTTCGCAAGGCGGCCGGTGCTTCGTCCGAAGTGCTTGATCACGAAGCAAGGCAGGAGCTACGGGAACAGGTCGCCAATATTCAAAAGGATATGGCCGAATATGGATCGCGCATTCTGACAGTCGTGGAACGCAGTGGCAGCGTGTTTTCCGAACCGCTGGAGTTTCTGGCACAGCTGCTGAACGGCGCACAGGAAATACCGATGCTCCTGCCGCGCATGGGGCTTGATGAGTATTTGCCGACGCGCCGCATTACTTTCGGCAAAAAACAACTGGAGTTGCGCGGGGCTGTGGATCGCGAAACGCGGTTTGCGTCCATGATTTCCGTGCGCGAATATACTTCGTGGACTGTGTCAGGTGTTCTCGACGGCCTGTTGAAGATACCGGGTGAGTTTATCGCAACGCAGTCATTCGCCCTGCAGGACCGCGCACCCGTCATGGCTGAAATTGCCAAGATCGAGCGCCAGATTTCCGCATCTGACGAGGCGGGTACATCACTCGAACAAGCCATTAACACGGCACGGGATGAGATCGTCAACGGCCGCGCTGTCATGGGATATCACCACCTGACTGTCATGGCGATAGGCGACAGTTTGAAGGAGCTGGAAACCTGCGTCCAGGCGGTCACCAAAGAAATCCAGAACACAGGCATGGTTTCAGTTCGTGAAGACTTGAACGCTGAACCGGCTTTCTGGGCGCAATTGCCGGGCAACTTTGCCTACATTGCCCGCCGCGCCATGATTTCATCGCGCAACTTTTGCGGCCTCGCGTCCTTCCACAACTTTGCGGTCGGCAAACCATCCGGCAATCATTGGGGACCGGCGATCTCGTTGCTGCAGACGACTTCGATGACACCGTACTTCTTCAATTTCCATCGGCGTCAGGTCGGCAACTTCACCGTAACCGGCCCTACAGGATCCGGTAAGACGGTCGGACTTTCGTTTCTCATGGCGCAAGCCATGCGGATACACCCGCAACCTCGCTGCGCCTTCTTCGACAAGGACCGCGGCGCCGACGTCTTTATTCGCGCCATGGGTGGCCAGTACGAAGTCCTGGAACCGGGCGTACCTACTGGGTTCAATCCGTTGCAACTGGCTGGAAGTACGAGCGATCGGGCATTTGTGCTCGATCTCCTGCGCTTTCTTGTTCGGCCACGGGATGGACGGCAAGACCTGTCGGCCGAGCAGGAGAAAATTCTGGAATCTGCCGTTCACCAGATTTTCCAGATCCCGGTGCACGAGCGGAAGTTTGCTGAAGTCTCGCATCTTCTGCGGGGCGGCGAACAGGCAGGGCATGACGATCTCGCATCCCGCTTTGATGTCTGGTGCGATACCCGCGGCTGGCTGTTCAACAATCCGGTTGATGTGTGGGATGACGAAAAAGGTATCTTTGGCTTTGATCTGACCAAGGTGCTTGACGATCCGGATATCCGGACCGCGGCGCTTGGTTATATCTTCCATCGCATCGAAGGCATGCTCGACGGCAAGACGCCGATGATGCTGTTTATCGACGAGGGCTGGAAGATCCTTAATGACGACAAGTTCTCCGGGTTCGTCACTGACAAGCTAAAAACCATCCGCAAGCTCAACGGTATTGTCGGCTTCGGTACGCAATCAGCCAAGGACATTGTGTCATCCAAGATGGCACACACGCTGCTTGAGCAGACGCCGACAAATATCTTCTTTCCAAATCAGAAGGCCGATGAAGAAAGCTATATGCGCGGCTTCAAGCTCTCCCGGGCCGAATTCGACTGGGTGCTGAATACACCGCAGGAAGCCCGCCAATTCCTCATCAAGCATGACCACGACAGTGTGATCGCCACTCTTGATCTCTCCAGGATGCTCGATTTCGTCAAGGTGCTTTCCGGTAACGAAGCCAGCGTTACCGAGTGTGCTGACTTACGCGAACGCCATGGCGACAACCCTGAAAACTGGCTGCCTTTCTTTTGCGGATGGAGGACTGAAGCATGACCATGATCCTGCGAGCAGGTGCTGCATGTCTTATTGCTGGATTGTCATTTCCGGCGATTGCACAGGTTCCGACCAATGATGCGGAACGCACCGTCAAGGAAACCAATACACGCACCTGTATGGAGCGGGCGCGCACGTACAAACAGCGGACCGAAAGCCCCACCAATGGCGTTCGCGGAAGCTTTGCCGATCAGGGCGGCGGCGGATCGCTGTCGCAATCGGGCAACGGTAACATTATGGGTGGCGCACTCAGCGGCACGAACGTTGGCGGTGTGGATCTTGCCGGCATCATGGCTGTTGTAGGCGGCGTTGCGTCACTCAAGTCAAATAATGCCGGACAGGTCCTGAATGCCTTGAGTGCAGTGAGTGCTGCCATTGAGCAGAACAAGAGTGGCTTGGCTGGTCAGGGTCAGGCCATCGGTTCGGTCAATTCTATCCAGGGCGCGTTCGAACAAAATTCATCCGGCCGACTGTCAGAGGCGGGGTTGTGGGGGCAGGCGGTGCAGGGCGGGACAACTCGGTTGCAGCTACAGAACCAGCAGCTGCTCGATCAGACTGCAGCTGCCAGTGCAGCAGCCAACATCATGGATTACGACAGCTCCAAAGCCAAAATCGTCGATGACGACAAGGCAAAGTCCGACAATTCGCAGACGGTTTCGACTGACACAACAAGCCTTGAAGCAATTCAAAAGGAATTGGCGCGGCTTCAGGCAGAAGCAGCCAAGAACGCGCTGACCAACCCAACTGTAACCCCGAGCCAAGGAAACTGATCATGCAACTCAGGACAACTACTCTTTGCCGCAGCATCGGCATTGGTGCCGGCCTTATCATCGGAGCGCTGACCTTTGCCGGTAGTGCCAATGCTCAAGTGCCTGTCAAGGACGATGCGACACTCGAACAGGCTACCAAGACAGCCGCACATACGTCCGAGATTATGAAATCAAACAGCAATATTCTCGATACGGTCAACAAGACGCTGGAAGCTGTAACGGGAAACCGCTCAACTTCCAATATTGCAAATGCAGCCCTCGGTTCGGGTTTTTCGATGGGCGGCGCTCCGGATTTTGGTTCGCTCATGGGTGGACAGATGTCCTGGGGCAATCTGGGTGAGTTCGGCAAAACCGCCGCCACCATCTTGAACGCGCTCAATCTGGTGAAATCGCTTTCGGGTAAGACAGATTCTGAAAGCCTCTCCGGATCAGACAAGGCGTATCAGAGTGCGGTGAACACCGCGACCGCTTTGCAGGGGATGATTTCGGGCACGCAGTCCAGTGCGCAGCAACGGACCCAGGCATTTCAGCAGGCCGGGCAGCTGATTGGAACAGCACCGGATATCAAAGGATCGATTGACCAGAATTCGCAGTTGCAGACGCAGACTGCGCAAACCGTCAACGAGCTGATCGGCGTCATGAATGCCGGCAATGCGGCGTTGAATGCACAACAGATGCAGGAGCTGGCTGCACAGGCGCAGGCGGCGAAAGTCATGAGCTACGATCCATCCAAGGCGAGGTTTGTAGCACCATGATGCATTTCCTTGGGCTTTTGGGTCAGTGGAAAATGATCCTGCTCCTCGCCGGGGCATTGCTGTTTTTCGGCTATGCCCTTTCTGATCTCTCCGGCGTGATTCAAGACGACGTATCGCTACGTCAGCAGTCTTTGGACGCTGACAAGGCAGTTGCCGAGAAGACGAAGAAGATCATGGATTATGATCCGTCAAAGGCACGTCTGGTGAAGCCATGACAAAAATCTGCCGTCCAGATCAGCTCGTCGCGGTACTCATTGTCGGTCTCGTATTGCTGGTTCTGCCAGCATGTGCAGGTCACAAGGAGTTAAAGGCTCCTTGTTCGGCGGCGTTGCGGCCTTCCTCTTATTGGTCCGGTTCCGCTTACGCGTCGATTGATTGCGGACCAATGCTTGAGGTCAATTTACTCCCAGCAACACCAGTTGCACCGCTTCCACATGTTTCGGACATTCTGGAGAATTGAAAAATGGCTGGACCGGCACTCAACAACGACATCTTTGCGAGTCTCTTCGGCAAGGTCGATAGCATGGGCACCGCAATGGTGCAGAACCTCTACAATACACTGAGTACAGCTCTGTTGCCTGTATATCTTGCCGGGATGACCTGCTTTGTCGTTTGGTGGGGCTATGAAATGCTATTCGGCCGGGCACAGATGACCGCAGGTGCCTTTGTCTGGCGGTTTGGCAAGCTCATTTTTATCTATGCTTTCATCTTTTCCTGGGGAACTTATCAACCTCTGATTGTCACACCGTTAATAGAAGCTCCCAATGCGATGGCGACACTGGTGTGTCAGGCGGCGGGCGGAACAACGTGCGGCTCCAGTAGCTCATCCATGAGCCAAGGCTTGACCGATATCTGGACGGCAGGACTGGAAGCGTCAAAGACTATCTCGTCAGCCGGGGGCTGGACAGGTGTTGGCCTGATGATCCTTGCAATCTTCGTCATGGCTGTCGTCGGCGCACTGATTGCTATCGCAGTCGTGCTGCTGATGATTGGCAAGATGACGATGTTCACTTTGCTGGCGATCGGGCCGATTATTCTTTGTTTTGCTATGTTCAATTTTACGTCGCACATCACTGACGGCTGGATGCGATCGCTCGCACAATACGCGCTGTTACCCATCATCGTTTACGCGCTACTCGGCGTGATGCTGCTCCTTTTGCAGGACACATTGTCTGGTGTTCAGGGGATGACCGCCGACACCGCCATGACTGTTATCGCTCCATTCCTATTGATGTGCGTCATTACAGCGTTGGTGTTGAAGCAATCACTGCATCTGGCTCACGGCATTTCCGGTGGTGCGCGCCTGGACCGCGGCAATACGGGCATCCGAGATGCCGCAAGAGCAATAGGCCGCTTCGGAAGCAATCGCGTTGATGCCCTGCAGGGTCGCCTTAACGGGGATAGTGGATCGTCCGCAAGTATGCACGGTGCAAATGCACAGCTCGCCCAGGTTGAAGCAGCCGCGAGGAATGCACGTCGATGACATCTATCGAAGGAGCCAGTGAATTGAACGGGGAAACTATGTCTTTGAGCAAACCAGCTGTTATTGACCAAAAGTATTATGCCGACGGCGAGCGTTGGGAGAAATCGGTATACCGTTCCGTCGCGATTTCGCGCGGTGTCTGGCGTACTGTCGCAATCTGCATGGGCGCAACATCAGTAGCCGCAATCGGCCTGCTCTGGGTGATGCTTCCACTAAAATCATTCGACGTCGTTGTCCTGCAGGTAGACAAGACGACCGGCTATGTCGAAGCAAGCCAGCCGCTTCATGCAGGCGGTGATCTTACGCAAAACGAAGCAGTGACCAGGGCAAACATCGTTCGTTTTATCCGAGCCCGCGAAACCTATGATCCGAAAGGTTTGCGCGATAATTTTGAGCTCGCGTCACTCTATTCTACCGGCAAGGCTGCTGCGGATCTGGCGGGGCTTTACGCCGGATCAAACCCCAACAATCCAATGAAAACGTTCGGGCCGAATGCAATTGTTTCGGTGCAGATCAAGAGCATTATCTTTCTGAATGACAAGACGGCGGCTGCACGCTTCTCCACAACACGCACGAGCGTGCAGGGGACTGTCATTGAACATTGGGTCGCCAATGTGCGATTCCGTTACACATCGGAGCCCATGCGCAATGACTGGCGGTTTGATAACCCGCTCGGGTTTCAGGTGACCGAATACCGCCGCGATCAGGAAACGATTACACCCGAAGTTCGCGAGGTAAAACCATGATACCTCGCGTTCGCACTGCATTCCTGTGCAGCGCCTTTTGCGCGGTGATGGGATATTCGGCAAGCACGGCTTATGCCGAAAGTACGCCAAAATCAGTCAAGGCCGACGAGCGTATCCGCACCGTGACCTACCAGAAGGACAACATCATTTTCCTGTCGGGAATGATGGGCGTTTCGACAATGGTCGTCTTCAACGATGATGAGCAGATTGCAACCGTCGCCATGGGTGACAGCCAGAGCTGGCAGGCGGTTCCCGATCAATCGAAGAAGTTCCTGTTCATCAAGCCGCTGGAACCGAATGCCGTGACCAACATGAACGTTGTCACGTCAAAACGTGTCTACAACTTCATGATGAAAGGCGCTCCTGTCGGCAATTCGCGAAGCGCTGTGATCAAACTTCGCTTTTCCTACCCCGACGATGAAGCGGATGCAAAACTGATGGCACAGGCAAAGCTGAATGCGGCCATGCCCAACGTGCGGGCTGCGCTCTCGGATCCTCTCAAGGTCAATTACGATTATGGCTACAAGGGCGATAAGGAAAACAAGCCAACGTCGGTAGCCGATGACGGGACCAAAACGTTTTTTGAGTTCACGGGCGAAGTGCCCGGCATCTTCGCCGTCAAGTCAGACGGAAGTGAAACCCTCGTCAATTATCGCCGCGAGGGCAATTATATCGTCGTTGATAAGGTCGCCAGGCAATGGACGCTCCGTAGCGGCAAGGTCGCAACCTGTGTGTTCAATATGAAATTGACCGGCAAACGGGCTGTTCCAGGCAACAGTTTTGGGGGCCGCGCCTATGACCGGTGATCTCAAGCCCATTGAAGAAACCTATGACGCAACCCGTGATGCACATGACAGCTATTTCCTTGCCGTCGAGATGAAGCGGCGGCGAGGGGACCGGCACTGGCCCGAAGCACTCCACCCCGTGGCTTGCGGGCCAGTGCCGACAAGAAATGTACAGGCACTAAATTCCGAAACACTGGATGTCACAAGCGGGGACTTGGGCCATGACAATTGATTTTGAACGCGAAGCAAGCATTGGCGATACGGTTGCAATCAAGAGTACCGGGCGGTCAAACCCGCTCGTTGCAGGTTTACTTGTGACGGTGGCGATCGGCGCGCTTGGCTATGCCGCCTATACCTCTTATCTGAAACCGTCCGCGAAAACGGCGCTGACTTCGGATGAGGAATTTCGCACGGCAAGCTCGGCACCGAACCTTTCCTTCAGCGCACCATCAGAGCCAGCGGACAACCGGCTGGTCATCGAACCGCCGCCACCTGCACCTGAGCCGGGTGTGGCTCCGGTCGTCGCGCCGCCCGTGGTACAGATTGATGATGGTGCAGCGCGCCGTGCAGCTGAAGAGGCGGAGCGCCTTCGCCGTGAGGAAGAGGCGCGCAAACTGGAACGACTGCGTTCCAATATGCTCGTCTTGGATGGTGCTGTCGGGCAGGGAGCCGGTTCGCTTGGCGGCGACAGTGCGCAAGGATCGTCTGCAGGTATGGAACCCGAAGAAGACGCCAACCGCCGTTTCCTCGGCCGAACCGCGGCGCAGGATGTCGAGATGGTGGATGCCACGCAGAACCACCGGATTGATGCGCTCATACCGCAAGGGACACTTATCAGAGGCATTCTGGAAACAACTATCCAATCGGACCTGCCGGGCATGGTCCGGGCGGTGATTTCGTCTGACATCTATTCGTTTGACGGACGCCGTGTCCTTCTACCGAAAGGCACGATGCTGACCGGCGAATACCGCAGCGGTCTTTCGCGCGGACAAACACGTGTCCTGATCGTGTGGACGCGGGCGCTGCGGTCTGACGGAACGTCCGTTTCCCTCGGTTCTTACGGCACTGATGATCTCGGCCGCTCTGGTGTCGCCGGGATTGTCGACAAGCACTATCTCGAGCGCTTTGGTGCTTCAGCCGTGCTTTCGCTTGTGGGCGGCGTTTCCTCATTTGTTGCTGGTCTGAATTCGAACGGATCTTCGAATGCCGGCTCTGGATCCAACAACAATAATAATGGAGCAACGCAGGCGCAGCAGACGATATCGCAAACGATGTCAGATATGGCCAATCAGGCCCTGAAAGATTCCATCAACATTCCACCGACGATCCATATCGACCAGGGCACTCAGATTATGGTGTTCGTCCGCCGCGATCTCAATTTCGCAAAGCTTTATCCGGATCCGGTGAAGGAGGCACTTTATGAGCTTCGTCATCCCGGATCTTCAAAGCGCCTGTGGGAGGTGAAGTAAACAATGGATAGCGGGATGACGCCATCGTCAAATGTTGAGCAGGAAGCAACATGGGCAGGCATGTCCACTTATATGCGTCAGGCCGCTGCACCCTTGAAGCAATGGCTGCAAAGCCCTGATGTGATCGAGATCATGTGCAACCGGCCCGGTGAAATCTGGGTGGAGGAGCGCGGCGTGCCACATATGATCAGGCACGAAGTGCCTGAGTTGACCGCCAAGGCGATTGTCAATCTCGCCCGCATGATTGCCGGCAATGCCAGCCAGAACGTCAATGAGGAAACACCGCTCCTGTCCGCGGCCATGCCGAATGGCGAACGCTTTCAGGCCGTGCTTGCTCCGGTCGCTATTCAAGGCGGGGCATTTTCGATCCGAAAGCAGGCCATTACTGATATGAGCATTGATCAGTACAGGGTCATGGGCGGTCTTGATCGCGTCAAGATCAGCGGCCCAAGGCACGTTGATCAGGAATCCGTATCTGATTTCGACCGGGAACTGATCGAGAGGCTACGCGATCCGTCACCTGAATCATTGCGCGAATTCCTGCGCTTTGCCGTCGTCAACCGCGTGACCATGCTGATTTCTGGCGGAACGTCCTCGGGCAAAACCACATTCTTCAATGGTCTTCTGAAGGACGTACCGCAATGGGAACGGTTCGTAACGGTGGAAGACACGCCGGAGCTGAAACCCGGGCAGCCAAACCGCGTTGCTCTTGTTGCTTCCAAAGGCGGGCAGGGCAGGGCAAAGACCACAATCCAGGACTGCCTTGAAGCCGCACTGCGTATGCGTCCGGACAGGATTTTTATGGGCGAAGTGCGCGGCGCCGAGGCGTTTTCATTCCTGCAGGCCATCAATACCGGTCATCCCGGCTCCATGTCCACACTGCATGCTGACAATCCGCACGGTGCATACGAGCGTCTTGCCATGATGACGATGCAGGCGGGTCTTGGCATGACCAAAGGAGAGTTGCTCGACTTCGTGCGCCTGGCAGTACCCGTCATTATTCAGATTGCCCGCGATCCAGAGACCATGCGGCGCGGTGTAACGGAGATTTTTTTCAACAAATGGCAGCCATCCTCATGAATGCCGCCAAGCTCGCTATCCTGATCGTAACAGCCGGAATACTCGGCGCCGTCATCCTGACTTATGCAGCGTTCGCCCGTGATCGGGGTGCAAGCCAGATCAATCTGAACGGCGATCGGATTATTGTGATCGACGGTGACACCGTGGCACTACCCTGTCAGCCGGAATCCGGCTTTGCGCGCGGGTGTGCCGAAAAGGTGCGCCTGAAGGATATTGATACGCCTGAGGTTTCGCATCCGACTTGCGAGTTTGAGTTGCAAAAGGGTCTCGAAGCCAAGGCGCGTTTGCGTGAGCTCATGAGCGATGAGGTTATCAGCGTCAAACGATCGGGAGAGATCGATCGCTACGGCCGCACCTTGGGATGGCTTGTTCTGTCTGATGGTTCCGACATTGGTTCGATCCTTCTGCAGGAGAAACTGGCACTGAAATGGATGCCAGGTGCAAGGGCCAAATCATCAAGAATTTCCTTCTGGTGTGGAGCGGTTTCCCAATGGCGCTGAAGAGATACGAAAAGATCGCTTTGATTACAGCTGGTCCCTGTGTCGCCGCTGCCGGCCTTTTCCTTGGCTGGTCCGCCAACTATGCGGGTGCGAGCTTCTTCGTCTTAAAATCAACAGCGATGTGGAAAGCCTTTTTTGGCGGCGACTTTTTGATGCCTGCAAAGCAGTTTGCAGCCTTTGCGGGTGATGCCCGTATCAGCCGCATTGGGACAATTGCAGCTGGTTTAACTTTTGCCCAGGCCGGAGCGTTGGGCCTCGGCGGTTTTCTTCTGGCAAAGCGGCCATGGGCGGTCAAGCCTCCTGCAGACGGTTCGCGCTTTGCAACTCTTGCAGACCTGAAGAAAGCCGGACTGCTGGATGGAATACCCGGCAAATCAATCCTGCTTGGCACTTTTGGCAAAGGCAAAAATGCGCCTGAAGTCCGCTATAGCGGCGACAGCCATTTCTTCGTCAATGGTCCGTCGCGCTCAGGTAAAGGCCGGGGCTTCGTCATGACCAATCTGCTCGAATATCAGGGCAGCACCATTGTTCTCGATGTGAAGCTGGAGAACTGGGAAAAGACCGGTCCAGCCCGGCTCGCCATGGGGCAAAAGTGCTTTGTGTTCGCGCCGGGTTCAAAATTTACCCATCGCTGGAACCCGCTTGATTTCGTTCGCAGCTGGCCGGAACGATCCACCGATCTGCTCAATCTTGCGGCGAGCCTCATTCCGCTCGATACCAAGGAAACATCGATCTGGAAGGAAACGGCGCGCAGCTTGTGTGCCGGTGTTCTTGGTTATGTGCTCGAGTCGGAAACCATGGAAAACCGGCGCAACCTGCGTTCCGTGTTGCGGCTGTTTTCGACAGGCGTTTCCTTTTCCTCGGTCATCGCGCTTATCCTTCGGACGGAACCTGACCTTAACCAGTTCATCATCGACAGCTTCAAACAACATCTCGGGCGGGATGAAGAACAACGGCCGTCATTCGAGGGCAATGTGGTCACGGCGCTGGCTCCATTCAACAATCTGTTGATGGCAGAAGCCACGAGCGCCAGTGATTTCGATATACGCGAGCTGCGCCGCAATCCGTTTTCCCTGTTCATTGCGAGCCCCGTATCTGACTTCGGCACAGTTGAACCACTATTGCGTCTGTTGATCCAGCAGATCCACGACGTCATGTTGCGTAATCTTCCCGGTGAAGACGAGCCGCACAAGATTTTGATGATGCTCGACGAGTTCTATCAGTTTGAACGTCTTCCGGAGATCATCAAGCGTGCACCGCTTGTTGCCGGCTATGGCATGACCATCGCACTTATCGCGCAAAACATTCCGCAGATTGATGAGCGCTACGGACCAAAGACCCGCGATGCGCTGCTCGGCAATATGGATATCAAGCTGAACATTGCCGTTGGCGACGATACGACGGCCAAGATCATATCGATCAATCTCGGCCGCCAATATGTCGAGCGGGAAGGGTGGGGCAAATCAGGCGGATTGCTGATGAGCAAACAGGCATCGCAAGGCCGGTTTGAACTCATTCCGCTGATGGACCCTGATGCCGTTTTGCGCCTCGATGACAATTTCACGATCCTGCAGATCCGCGGCACGTTCGGCGCGGTTCTGAATAAATTGAACTTTTACACCGATGCCAAGTTTGTCGAACGGCGCAAACAGGTGGCTTCCTATGCGGCCAGAATGCCAAAGCCGGAGCTTGTCATATCAGCGGAATGGCCGCTGTTCATGGAGCGACCACCACAAGCCGTCGAACAAGGCCCCGATAGTCATCAGCAGGTGGCATTGCAGCATCCAGCGCTATTCAAGTTATCGGACGTTGCTGAGACGAACGAGCGTTCTATGGACGATGAAGCCGGTACTATTATCGATCTGGCACGTTCCGTTTATCGCAATGTTGACCGGTTCACCCAGGCTTATCGTTACGCAGTGTCAGCACGCGATAGTGATGCTGCGGCATATCTGTTGCAGAACCTGCGGCTTAGTCCTGACTATTACGGTCCGCTGCTCGGTGAAGATGGATCGTTCAATATGAGAGGCAAGCAGGCGCGCAAACGCGCGATCGCAGCAATAGCACCGTTGCGTGCAGCGGTGATCGAAGTCAGGCGTGATGTGACTGAGGGCAGGTCGCGAATGTATGCTCAGACACAGCAACCGCAAATCACACAGGCTGATGCTGTGTCCGCGGAGGTGGTAACGCAAGCGACGGGTGAGGATTTAACGACTGATGCGGGTGTCGTTGCGGACTTTTCAGCAGCCGCGACACCGGCCAGTACCGCTCAACCGAGTGCGGCGTCCGTCTCTATCATTGCCGTCGAGGCTGGAACTGATACCGGAGCGGAAGCAGGCGATCCAAACGATCCGTTTTCCGAGCATCCTTTGATCGAAGATCAGCTTGTGGTCGAGATCCCGACACTTTCCGCGACGAGCGCAATCATACCAACGGATGACGACGAAGGCGAAGATGATACCCGGATCGACTATGGCTTTATAAATGCCACTGATCATGTCGCAACGCTCACAACGATCGCGCAGGAAGCTATCGGATCTGGACGTGTTGCCGACATCGCAAAGCTTTCCGGAGCGCTATCACGCATGAATGCCAGTCTGAGTGTCGTCATGTCGGACGAACCATGGACCATGGCGTCAATTCAGATGAACAAGCCTCAGCATGGGAATTCGGAAGGGAGACGTGGCGGATGACCCCGCGATGACTGCGCTCTGATGCAGTGGACCGGCGCGTTGCAACCGCACCGGTCCCGGCTCTGATGTGAAGCAAAAACCAATCAAGCAATCGCACATGCCTGTCCACAAGGGGCAGGCAACAACACCAGGAACCAAAGGCAACATAAATGAGAAACCTGAAAATTCTACTGTCTACATCCGTGATAAGCGGATTGTATCTCTGTGCACCGGCATCGGCCCAGCAATACACGGTGACGCCGGTTGCACCAGCTGAGAACGTCGTCATTGGCAACGGAGCCAGTGCAAACAATGTCGGCGCCAAGGTAGGACCGACCGGTCAGACCGTTGGCGGTGGTCCCGCGACGGCATTGGGCAACCATGCGCAGGCCAATGGCGGCGCATCCACGGCGGTCGGATATGGAGCCGTAGCTGGCGATCCGAACGCAACGGGTATTTTTGATTCAAGTGCAACAGCAATTGGAAGCATTGCCAAGGCAACCGGTGATGGCAGCACGGCAATCGGCAATGGTACTACAGCTTCAGGCGCTGTCTCGACCGCAATCGGCTTTGGGGCAAACGCGGATTCAACAGGTTCGGTCGCTATTGGCCATTTTGCCAACGCGACCGGAACCATTGATCCGGTTACCGGTGGGTTGATTGTGACACAACATAAAAGCGGAGCGGCGTCCGTTGCGATTGGCTCCGAGGCAAAATCCGCAGGAGACCAGTCCATAGCACTCGGCCAGAACTCAAATGCTGTGACCAATGGATCCGTGGCATTGGGCAATGGCTCTGTGTCCGATCGTGCGCTTGCACCATCGACCGGGAACGCGGCAACGGTGACCGGTGCGCATGGAGCCGTCGATATCAAGTACAACACCACAGACAAAAAGCTGGCTGGTGCGGTGTCGATCGGCGATGGAGATACCTATCGCCAGCTGACCAATCTGGCTGATGGCAGTGCTGCAACCGACGCTGTCAATGTTCGCCAGCTGCAACAGTCGTTGCAGGCCGGAATCAACTACACGGATGTGCAGGTGGACCAGCTACAGACCCAGATCACCAATCAGCAGGGTGCAATCACCAACATTCAGACCGATGTTACCGACATCAAAAATGTCAATATCCGTCAGGACCAGACCCTCAACAATCATGAGGTTCGCATCACGAAGAATGAGGGTGATATCGTCAACATCAAGGGCGACATCACTGACATTCAGAACGTCAACATCCGCCAGGATCAGACTCTGAATGATCATGAAGTGCGGATCACCAAGAACGAAGGCGACATTGTTGACATCAAGAATGTGAATATACGGCAAGATACGACCCTCAATAATCACGAGGTGCGCATTACCAAAAATGAAGGTGACATAGCCGGTATTCAGGATGGTGCCGTGTTTTACAACCGGGACGCGAACGGTGTCAAAACCGGAGGCGTTACCTTCAATGACGGTTCCGGCAAACCCGTCAAACTCGGTAATGTCGCCGCCGGCACAGCCGATACGGATGGCGTTAATGTCAGGCAGCTCAAGGACGTCCGGTCGGAATCTTTTGCCTATACCGATAACAGTATTTCTCAGATCAAGAACTACACCGACAATCGGTTGAGCAACCTGTCCGGAGACATTCGCTCGGTGCGCAAGGAAGCGCGCAGCGGCATTGCTTCGGCCACAGCCATGGCGGGCCTCAGATATGATGACCGTCCGGGCAAGGGCAGCATTGCTGCAGGTCTCGGCGGCTTCAAATCTGCAACAAGCATTGCAGCCGGCGTCGGATACACCACAGAAAACGGCCGCTTCCGCCTCAATGCCTCGCTTGGCTACGGTTTTGAGGATTCGAGCGCGGCATGGAATGCCGGTGCGAGTTGGACCTTCAATTAGCCGCAGGGGCTGGTGTCAGCAACGGCGGCAAAAACGCCGTTGCTGCGCCAATCGAGAAAGGAATTTTCCCTATGCGAACAATTATCCCGGTCCTTGGGCTTCTGGCACTGACGGGACCTTTATATGCAGCCGAACCCAGTCCGGCATCAAGTCCGGCCAATCTGGATGAACGGCTTGGAGTGGAAACCGAAGTCCTCAAACTCACCTCGGTCATCGAGCCGGGTGAGAAGATCGAATGGGGTGACCTGGTCCGCATCGAGCGACCGTTCGGGACATGGAACCTGAAATGCGACTTCCGGCCATCGTTAAACAGGCGCAACTGCACCGCCCAGCAGATTATCACGGCGGCGGGCAATGCCCTGGTGTGGCGTATCGCCATGTCCATCGAAAAGAAACCGGTCGTTCTTTTCTATCTGCCACCGACATTGGACGTTCAATCGGGACTGCGGCTTGGTTTTTCCGGACTGGAAAAGACGATCATTGGCAGCGAGTGGACGTGCGGTCCGGACAACTGCACCGCCGCCTTTGCGTTTTCCGGCTTTGTTCAATCAGCAATATTGAACACGGCGGACATGAAGTTTCGCTTTTCGGTAAAGAGCAGCGCAAACGACGGCGCACTGCAGGACATCTCCATGAGTGCACCCATGGCGGGTTTGACAGCTGCGCTGGATGCAGCAGCAACAGATCCGTTTGGCAAGACAGTTCCGGTCAAGCCGGTGCAACAGGCCCAGACCAAGCCAGTTGCAGTCAAACCAGTGGCCGACAAGACAGAGCAGTCCGCTGTGGACGCAAGCGAAACCGCCTCTGTCGCCAGAAAGGACAAGGCTGAACCAGTGGCGAAGTCGCCTGCAAAGTCATCAGCGGGTACTCGGCAGAAACAAAAGCGGAAAGAGTCGACACCGACGCAAAACATAACGCCTCGCGATAGCCTCTATTAGATCGATGGCGCTCTGCCTTTTCCCAATTCTCACTCCACGAGGAGAACCACAAATGGTTATCAGGAAGCTTACACACGCTGCCTTGGCAGTTTTTATCCTTACCCACCCGGCCATCGCAGCCGATCCCATCATCAATGACCTGCCTCCGGAACCGCCAGCCATTGATCTGGCTGAACGGGGAATTTGGGGCGCAATTGCCTATTCAGAAACTGACGGCAAGCGCGGTATCTTCTGGGGTGCGGATACCCGTGCTGAAGCAGACGCCAATGCGCAGAAGTACTGCGATAAGGCTGGCGGCGCGGCATGCAAAGTCGTCACGACATTCCGCAATCATCGCCGTTGGTCTGATAATGACGGCAGTGGTTTTCCTTACGAGCCGTGCGCCACGCTGGCGGTCTCAGCATCTTCTATTGCAAAGTGGGGCGTTGCGACCAATATCAAAGGCAATAACGCCACAGCCGCCGCGCTGGCGCAATGTGGCTCATCGGACTGCAAAATCGTCGAAAAGGTCTGCACTTAAGCACGACTTGGTCAAACGGGACATCGACAAGCTGCGGCTCGACAAAGTGAGCCGCAGCTTTCGATCATCCAGGGAACATGTGAAAGGTAAAGTTGCAGAGATGATAAAGACAGCAACCAAACAGGAATTGATGGTACTACGTCGCATCCCTTCCGGTAACGAGGAGCAGGGCGTTGCGATCGCGGTGCTGGCGGAACTTCTGCGAGCGACCGAAGGTGCGACATACCATGTCCTCGCTCGACTGTGCGAAAAGCAACTCATACATACCGATACTGGAGAGATGAGCGAAAAATCGCGGCACTGTTTCCGGACTGATGCCGGCGACCATGTGCTGATGAAGCAATCGGTCAAATCGATGCGCTCGCACCTTGATCTGGCCGCCTGAAGAAACAGGTGGCCCATGCATCCCAAATTAGATGATCGGAATGATTATGAAATTGGGTTCATATTGGGAATGAAACGAGAGCTGACAACTGTTTAATTATCAGCTCTCTTCTGCTTAGGTTATTGCTTCTGTTTGGGCTTGCTGTTTTCCGATTGCGCTCGTTCCGCCGCCTGCTTTTGCTGCAGGAGTTCCAGCTGTTCATGGGCGAGCTTTTCAACCTGCGGCGATTGATTGACATCAACGGGCATTTGACGCTTCGGATCCTGCTCCACGGCATTTGACGCTCGTGTTGCCGCTCCAGCCTCGGCTTGTGTGCGGTAGGCATGGTCACTTCCGCCACCTTCATAAGGTGTTTCCTGTGTGGCGGATGACGTGTGTGCCTGCCGTGTTTCGCGAGCAGCTTCGTTTTCGACTTTGACGCGCACGGTATCAAGCGCAATGCTGATCTCGCCTTCCGTGCGCACAGGTTTGGCCTGCTCGGCCTTTTCATTTGCCGCCTGCTTGTCCTGAGCGTCGATGGTTTCCTTCAATACCTTCTCTTGTCCCGCTTTCTCCATCAGGTAAGCGTTTCCGGTGCGTGCAAGCTGTGCCGCCTGGTTAAGGGCTTCGCGGTAGTCTTGTTCAGCTCCTTGCCATTGTGCCGGCGTCGTGCTGATCGCATCGATCTGGGCAGCAGAGGCTTTCATAACCTTGTCCCATGCTTCAATGCCTTGGTTGCGTGCGATGCTCGCATCAATGAAACCGGGTGCCTTGGCGGTTTCGCGGACGACCCTGGTGGCTTCCTTCTCACGCTCGCGTTCAAATCGTGCGGTTTCTTTGGCGAGCTTTTCCTGCAGCTCTGGGTTAGCAAGCTTATAGCCATGTTCGGCGGCAATACTGACTGCCTGATCTTTGTCGCGGGCTGTGCCAGTTACAGAGATTTCGCCCCATTTCTTCAAGGCTGCTTCCATCGCGGTTCGTACAGCCTCGCGATCGGCCCTGTCATTGATTTTGACCAGAGCGCCGGTATCGATGAATGCTGGCGATTGTGCCGTGGCCCGATCGGTAGCTCCACTGGTCGGTACTTCGGCAGCGGCCAGTGGAACCTGTGGTGATGGAATAACCGTATCCTGAGATGGCGATGCAGTTTTTTCGGCGTTACCCGCTGCAAAGCCGGGACGTGCTTCCTTCAACCGCTCAAGACGGGCAGTTTCGCGGGCTAGCTGACCCTGCAGCTCGGGGTTGGCAATCTGGAAACCGTGCTCGGCCGCCAGTTCAACAACAAGCGCCTTGTAGTTGAGGGTGCCGGTGACAGTGAGGTTGCCCCACTTTTGTGACGAAAGCTGCATGGCGGCAAGCACGGCATCACGGTTCTTCCAGTCGTGGATCTCGACCTTCTTGCCGTTATCAATGAATGCCACCTTACCAATCTCGCCGTCATCCTTGAGATGGGAATAGCGGATGGTTTCGCCGCGTTTCTCCGAGATGAAGCCGCCGATATCCGTAGGGACTGGTTCGACGTAACGTCCGCCTTCCACGGCGCCGCGCTTGCGTTCGATATTTTTCTGGGCATCCAGCATATCGCGCTGCGTCACGTCCATCTTCTTGCGCACGGTTTCCACCTGAGGCAAGAGCTCGACGGGCAGGGTGTCTTCGACCACTTTCATCTGTGTGTTGATGTCATCGAAAGCGGATTGCATTGTTTCAAGATTGGGCATGTCGATATTCACTCCTGATTTTGGGGATTGCTGGGCCACTTCACGCAATGCTGCTCCCGCCACTGCCTGTTCAGCGCGGTTCTTGAATGCGAGAATGGTTGCAGTGGTCGGCTGATCGAGCGGTTTGCGACCGGCTGCGAGCTCCGGACTGACCACGAATTGATTGAGCACATCTGCGCGCGACGGCTTGAGCGCTGCCAGCTCGGCCGGTGACACATCAATGTAGGAGACACTTCCTCCTGATCGCTCTGCCATGCGCGTTGCGGCTTGGCGATCGCGCGTAAACAGCGGCGCACTTGTGAGCGCCGCCCCCGGCCGATCGGCGCGATAAAGCCGCGTTGCTCCTTCTGCAAGAGACGGTTCAAATGTCCTTGACGCAGCTATAGCCTCAACTGCCCGCCAACCCAGCAGAACTTCATTGGCGCGTTTTTTACCTTCCTCACGGACAGGAATGTGCGGCTTGCCTGATCGAACCGCATCGACACGGCGGCGCACATTATCGGAAGCAACGCCCCGCTCGACACGGCGAATATCTTTCAGTTTATAAGCAGGCGGATTAGACCGTTCGAACCGGCTTACCGCATCCATCGGAATGTTCCGTTCGCCTGCTTCCTTCGCGAGCGTTTCACGCCACCTTTGGAAGTCGCCGGTGTATGGGTTGATCCTCTCGCCGGTTTCCGCTCGCATCTTGACGACGGCGTGAACGTGTACGTGCGCTTTGTCTTCATGCAGAAGAAAACCATACTGATGGCCGGCAAACTCAGTTGCCAGCGTGGCCCGGGCAGCATCGACAAAGGCATCCTTGTTTGTACCGGCTTTGGCACTGAGAATGATATGGGCGACGTCACGCTGTTCACGCGATCGAAGATCCCGCTTCCAGTCCTTGGCTTCCAATTTGTTCGCGCTGAAACCGATGAGCGTGGTGGGTTCGGCGAATTTTCCGTCCCGTGTCAGTCGGACGGATTGAGCTGGTCTTGATCCTCCGCTTGTCAGCTGTGCGAGGTAACCCAAAGTGCCGTCATAGCCATGTGCGAAGCCGCGGATATCGAGGTTTGCATTGCCGCCAAAGGCTCGATCGAACCTGTCTTCCAGCTGTGCAAGAGATTTGCGGTTATCAAATATGCGATTGGCTTTCGTATCATCACCCTGACGGCGAGCAGCCGCGCTCATGACGATTTCGACGCGGGTGGTACCATCGGATCTTTCTTCTGCGGCCCAGGCGAATCGGTGGCCGGGTAACGCCTGGTATAGCGCTGAGGCGATCTGCCTCTGTCCGCCTCTACCCTTATATTCGACGCCCTCGATGTCGAGCACCAGTCGCAGCACATCCTTGCTTGGTTCACGCTCCAACTCTTCGTCCGTCCATTCCCGGGCAAGGCCGGCAAGCGCGTGTGCACCTTCGATCTTGCTGCCATCTTCGCGCTCAAGCGCGATTTGCCCCTCACGCCCCTGGTACTGCAGCAATTTCCCGACACGTTCCGCACCGCCCGCATAGCTTGCGATCTTCACGACAGCAGCTTGTGATCCGGAGGCAATTTTCACACGAGACGCAGTTGTATCCGCAGGGCTTTTCGCAGGTACAGGAGAGTTTCGTACAGCTGGTCTGCCACTCTTGAGCGCGCCAACTGATCCTCCACCTCCACCTGCTGACACTTGCCTGCGCTTTTTCCACTCATCCTCAATTGACGTATCAATCAGCCGCGCACCTGACTTTACGGCTACGCCCGAGCGCGGTTTGCCGCTTTGGGAGATGGCTTTTACCGGCGGACTTGTCTTCCCTTTGTTCGAAGTATCGAACACACCTTGCTGCACAAGGTTTGCGTCGATCGCCGCCTGACGAAGAGAACGGACGCGGAAGCTCAATCCCTCAAGCCCTGCAAGTAACTCCTGACTATAGGTCATGGTTCTTGCCTCGGTGTTCCCTTACGCATATTCGAAAGGAGCGGTATGCCTCTCGCCGTGGCCTCGGCGCAAAGAGTTTGCCGCCATCTTTTCAGATCCGCCACACGCGGATTGAGCCGCTCGCCATCACGCGATCCCATCCGCACGGTTGCACGCGCGAAGATGTTCCTGTGATCCGTGTGCGGCGAGCAGACGTAGTCGAATGAAGCGAATTCTATGGCGAGCATCTCGCGGACTGCTTCATAATACACAAGAGCTGGCGTTCCCTCTTTGGCACAGAAGAGAATGTGGGCCACGTCACGCGGCGTTCTGGAATGCAACGGCCAGAGCCGGGTCTCTCGAAACATTGAGGCGCGGTCCGTGAAAGTCACTACTGAGACCGATTGTCCCGCTTCGGCTGGTCTCACGGACCTGGCAGCAATGGTGCCTGCACGTGTAAGTGCGGTTGCCTGACGACGCAAACCGGTCAACCCATGGTCAAAGCCATAAAGCTCGAAGTGAACGGCTGCCTTCAGTGCCCCCTGCAATTTTTCGCGAATGACGGCAATGTCCAGCTCTTTATCTGCAATT
Source organism: Phyllobacterium sp. TAF24 (assembly GCF_052113785.1). Classification (NCBI taxonomy): domain Bacteria; kingdom Pseudomonadati; phylum Pseudomonadota; class Alphaproteobacteria; order Hyphomicrobiales; family Phyllobacteriaceae; genus Phyllobacterium; species Phyllobacterium sp. TAF24. The sequence goes on along the minus strand of NZ_JBFRDN010000018.1, from coordinate 21,824 downwards.
CTGCGTGTTTTACCCGTGGCTGCATCACGGGCGGAAGTGCTGGCAACTCCATGTAACCAAGCTCGATCATTCTCGTAGCCGCTTGTCCATGCGTAGCAATGACCCGCGAATACTTCATGGAGAGATTTCTCCAATCGCTCTCTAATTTCCGGACCTTCGGGGGTGGTAAGCCTGAACCGAAAGACATCTTTTGATGGTCGCCGATAATCAGCTTCATCCACCCACGTATCCACCACCACCTTCAAGGCCTGAAGCGTGCCGAAGGTGACGCCGCTGTGGTCACATGCAAGCGTAGTTCCATCGCCAAACATCGATTTGAACAATGCCACGATGGACTGACGGCCGTGTGTGAGATGGGTCAGCTTTACAATTGCCTGTTGGACCGCGAGGCCGCTCTTGCTCAGAACTGTCCTCTCTACCAGCCCGCGTTCAGCTCTCGATGATGCAGTTTTCACGCTCGGATTCTGTGCAGCCGCAGCTGCTGGCACGTTGCGTACAGAACGGCGACGAACGGTGAGCCCGTCCAAACCTTGAAACAAACCGGCAATTTCTTCTTCACTCGCAGCGCGTTTGTCGGTCATTCCGTCGTTCCCTCGAGTATGTATCTGGCGCGGCGCCCCGCTTTTCCGCAAAGGGCGAGATACAATGTTTCCTGATCCACCAGCAGCTGCAGAAGGAGCCCGAATGATTGCTGAAGTGCACCGTCGGGTGGTACGCGGCCAGAGTTCATCAACCTCGCAACCTGATTGATATTCACGCCGATGCCACGCATCTGGCGCACCATTGTCAGGATCGACGAGCGAATATCATCGTCAAAAGTCGGTCCAAGCCCCGCAGTCGCACGCACGAACCGCCTCAGAGCCTCGCTCTGTGAGTGGCCCAATGGCGCAATCGCTGCCAAAAACCGGGCATGTTCGGCCTCACTAAGGCGCAGGTGCAGCATCTTTGTTTTAAGCGGCTTTACCACTTCGTTCGATCCTCCGACTTTCATCGACATCCGGGACTGCAAAGCAGGACTGCCGGAATGTCTGTTTAGCCCGTCCGGCGAGGGCACACGGATAAACTGTATCGCAGTTTAGCCATTCCTGCCATCTATATATCGATTTATAATCACTTTTCTCGCAGTCCCCTTTTATAGAAACGGCTATCACTTCCATATCTGTTCTCACTGCGTAAAGCGGTATCATTGGTAGAAGTTGGAATGGTGAGTATAGCAGTGAGAGTAAGAACAGCGCCAAAACTGCCCACACTTATGGCAGCGACGACACAACAATCACTACCAAGAGGCTTGAAGGTAACAACTTATATAAGTGGCGACCTTTGACATTTGTAATTTACTTATATACATTTTCCTAATCTCTTTTATGGAGCACATCATGACTGTAATCACATTTGCAAATTCAAAAGGCGGCGTTGGAAAATCCACCCTGTGCCTGCTCATCGGCTCGGAACTGGCGATACATGGAACCAAGGTTCTCATTCTGGATGCCGATACCCAGAAGTCATGTTTCAAGTGGGCTGAGAGGTGCCGCCTTGTAGGAACACTGCCACCAAGCTTGGTTGTAGAGCCAGCTGCTACGATAGAACAATTGACAGCACGACTGGGGGACCCGGGCGATGCCGAGATTGTATTGGTCGATGTGCAAGGGTCCATGAACGACCTTTTGACTGCAGCCATTGTCGCCAGCTCTCTGACGCTCGTGCCTACCAAGGCGACGGTCATGGAAATGGTAGAAGCGGTGCAACTCTTCGCATGGTCGAAAAACTTAAGGCGCGCTCCTTTGCGTCTGGTCTTAAATAGCGTTGACGGCATCGATTTGAAAACGGCGGCATTTCATGACGCTATCGCATTGATCCGCGACAATAGGCTCCCATGCCTTCCAAACTTTGTCCGGTTGCGAAAACTCTATCAGCAGTTTTCGAAAGACGCAGGCACTCTCTCTCAGATTTCCGACGATCCAGCCAAACAGGACCAGGTCGGAAAAGCCCGGCAGAATATTCGGGCCGTGATCGAGGATATCTTGAATGCGATCAAGGAAGAGAACGATGTTGCTCTGGCGCGTACAGCATGACAGACAAACCATCAACCAAGTTCGACATCCCTCAGGTCTGGCGCAGTCCAACCGAGATAAGTTCGCTTATTGGCGAAGCCGTGACGGCCGGGAACGATAAAGTGGATACGGTCGAAGCATCCAAACAACCTTCGCCCATTTTGCCGCCGATCCCGCAAAAGCCGCCCGTTGTTCAGGATGAACAAACCATCCCTGATCTGGAGATGAAGCGCGTCTCACCGTCTTCGGAACGTACCATTGAGCGGTTGCAGATCCAGCTGGATCTAACAGTCATAGCGGAAACAAAGATCCGCGCAGTACACGATCGCACGACGGCATCGGCAGTCGTGGAAGCAGCTTTACGTGCTTACCTGAAACTCTAGCCCTCACATGCACGCACGCGAGGCGCAGACAAACAATTCTCTTTGGAGCAAACAGCAATGTCCCGAAAGACAACACTGCAGAAGTTCGTGAACAAAATTGAACAATTCGTTTCGAACGATACACAAAAAACACAACCTGATCTGGCAATCGACGAGCTGTTATCTACCTCGCAGGCATCCGTACCGGACAATCAGACAAGCGACTCGACAGCTCCTAAGTCGGGAAGACCAGTCGCGCTGAAGGTCAGTGAACCCGCTCGATCGATGGTGAAGCTAGTCATCGAAGACAGATTGATCATCGCAATGAAGGTGAAGGCAGCGGAACGCAAAACAACGGCAGCGGCCGTCGCTGAACACGCGCTGCGCGCCTACCTGAAATTGTAGTCTCTCGCGTGCACATACGTGCACGCACGAGGCCCTGTCTGAAAAATCCCCTTGTTAGAGAGACCAGCAAATGACCAGCAACAGCAAATTAAAGCGGCTCGTCGACAAAATCGAGCGGCTTGATGAGACGATCAAAGAGCACAATGCTGAGAAATCGGACGTGTACAAGGAAGCCAAAGGCGACGGCTATGACGTGAAGGCCTTGCGTAAGGTTATCACAATCCGCCGCAAAGGCCTCGACAAACACGAGGAGGAAGAGAACACGGTCAGCCTCTATCTGGCGGAGCTTGGATGACATGGCCACAGATGTAAAACCGAACGCACGTCAACTGTATCTGCAGGGCCTGCAGGAGCTGGCCGCACAGCATGGGAACGAATATGCGCTCCAGACAGCCGCCACGACCATGGCTAACTTATTGGCGATGGTGTCCATGGCAATGTATCGCCTGTCAAACCCGCCCCTGTTTCTGCCACCGGAAGCTCCGCCGACGAAACGAAAGAAACACTGAAATGTCAGTGATGACGAAAATCGTCATCTATGGCGGTCCGGGTAGTGGCAAATACGTGCTTGCCCTGCAACTGCGGCGAGACAATCCGATTCTGGGTGAACCCGCGATTATCAAGTCGCCGTCCGAACTGAGACTGTTTTTGAGTGCCCCGGATTCTGGCATCGGCATCGTGCACGCATTGAGCGTTGACCACATCATTACAAAAAGCCGGATGATGGAGCTTGGCCCGGTTCTGTTTGTGCCGGCACCGGCTGAAGTCGAGGCATGGGGCGAGGATCTGTCCAATGACGCTGACGCGTGGGACTGGCTCCTGGGGGTCAATCGGCTCGAAAGCGATGCCAGCAATCAGGAAGCTGTACAGGCGGCAATCCCAGATGAAATTTCGGCAGATTGACTTCTACAAACATTACGTTAGCATTATTATAAATTATTGTTTTATATCAATTAGTTAGTTCCATAAGAACTCTTATCTGATTTTTCCAAAAACACGAAAAAGCCTCGGCAAGCGTAAGCTGACCGAGGCTTTTGGCTGAAGGCGCGGGAGAGACGCGGCCTTCAGGAAAACGGGCAGGAATCGGGCTCGATGCCCGCGGACTGTACGAGGGCGCGCGCCGATATCGTTAGTTTTGTCGCTACTTACCTGGTCCTATCAATCCTGCCTCTTGCTGCTTGTAACAATGGACGCAAGGTGCGCTGGATTTCGAGCAGAAACTTGTCACTGAATCGACCTTGTGGCTCTTGCGCAGGATCAAAATTGTAAGATCGCTCTAACACGTCATAATTGTATTCGCCGATTGTCAGCCAAGCGCGTTTATGTTCACGCAGCCCTGCCCGCCTGATTTCCAGCGATGGAATCTCGATAGCTGATTGCTCATCGAGCGGTGACGTGCCCGATATAGCAAGGATGACCAGATGTGTGAGCTTCTGGCGTGGATCGGGAAGAGCCATTGCAAGGCAAACCGGACGATCTTTTTCGCCATGCTCTCGCCCCTTATCCGATTGCCAGCGCCAAAGGTAGGGATAACGAACGATTGCTCCGCTGCTAAAGCGCGATTCCTTATTCATCCGCTTTAGCCTCCAGTTCGGCAATCTGGCTGTCCAGTCCATTCAGCAAAACTTCTGCCAGATCGGCAGGTGTCTCGCCCATTGCAAAAACCCGGCGCGGATCACCATTGCCTTGCATGCGTTCAAATTCTTCCTTAGACAGGACAACAACCGTATCGCGCCCGTGTTTTGTCAGCACTATAGGTTCCTTTTGCGCCTGATCATGAAACCGGCCAAAATGGCGGATGAATTCGGCAGTTGATACTTTGGTGGCCATGGCTTCCTCGTATTCTGTATTTTCTGTATAATACAGAATATCCTGATTATTGCAATGATATTCGGTAGGAATTGGGCGGCTTGCGCCGCCCCTCTCCTTGCTACTCAGCGGCTTCTTCGAAATCATCCGTCTCCACGTCCGCATCATCATCATTCTCGATGTCGTCAATACTCTCTGGATCGGACGCTATTGCTGCCGTCGGCTGTTCGAACCGCATCGGCTCCGGCAACCAGTTGGTGTCTTTGACCAGACGTTCGGCAATGACAACAGCTTCGGCCTTCTTCTTGGCACTGGCAATTGCGAGCGCTGCCTGTGATCCCGCTGCTTGTTCAACCGCAATCTGGATGCTGTTGCGATTAAGGTGTTGGAAGCAGCTTTCTCCTGTCGCCTGATACGAGCCGGTCATGTCAATGTTCAGAGCCTCGGCCAAACGATGGCTGTGCTGAACGGCTTCGCTGTTGCTGTCATGTTTGAGTACAACAACATTGACGGACTGCGCGGCGGCAAAGGCAAGCAGATCAAGCAATTGCTGCGTTGACTGCTCAAGGCACCACTCCCACAGATCGGCAGGTTTGCCCGGGATCGTTTCACCGATCTGTTCTACTCTCTGTGTGACTTCATCCAGTGCGATGCTGCCGCCTGTCATTTCGACGCGCCGGTCAATGGCTTCAACACTGACCGAGAGTTTCAGGCAGGTCTGCGCATCGTATCGAGTTGCACCGTTCACTTTGAGCAGCAGGGCATGAACCGTAGCGGCAAGTGCAACATGGCTGTTGTTCATAAGCTCTGCCCGCAGGATCGCGGTTTTCTGTGCTGAGAGGCTTTCAATCAAAGTCGCCGGATAGATGATTTCAGCTTTTGCAGCCGTCTTGCCATCATCCATTGACGTTCCGTTGTCGTTGTCTCCTTCATTGGCCTGTTCGACACGTGGCGCGAAACCCCGCTGGATGGATGGTCTACCCTGATAGTCGAGCGATATGAATGCTGTCCCTGTCGCGATCACTTCCGGCGCATAGGTTTGCGCACGATGTTCAACCGCCATCATAAGCTTGTTGATTTCCTCGATCCTGCGTTCCGCTTCCGCAGTTTCTTCCTCGTCACCGTCACCGTTCTCGATCAGGCCTTCCAGTTCGTCGGATTCCGCTTCGAGCGCATCAAGCTCGGCCTGCTCCTGCTCCGAAAGTGATCGCTTTTCCGGCCAGAAACGCTGCAAGTGGCAGGTATTTGCATGGTCGTATTCGGGAATGATTTCCACATTGGCCCAGCCTTCGGCTTCCACCTGTTGCATGACGTCCTGCAGTTTCTCGGCAACCATGCTTTCCAGCTTGGCCGCATCAAGCACGAAACCGCTGTCGGGTTTGTCGAAAAGATCACGGCGCACTGACCCGCCAGCCTGTTCGAATGCCTCAAGACCGCCAATGAAGCGGACGCGCTTGTCAGTTGCAGAAATTGCGGCACTGGCGAGAGTCCGCCTGATGGTATAGCTCTCCCTGTTCCAGCTTGGCAGCTCGTTCCAGACGCGCTCCTGTTCGGCATGGTCATCGTTGACGGTAAAGGCTTGCAGCTGCTCGAAGCTGATTTCTTCATCACGGTAAAGCTGGATGATGACGGGCGATACGCGCGCCAGTGCCAGACGCTGTTTGACGTGATGTTCGGTCTTGCCAAAACGGGCGGCAATGTCGGCAATGCTTTTGCCTTCTTCCACTAATTTGAAATAGGCAGCAAAGGCATCGGCAGGATGCATATCCGAACGGATCAAGTTTTCTGCCAGACTGATTTCCGTGGCTTCTTCCTCGCTGCGCACGATGCAACGGATGCTGTGGCTCTTCTTGATGTCGCCATTGGCGGCAAGCAGCTTAAAGCCTGCCCATCGGGTGCCGCCAGCTGTGACAAGAAAATAGCCCTTCTTTTCACCCTGCCTGACAACAAGGTTCTGAATCTGTCCGTTGGCTTTCAGGCTCGCCGCCATTTCTTCGATGGCTTCATTGGTCATGGTTTTGCGGCTGTTCTTGGGATCGAGGTCCAGTTTGTCGAGTGCAATCATTGTTGTGTCGGTCATTTCACAAAGTCTCTCCATTTCCGGTTGATCGTGCCTCTTGGTTTGAGGCAGCGAGAGCAGGTCTCGCCTGCTCTCCTGACCGACTGGCGAAGTCCGGGATTTCGGGGAGGCAAACGCAAAAACAGGAAGGGGTCTCCCCATCCGAATCCCATCGGGGATGAGGACCAGAGGTGCGCGCAGCGCACCGCAGGTCTGCACAAGCGCAGCGCGGAAGATTGGGGAATGCCTGTTTTTCGTTTGCGAGGGGAAAAGGGCAGCGCCCTTTTAGGCCCCTCTTCTCAACCGATGAAAATGCGCGGCCGCGTATCGGCCGCTCGTCTTTGATCAGGCCCGAGGCGGACCGCGTAATCCAAACGGCGCCGAAGGGTTGCCGAGGGCCTGTCCTTTATCCTCGTCATTGCCTTGGAGTGTCTTTTCGCTCCTTACCGCAAAGGCTAACGTGCCTGCGATAGCGATCGTTACCGGTATCGGACGAGACAACATAGTTGGCTCGGTGCCACAGGCATAGAGCGCGGCCGCAAGGCGGATCGCCCTGATATTTATGGATCATTCAACCCTCAAGATGACAGTAAAGTTTCAAGAGCCCTCACCTACCCTACAGCGTCCCATGATCAACGCGGTCCGGTTCGGGCTGCAGCGGCGTCATCGTGTTCTGTTCTGCACCATTCAGGTCCATACAAACGAAAGGCTCCGGAGTACCCTTCACAGCCAGCCAGCAACCGGCAAACCCCCGATCCATAAGCATCATGCACGATTTTGAGACCTATGACACGCCTCTCCTTGGTTCGTTTCAGCCGAAAAGAACCCAAACCGGCACAGCAACCGCACCGCGGCCTGCAGTCGTCAGAGCGAGCAGGATCCGGCGCGGCAGAACATCTTTTTCATGGCGGCATCGGCTTCAGCCTGGCTCAAGCGCTTCTGTGCTTCCTCGATATCAGAACAATCGGAGCCGTAGGTTTCGCGGGTGCGCAGGTCTATCACCTGCCATGTACCATTCTTTGCGCGTTCGATTGTATAGGTCATATCAGCATCCTTTCGGTTTTCGTTGTCGCTTTCAACGGAAAAGAGCCCTTGCGGGCTCCCTTCTGCTTGGATGTTCAATCCCACGGTATGACCGCCATGAGGGTTGTGTCGTCCTGACCGGGGTAACGGCCGAGGTTGGCATTGAGCTTGTCGTAGCCGGTGTTGACGGACAGGGTGTAGTAGGTCGTGCCCTTTGCGGCCTTCTTTTCCCAGATGCCGCCGATTTCGATCTTGCGGCCGCGGGGTGTCTTGGCGAAGAGCTTGAAGACCGGAGCCTTCGGGTTGTCGCTGTTCAGCTTCTCGCCTGTGATGTCGATGTCGAAGGCGACTGTGGCAATGTTGCCTGTGATCGTGTCGTTTTCGTTGATCTGGATGAAGTTTACGAGGTTGTCGGTCATCGCGTTTGCTCCTTTGTTCGCGTTGTCGATGGATACGTTTAAGGATCGGCAAAAGGCCGGGATGCACCCGCAGGGGTGAAACCCCGAGAGGGCCGCAACACATGTGGAGGACGGCGGGGACGAAGCGAGGTTCTTGGACTGAGCGGATGATTTTGACGGCGAAGCCGGTCGCGAGGAATTGGCGCAGCCAAGGGGAAAATCGTTCGGACCCGCCGTTGCTTGCCGARACAGCCGGGCCTAGTCATCCATTACAAGACAACGCACCGGACAAAGAGCGAGGCAGCGTGATTTCGGCTAACCTTAAGTTCATCCAGGGCAATGAGGGCGACACAGTGATATCTGGCATTTTCATGCCACGCAGCCGCTCAGCATCGGCTTTCACGCGAGGTGGAAGAAGAGGCAACCCGGAAGACAGATCATCACAAGATCGCATCAGGACATCGCGAGGCCAGCAATCGGACATTTGGCGCAGCGGAATATCAATCTGCAAGCGAAGGGAACGATCCCTTGCACCAGTCCCCCACGAACATCTGGCAAGGCAAGTTGCTTGCCATGATCTCGTGCTGCCCGGAAAGGCAGGACTAAACATCATGAATGGCACTCATCCATTTGATGAGAAGCGCGGTATGGCGAGCACGCGAGGGCTCTTTTCCATGGTGGGTTCAACCGAAAATGAAAGGATGCAGGGGACAGGCCAAACATAGCAGCGCCGGTTTTGGTGATGGACAGTCGCGCGAGATGTTGCAAACAAAGCCGAATACACAATTGTGTCCCAAGGAAAAGACTGACCAAGCGACGAAGGTCGCTTTCAGTTTAGCGGCTAGCGCAGGGATAAGGGTGCGCGAGGGGAAAAGGAACGGTTCCCCTCGCCCGGAACGACAACAGAGAATGTCATTCCGGTTGATCCGTGCGGTTTTGCGCCCGCACAGCCTCCACCAGTGTTGGTTTCCACTCAGAACTGAGCCGGTTAGACGGATGGCAACCGCCGTGGGCGGCACCTGTTTCACGACATCAAGCACCGCGGATATACCGGCAGCTTCTCCAATCTTGAACGCCTCCTGGCAGCCTGGCGCCGCGCCGAGAAGCCGGAAAAGGATAACGGAGATGCGTGCGGGACTGGCTCCCCGCGCCAAGACTATTCCAGTTTCGTGTGGAATTGATCGCCAGCTGGCCCACGTCATTCCAATTTGCGGCGCTACACGCAATTTCTTCTACGAAGCGCGCCTTCTGCTTGTTATGACTAAAGTCGACGCGGCAGCCCTCGTTCCATCCAAGGAAATCCTGACGCGGCTCTACCAGTTAACTGATTCTGAAGCACGRCTGGCAAGGATGCTCGCGGCCGGACGAAGTCTAAAAGACAGCGCGCTGCTTCTCGGCATCAGTTACGGAACAGCGCGCTCCTATCTCGTGCGCATTTTCCGCAAGACGGAAACCAATCAGCAGAGCGAACTCGTCGCCGTTCTCAAAACAACAGCGCAAATCAGCGTGATACATCAATAAAACAAAGGCTTCTGGGGTTGTAAGCCCAAAACCCGAAATAAGATGGTGTAGGTATGGATTACAGATTAGGTCCGGTTAGACTGTCCGGTTTCCTATGTTGCGGTTCGATAAAGGATATCGAACTGGTTAAGCAGTATCTTCCGGATCATCTTCGCCTTACTAGAGCGGAGCCTGGTTGCATCTCCTTTAATGTGTCGCAGACCGATGATGCTCTGGTGTGGCGAGTGGAAGAGCTTTTTGTAGATCGTGTTGCCTTCGATTTCCATCAGCAGCGAACCCGCGCGTCCAAGTGGTTCTCTGCTACGTCCACTATCCCGCGGGACTATAATATCACGGCACCTGAGCACAGTTCGTGAGGAACCGGGTCATGCCGCGATCTTAATTGCAGATAACTGCCAATCCCACGGCGTTTTTCAAGTGATGATGGTCTCTATAGAATGCAATGACCAGACTATGGCTCACTATGCCAATTTCGTATTCTGCCCCACATTTCCTCATGGTCTCCAAACTAAATTAGGCTCAGGACTCTTTGATTAGAGCCAGAATATGACGGTTGCGACGATGCATATGGCGGACAAGAAGGTGTGGGCGCAACAATCGTAGCGGGTGTAGATGCGTCGCCAGTCCTTGAGCCTGCCGAACATGTTCTCGATCTTGTGCCTCTGGCGGTAGAGCGCCTTGTCATGGAAGATCGGCACTTTGTGGTTGGTCTTGGATAGGACGCCGGCAGAGATGTTGCGCTCGGCCAGCGCAGTGCGGAACCAGTCGGCGGCGTAATCTTTGTCACTGGGCAACGATTGGGCTTTGGGTAAGGCGTTGAGTATCAGGGCAGCGCACTTGTAATCACTCATCTGGCCTTCGCTGAGCCCTTGGCCATCGCACACGGCGTGGAGCTTTGAGTTCAATCCACCTTTGGTGCGCCTGATACGTCGGGAAACAGGCTCTTCTTTAAAAGGCTAGCTGCGGTCCGATACGCCTTGAGATGGGTGGCGTCGATCATGGGCTGGTCAGGCTTGCCACCTTTGGCCGAGAGCGCGGAGAAGATCTTGTTGAACGCGCCCGCCGGCTCCGTGGAGGAAGCGGTTGTAGATCGTCTTCGGGGCCGTAATCCGGGAGCATCCCGCCAACGCAGCCCGTTCCTGATCACGAAGATGATGCCGCTAACACCCTGACGGTCATCCACCAGGGGCATGCCGTGCGACAGCGGAAAATATGGCTCGATCCGACGCATCTGCGACTGCGATAATCAGATCAGATCACTCATGGCAGCGCCTCCTCGCGCCGCCACTGAATCAAGCAATTTAATGGGTCCTGACCCTAGCACTACTTTGGCAGAATTGATTTTGGGTTCATTTGGAACCTGACGCGGCAGTGTGGACATCGTTGTAGTGGATGATGGTTTGAGAGCGCGGCTATGACTGCGCGCCGAATGGCTGGTAGTGTCGGTTTAGGCGGGCCATGTCGCTGCCTTTTTTTCCCGCGTTGCCTTGTGCAGGCGCTGATGTTGCAGAAAGGCATATGCAATCATTGTCATCAGCGCGTGTCGATGAAGGCCTTGCCACGATCGGCCTTCGAAATGATCGAGGCCGAGTTCTTCCTTCATCTGCTGATGGGCTTGTTCGCAGACCCATCGAGCTTTAATGGTCGCCGCGAGTTCTTTCAGTGTTGTCTCGGCCGGCAGGTTGGAGAGATAATACTTGCGTTCGTCATTCGAGCGCCACTCGCCGACCAACCACGCCTCTTCGCCTGGCATATGCTGTTGTCCCTTGTCGAGGATACGTTGTGGGCTGCCATCAGCGATCCGAATGCGGACAGCAGCAAAGCGCGCCGCCAATCGACCTTTCGTGCCACGACGCCAACTGACTTTCCTCCACGCAGAAGCTGCAAGGATCGTTTCGGCTGCTGTCGATAGCGTATCGGGGATGGAATGCTTACGCGGCAGGCCATGACCGGAGACAGGAAAGATCAATGCGACATCATCGGGATAGACCTTCTGGTGCTTGGGAATGCCGACTGCCCAGGTGAGCCCCCGTGCGCTCAACCCCTGGCGAAACGCTGCCGACAGACCGTAGCCTGCGTCAGCCAGCACTGTGCCAAACCGCAGGCCTGTCGTGATCAGCCGATCAATCTCTTCAAGAGCAATTTCAGGTTTGGTGCGGGAGACGCGCGATAGCTCAGGAACGCCAGCGTTTGCCATGCGATCCCGATCACTGGTCCAACTCTCGGGCAGGAACAACCGCAAGCCGACCGGGACAGAAACCTCGTCCCGCGCCAACGTCAACGATACCAACGTCTGGCAATTGGCGCGCTTACCCAGCATCGACGCATATTGCGGCGCGACTCCAACGGAATGGTCCCCCTTCTTCGGCAGACCAGTATCGTCGATCACCAGAAACGCATCAGAAGCTCCAACCAATCTGTCACCCTGCACCGCCAATTCCGTCTCAAGAGGACCGGCGTCCCAAATACCATCCGAGATGAAATGATGAAGGCGGTCGTAGTGATCGGGCGCAAGGCGTTCCGCCATCGGCTCGATACTCTTGCGATCACCAGGTCCGATCAGACCCGAAATATACACCGGACACATCTGCCGCCGCTTCTTGTGACCAAGTTTCTCAACGAATGGCTGAAGCCAATCCGTCAGTGCAACATCCTGCTCCGCCATCCTGCGCACCCCTGTTGAAGTGCCCAAAATGGACGATCATCGTTAACCAAAGATTAATCTGCCAAAGTAGTGCTAGTGGAAATCAACATCGGGGATGTCCGTCATGATCAAGGTGCAATTTCGCGCCTTTTTTCCTGACGTTCGAAGCAGGACCAGGTTCACTTCACCTATTTGATGGCAGAAAGAATGTTTGGTGAAAGTAAGTGCGGAAAGCTTCCATTGCTGGTGTAAACTGAGCGTTACGTCTCCAAGCTAAACCGACATCCATTGATGGAATAGCTTCCGTAGGTACAATGGTCTCGATGCGCTTGCCCTCCAAAGACCATGGGCGCAGCACCATGTCAGATAAAATTGTAACGCCATGACCGTCTGCTACCAAGGAACGTACCGCCTCCACTGACGACGTACGTAAGGTGACGTTTGGTCGATATGAGGTCGTACTCCAGTATCGAAGCGACGTGTGCGCTGCCTCATCTACGGTCAGCATAATGTACGGTTCTTCGACAATATGCCTCAGGCCAACGGCTTCCTTTGATAAAAGCGGATGTCTGGCAGGGACCCACAGCCGGCGGCGCGAGCTCATAAGTGTTTCCGTCGTCAGATCCGGGTTGATGACGTTGGATGTGAGCAGAACGGCCATATCATAACGATTTGCCAACAACCCCTCTTCAATTGCTTCACGATTAAGCTCAAACAATTGAATGCTGAGGTTGGGCCAAGCTCGGCGCAAACGGCCCAGATGCTGGGGCAGGAAGTAACCGAATACCGTGTAAGAGGCGGCCACAGTCAGTTCGCCGGAAAAGTCACTGGCAGGTAAAAGCAGGTTTGTGGCTTCATTCACCTTGTTGAGGATGTCATACGCGTGAAAAAGAAACTGCCGTCCGGCAGTCGTCAATTCCATCCCTTGTGCCGATCGATTGAATAGCTCGACGCCCACTGTCTGCTCAAGGTCTTTGATGGCCGTCGTTATGGCGGACTGTGATATTCGAAGCTCGGCCGAAGCCTGCGATATCTGCCCATATTCCGCAGTGGCCACAAAATATCGGATTTGCCGCAGACTCATAGGCATTGAACTACCACCATTTTTCTATTTTTAAGACTAGCAATATCTATAAAAGCGATGTTCAGCAAACGGCAAGTGCTCACATGCGATATAAATACGTTCACATTTGCCTTTTTCACTGAAATTTATGGATGTTCAACCATCCGAGGGCAATTCTTCACTATCTGATATTTTTATATTCATTATCGCATTTAAGAATTTTTCAAAGACCATTCACTGTCGTAACCTCAAAAAAAATAAACGGAACACAAAAGCCTCAAGGCTGTGATGAATAAATGGAGGCATAATGCCGTTATCGGCTGTCGATCTAAATTGCGATATGGGCGAAGGCTTCGGACATTGGCGGGTCGGCGACGCCAACGATACGGACTTGATGGCGATCATCAGCTCGGCCAACATTGCAACGGGTTTTCATGCGGGCGATCCAAACCTGATGGATGCAACTGTCCGACTGGCGGCACAACACGGCGTCGGCATAGGCGCTCATCCAGGCTACAGAGATTTGCAAGGTTTCGGCAGAAGGCGAATTAACGGCTCAAGCGAAGAAATCGTCAACGACATCATCTACCAGATTGGCGCGTTGCGTGAGTTTGCGCGCCGTCACGATACCTGTCTTCAACATGTAAAACCTCATGGAGCGCTATACATGGAACTGGCCGGCAATGAAGAAATGTCGCGATTATTTGTTAACTCGATGCGGACAACTGCCCCTAACGCATTCATTTATTGCATGGATATCTCAAAGACTTATCGGGCCGCCGTTGAAGCGGGCCAACCAGCCATCCGCGAATTCTATGCGGACAGGGAGTACGATCATACCGGTTCAATAGTATTTACCCGCCGGACGGCTCACCTCGATCCGGGCTCGATAGCCGAGAAAGTAGTTCGGGCCTGCAAAGAAGGTAAAGCCAGGACAATTCATGGCGATGATATCGACATCAAGTTCGAGTCTATCTGTTTTCATTCCGACACTCCTGGCTGCCTTGAGATTGCTGAGGCAATGCGCAATGCGCTGATCGCCAACGGTATCAAGATTGTTCCGGCGTCCGAATTGGCGCACCCGTCCACGTTGACCGCGAGAGGATGAATGATGTCCGTACTTGAAATCAAATCCCCCATTCCAGGCATATTCTTCCGCAGCCCATCGCCAGATAGCGACCCTTTCAAGCGCGATGGCGATCCTGTTGATGCTTCGGATGTCATTGGCATCGTTGAAGTCATGAAATCTTTTCACGAGATCAAGGCCCGCATCAGCGGAAGCAAAATCAGATTTCTGGTCGATGATGGTGATGCCGTTATGGCAGGGCAAGTTCTTTCAGAGGTTGAGCCATGAACATCAATTCCATTCTGATCGCCAACCGTGGAGAAATTGCGGTTCGTATTAATCGCGCTGCCAAAGCGCTAGGTTTGCGTACTATCCAGGTTTATAGCGCCGCCGACGCAAACTCTCTGGCAGTAAAGCTTGCAGATGAAGCAATCGAGATTGGACCGGCCGCCGCAAAGAAATCCTATCTGAATATTGAAGCGATCATTGCTGCAGCCAAAATGGCTAAAGTTGACGCGGTTCATCCCGGTTATGGATTTTTGGCTGAAAACGCAGATTTTGCCGATGCCGTTGTAGAGGCCAATATGAAGTTCGTCGGACCTGATGGTGCTTCTATACGGCTATTGGGTGACAAGGTTGCGGCCCGTGAACAGGCGACAAAAGCCGGCGTACCAACCGTTCCTGGCAGTGGCGGACGCATTGCTGATGTCGAAGAAGCTGCTTCAATCGCCTCGACTATTGGTTTTCCGGTAATGATCAAGGCTGCAGCCGGCGGCGGCGGGCGCGGTATCCGCGTCGCACAAGACCTCAACGATTTCAAGCGGCACTTCCCGCAGGCCTCGGCAGAGGCAGCAGCAGCCTTCGGTGACGGCGGCCTCTATATCGAAAAGGCAATTTCCAACGCGCGTCATATCGAAGTGCAAATTCTCGGTGATGGCAAGAATTTCGTTCATTGTTTTGAGCGTGAGTGCTCATTGCAGCGACGCAGACAAAAAGTATGGGAAGAAGCACCGGCAATTGGTTTACCGGAATTAGTACGAAAGCGCCTGTGTGACAGTGCAGTCTCATTGGCACGCTCGGTCGGTTACAGCGGTGCCGGTACCGTTGAATATCTTTACGATGAAGCCAGTCAGGAGTTTTATTTCCTCGAGGTCAACACGCGCATTCAGGTCGAACATCCCGTTACGGAAATGATCACTGGTATCGACCTTGTTCAGGAGATGCTGCGAATTGCCGGAGGCGAGGCACTTTCCGTTCGCCAGGAAGATATTGTAATCACCGGCCACGCAATCGAATGCCGTATTAACGCCGAAGACCCGTCAAAAGACTTCATGCCATTTCCAGGCACAATAGACCGGATCAGTGTTCCGCAAGGCAAGTACGTTCGCTTCGACACGATGCTTTATCCAGGCTATGTGGTTCCGCCATTCTATGACTCTCTCTTAGGCAAACTCATCGTTCACGGTGCTGACCGCAGCCAGTGTTTGGTTAAGTTGAAAGCGGCTTTGAGCTCATTGAGGATTGAAGGGATCCCAACAACGATCCCACTGCATGTTGCTCTTGCCAACGATCCAAATATCGCCATTGGCAATTTCCACACGCGTTTTCTCGAAAACTGGCTTGAAACCAAATTCAGTCCACCTGCGTCATCTGATCAGGCAATCCAGGAGACTGTGTGATGAAGAGCCGATACTCTTTTGGTGGTGACGAACATCTCTTTGTCGAATGCAACGAGAGCATGTCGCTCGGGGCCTTTTTCAAAAGCCTCTCGGTAACAAATGCCATCCGCGCAAGTGGCATCAAAGGTGTGACGGAAATCTGTCCAGCCAATGCCTCCTTCCAGATCAAATTCAATCCGGATCAAATAAAGCCAGACGACATATTGGCCGAAGTACAAGCTGTTGAGAAGGCG
Source organism: Phyllobacterium sp. TAF24 (assembly GCF_052113785.1). NCBI lineage: Bacteria > Pseudomonadati > Pseudomonadota > Alphaproteobacteria > Hyphomicrobiales > Phyllobacteriaceae > Phyllobacterium > Phyllobacterium sp. TAF24. The sequence goes on along the minus strand of NZ_JBFRDN010000018.1, from coordinate 5,511 downwards.
GCAGAAAAGGCAGAGCCGACAATCAAAACACGCATCGTTGAGATTCCCGTTTTTTATGAGGATCCCTGGACACACGAAACCTTGATGCGCTTTCGAGAACGGCACCAGGATCCGAGCTCGACAGATCTCGAATATGCTGCACGCATCAATAACCTTGGAAGCGTGAACGACTTCATAGAGGCCCACAGCGGATCGCCATGGTTCGTATCGATGGTCGGCTTCGTCGCCGGCCTGCCGTTCATGTATCAGATGGTGGATAAACCGAGGCAGTTGCAGGTGCCAAAGTACCTGCGACCTCGCACAGATACACCAAAGCTGACCATTGGCCATGGTGGTTGCTTCTCCTGCATTTATTCCGTCCGTGGTGCGGGGGGGTATCAGATGTTCGGCGTTACGCCCATGCCAATATTCGATCCCGAGCAAAAGACAAGCTACCTCCGAGACTTCATGGTTTTCTTCCGCCCAGGTGACATCGTAAAATTCAAACCGATAGGACGCGAAGAATACGACGAGATGATCGGTGAAGTGTCCACAGAGCGATTCATTCCAACAATACGCGACGTTACCTTCGATCTGAGGGAATTCCAGGAAGACATCAATAGCTACAATGGTAAACTGGAGGGAATGATCCATGGTTATTAAGGTCATCAGCCCAGGTTTATCGACCACAATCCAGGATCTCGGCCGACCTGGCTATTTCCATCTTGGCATTCCACTCGGCGGCGCCATGGATCGCCTCGCATTGCGCGCGGCAAATCTCCTCGTTGGCAATGAAGAGAGCGCAGCTTGCCTTGAAGCCGTGTTTGTCGGCCCGGAATTGGAATTCACCAAGGATACGCTCATCGCAGTTACCGGCGCGGACATGCCAATGCAGATCAATGGTGAGGCAAAACCGGGCTGGACAGCAATCGACGTTAAGGCCGGTCAAACCCTCAGCTTTGAATTTCTGACTACGGGCGCTCGGATTTACATCGCCGTCGCAGGAGGCATCAATGTGCCGATCGTCCTCGGCAGTCGGTCGACTTACATCATAGGGGCACTTGGAGGTTTTCAAGGAAGGGCAATAGCCAAGAATGACGAGTTGCCAGTTGGTCCTTCCGGACGATTGAGAGAAGGGTTAGCGCTGGAAAGCTCACTCAGGCCCAACACATCAACACCGGTAGAGCTTCGCGTCCTGCCAGGGCTTTACTGGCACCGGTTACAAAAGGTTTCCACGAGCAGTTTCTTCGAAGATCAATGGAAAGTTGCGTCGGAAGCGGATCGCATGGGATACCGCTTCCGGGGCGGGCGGGCTTTGCAGTTCGTTGATCGCGAGCCACCTTTCGGAGCTGGCTCTGACCCGTCAAATATCGTCGACAGCTGCTATCCATATGGTTCAATTCAGGTACCGAACGGCACCGAGCCGATCATCCTTCACAGGGATGCGGTTTCGGGCGGCGGTTACTGCACGATCGGAACTGTTATTTCCGCGGATATGGATGTCATCGGGCAGATGCAGCCCAATACACCAACAAGGTTTGTCGAAGTTGACATGAACACGGCGCTTGCAGCGCGGGCCGACCGCGCGGTGCTGCTCCGGCGCATCCGCCATGCACTAGAATAAACGTGCGTCCGGTCAGAAACCGGATCGCCAGTGCGCTCCATTCCAGAAATATAAAAAGGGGAACTACCATGGCAAAGATATCAGCCGCGGAAGCGGACAATCTCGACTACTCCAACAGTGCCGTCCCTCCCAATGCACGTATGCCAAAAATGGCACTGACAATGGCATGGTGGGCAGTTTGCAGTGCCGTGTTCTATATCGTTGTTGGAGCGGCACTGGCTATCAGTTTTGGCACACGCAACGCAATTATCGGCATGATCCTGTCCGTGATCACTTATGGTCTTATCAACGCTGTACTCAGCCGTTTTGCCATACGTTCGGGCTTATCAGTTGCACTATTCTCGCGTGTCCTGTTCGGCAATGTCGGAGCAGGCCTTGCCACACTGATCTTCTGTGCAACCGCTATCTACTACGCTGTGTTTGAAGGATCCGTCATTGCTGTGGGGATCAACACGATTTTCCCTTCGATATCATATCCAATCGCGGCGCTTCTTGTAGTGCTTTACAGCGTTCCCTTGATTTTCGGCAGTATCCAGACGTGGCTGGATAAATTCAACGGAGTTCTTTTGCCCTTCTACATTCTCGGCCTGATAGTGGTAGTTGCGCTTGCCGTTGGTGAATACGGATACACCGACAAATGGCTCAATCTTGGTCCTGCAAATGGAGAGCCGGCTGGTGGCTGGTGGTCCTGTTTCGTCTATTATATGGGCGTTTGGGTCCTCATGATGTTCACCTTCGACTACGCCCGTTTCGGGCGTCAGGAAGATGCTGGCTATCATGCCTGGTTCAACTTTGGCATGCCATTCTATATCATGGTGTTTCTCGTCAGCGGCCTGTTCGGGATGTTCATGATTGGAACTGTGCCGGATCTGGGCAAAGTAACTGAAGTCACAGTGCTGTTGGCCCTTCTCAAATTGATGGGGTTCTGGGGATTATTGTTTGTCTGGATCACGCAAACCCGCATCAATACTGCCAACTACTATCTCGCCGCCGTCAACTTGGAGGCACTCGTCCAGCTGTTTGGCAGGTTACCTTTTGGGCGCATTGGGTGGGCAACCGTTGTGGGTGCAATCGTCTATCTTTTGATGCTCGCTGACGTCTTCACTTATCTACTTCAGGCGCTCGCTTATCAGGGCATCTTTGTTGTTGCATGGGTTGGCATCGCTGTGGCGCACATTCTGAGCGATCATTACAGGCGCATTGTTGGCGACACGATTGAGTATCGTGCCAGCCACGTCCCCGCCTTCAACCCTCTGGGCATCACTGCCTGGTTCATAGCGGCAGCGGTTGGAATTAGCCTGCATCTTTCTGGAGGCTCCTTTGCCGATCTATCGGCACCAGCCACCGCTGGCATTGCCTTTGGTATCTATGCTGTTGGACTGACCTTTGCCAAAAGAGAATGGTTTCTCTCCGCAAGATAACGCTTTTCATAAGATAATCTTCGATCTCTCCGGAGATCGAAGATCTAGCGTGACATGCCGTAGGCTTCTCAACGCACCAGTCAGATCATCAATTTGGAGATTCACACTATGACCATCAACACATCGTCACCCAGCACTGTTCTTCTCGGCAATCTTCTCAATCGCCGAGCTTCGCTTTTGCAAAAAGCAGTACTTGTGATGCTGGCGTCAGGCGCGCTGTGGGCCTCTGCAAAAATCCAGATACCATTTTATCCAGTCCCACTGACAATGCAGACATTAATGGTGATCTTCATTGGTATGACAATGGGTGTCCGTCTTGGTCCTGCGGCTGTTGCTCTGTATCTTTTTGAAGGAGCCATTGGCCTGCCGGTATTTGCGGGCACTCCTGAGAAGGGTATCGGTCTCGCCTATCTTCTTGGCCCAACAGGCGGATACCTGCTTGGTTATCTTCCCGCTGCTGCAATTTGCGGATGGCTTGCCAAGCGCGGCTGGGATCGCAACCCTCTTTGGACCGCCTTGGCCATGCTGGCAGGCAACGCGATGATCTACATTCCGGGGCTCGTTTGGCTCGGGTTCGCCGTCGGCTGGGACAAACCCGTTCTCGCCTGGGGGCTCCTGCCATTCCTTCCTGGCGATGTTGCAAAACTGGTATTCGCCGCTGTCAGTCTCCCGTTGCTCAAGGGTTATGTCGGCAAAAGTGTTCGGCGCTGAGTGCCAACCCATCACCCAAGCTTCCTGCACCACATCAATTATCGTCACCAGCCACGCTGACCGAGGGATCATGACCAACTCTGCAATCTCTATTCGAAAAAATGACGCGATATCCCGTGGCGTAGCTATGGCTACCCAGATTTATGCAGACAGGGCGGAAAACTCCGAGATATGGGATGTCGAAGGTCGCCGCTATATCGATTTCGCGTCTGGTATTGCCGTTGTCAATACTGGTCACCGCCATCCGAAAATCATCGCAGCTGTCAAAGCACAGCTCGATCGCTTTACGCACACGTGCCATCAGGTTGTCCCTTATGAGCACTATGTTCACCTGGCGGAACGCTTGAATGCGTTGACACCCGGCGATTTTGCCAAAAAGACTATCTTTGTTACGACCGGCGCCGAGGCTGTTGAGAACGCCATCAAAATAGCTCGGGCCGCCACCGGTCGATCTGCCATTATCGCCTTCGGAGGCGGGTTTCACGGCCGGACTTTCATGGGTATGTCGCTAACTGGTAAAGTCACGCCGTACAAGGTCGGTTTTGGCTCGATGATGGGCGATGTCTATCATGTTCCGTATCCAATGGCACTACACGGTGTGACCGTTGCCGACTCACTGGAAGCAATCGAAAAGCTGTTCAAGGCCAGCGTTGATCCCGCACGCGTTGCAGCACTGATTATTGAGCCAGTCCAGGGAGAAGGCGGTTTTTATGAAGCTCCCCGAGACCTGCTTTTGGCTTTGCGTAAACTTTGCGACATCCATGGCATCACACTTATTGCGGATGAGGTGCAGACTGGATTCGCTCGCACCGGACGCATGTTTGCCATGGACGCGCATGACGTTGCACCGGATTTGATTGTCATGGCCAAAAGCCTTGCAGGAGGTTTTCCCTTGTCTGCGGTTACTGGTCGAGCCGATTTAATGGATGCGCCGGTTTCTGGCGGACTTGGAGGAACGTACGCCGGCAGTCCGATCGGCGTCGCCGCAGCTCACGCCGTGCTCGACATCATTGAGGAGGAACAACTGTGCGCGCGCGCAAACGCACTTGGCTCAAGGTTGAAGCAGCGATTGGAATCGTTGCGAGCATCGGTTCCCGAGATTGCCGAAATTCGTGGCCCCGGTTTTATGAACGCAGTTGAATTCGTCAGCAACAAAACCGGGCTGCCGGACGCGAATTTTGCCAACTCGGTGCGAGCTACGGCCCTTGAAAAGGGACTCATCCTTTTGACCTGCGGTGTCTACGGGAATGTCATCCGATTTCTCGCTCCAATCACAATTCAGGACAATGTAATGGCAGAGGCTCTCGACGTTCTGGAAAGCGCAATCCTTGACGTGCGTGCGGGGATTGCACGATGAATCATCACAATTTACCCGTTGAATTAAGAGACCCGTCGCTTATACGCGCCAGTTCGTACATCGGAGGCACCTGGATAGACTGCACAGCAACTGCTGCCAGTTTTGCCGTGATAAATCCCTCCTCCGGGGCCACCATAACAATTCTGCCAGATTTGGGGACTGATCACACGAGAACTGCTATCGATGCAGCGTACATTGCCCAACGGACTTGGGCGGCGATGACCGGGAAAGAACGCGGCCATTTGCTGCGTCAGTGGTTTAACCACATCATTGAAAACGCCGATGATTTAGCATCAATTCTGACTGCGGAGATGGGAAAACCTCTATTGGAAGCCAAGAGCGAAATTCTTTATGGAGCGTCCTATGTTGAATGGTTCGCTGAAGAAGCAAAGAGAATCTACGGAGACACAATTCCGGGG